>CAMAVY010000158.1 GCA_945861675.1 Klebsiella pneumoniae | reverse complement strand
CGATCCCGGCATGACGACGCTGGAGCAAGGCCAACTGCTGTCGGACGAGGAGTACTTCCAGAAGCTCGAAGAGCACGGTGACGAATTCACCGCGAAGATGGGCGCCGAGGCCGTGCAGGAACTGCTCGGCGGGCTCGACCTGAACTCTGAAATCGCGCGCTTGCGCGAAGAGATTCCGGCGACCAATTCGGAAACCAAGATCAAGAAGCTGTCGAAGCGGCTGAAGTTGATGGAGGCGTTCGTCAGCTCGGGCAATGAGCCCGAGTGGATGATTCTCCGCGTGTTGCCTGTGCTGCCGCCGGATCTGCGTCCGCTGGTTCCGTTGGATGGTGGGCGTTTCGCCACCTCGGATCTCAACGATCTGTATCGCCGCGTCATCAACCGCAACAACCGTTTGAAGCGCCTGCTCGATCTGTCGGCGCCGGACATCATCGTTCGCAACGAAAAGCGGATGCTGCAGGAAGCGGTCGACGCGCTGCTGGACAACGGGCGTCGTGGTCGCGCCATCACTGGCTCGAATAAGCGTCCGCTGAAGTCGCTGGCTGACATGATCAAGGGCAAGCAGGGTCGGTTCCGCCAGAACCTGCTCGGCAAACGTGTCGACTATTCCGGCCGATCTGTGATCGTGGTCGGTCCGACACTCCGCCTGCATCAATGTGGTCTGCCGAAGAAGATGGCGCTCGAGCTGTTCAAGCCGTTCATCTTCGGCAAGCTTGAAGCGCGTGGTCTTGCCACGACCATCAAAGCTGCCAAGAAAATGGTTGAGCGCGAGACCGCAGAGGTCTGGGACATCCTGGCCGAAGTAATTCGCGAACACCCCGTGCTGTTGAACCGCGCGCCCACCCTGCACCGACTCGGCATTCAGGCGTTCGAGCCCGTGCTCATTGAAGGCAAGGCGATTCAGCTGCACCCGCTCGTCTGCTCCGCTTACAACGCGGACTTCGACGGTGACCAGATGGCCGTGCACGTGCCGCTGACGCTTGAAGCCCAGCTCGAAGCGCGCGCGCTTATGATGTCGACCAACAACATCCTGTCGCCCGCATCAGGCGAGCCCATCATCGTGCCGTCGCAGGACGTGGTGCTTGGCCTCTACTACATGTCGCGCGAGAAGGTGAACGCGAAAGGCGAAGACATGGCATTCGCGGACAGCAACGAAGTGCATCGTGCATATCGTTCTGGTCGCGTATCGCTGCATGCGCGGGTCAAGGTGCGCATCACGGAAGGCGATGCCAAGCCCAAGCGCACGCTGGTCGACACAACGGTCGGCCGCGCGTTGATCTATGACATCGTGCCGAAGTCGCTGCCGTTCGAACTGGTCAACCAGGCGATGACGAAGAAGGCGATCTCGCGCCTGCTCAATGCCTGCTATCGGAACGTCGGGCTGAAAGAGACCGTCATCTTCGCTGACCAGCTGATGTACCTGGGTTTCGAATACTCCACGCGATCGGGCTGCTCGATCGGTGTGAACGACTTCGAGATCCCGGCACAGAAGGCCGTGATCATCGATGAGGCTGAAGCCGAGGTGAAGGAGATCGAGTCGCAGTACGCGTCCGGCCTCATCACGCAGGGCGAGAAGTACAACAAGGTCATCGACATCTGGGCGCGTGCCAACGACCTCGTGGGTAAGGCCATGATGGTTGGTATCTCTAGCGAACGCGTGATCAGCAAGTCGGGTGCCGAAGTTGAACAAGCGTCGTTCAACTCGGTGTTCATCTACTCCGACTCTGGCGCTCGGGGTTCACCGGCGCAGATTCGTCAGCTGGCGGGCATGCGCGGCCCCATGGCGCGTCCAGACGGCTCCATCATTGAAACGCCGATCATCGCGAACTTCCGCGAAGGTCTGTCGGTGAATGAGTACTTCATCTCGACACACGGCGCGCGCAAAGGTCTCGCGGATACGGCGCTCAAGACGGCCAACTCCGGCTATCTCACCCGCCGTCTCGTTGACGTGGCACAGGATCTGGTTGTCACAGAGGTGGATTGCGGTACCCGCGCCGGCCTCGTCATGACACCGCTGATCGAAGGCGGCGACATTGTTGAACAGCTGGGTGCTCGCGTGCTCGGCCGTGTTGTCGCTGACGACGTCTATGCGCCCGATGGCAAGACCATCGTGCTCGAAGCCGGTACCGTGCTTGAAGAAGCATGGACCGCCAAGCTGGAATCGCTGGGCGTTGACGAGATTCGCGTGCGTTCACCCATCAGCTGTGAGACCCGCCACGGCGTCTGCGCCATGTGCTACGGACGCGATCTCGCGCGTGGACATGTGGTCAACGTCGGCGAGGCTGTCGGCGTCATCGCGGCACAATCGATTGGTGAACCCGGTACACAGCTGACCATGCGGACGTTCCACATCGGTGGCGCGGCAAGTCGAGCAACGGCAATCGACAGCGTTCAGGTGAAGCACGGTGGCCGGGTACGCCTGCACAACCTCAAGACCGTAACGAAGGCGACCGGTGAACTGGTCGCGGTCTCGCGTTCCGGTGGTATTGCAGTCGCCGACGAACATGGCCGCGAGCGTGAGCGTTACAAGCTGCCCTATGGCGCTGTTGTGACCGTGAACGAAGGCGCCAGCGTGAAAGCCGGTCAGGTCATTGCGAGCTGGGATCCGCACACCCATCCCATCGTGCCGGAAGTCGCTGGCAAGGCGCTCTTCACGGGAATGGAAGAAGGTTTGTCGGTTAATCGCCAGACCGACGAGATGACGGGTCTGACCAACATCATGGTGCTCGATCCGAAGGATCGGCCCAGCGGTGGCAAGGACCTCAAGCCTGCCGTTCAGCTGATCGACGCCAAAGGCGGCCCGATCATGTTGCCCGGCGCGGACATTCCTGCGCACTACCTGCTGCCGCCGAACGCGATCCTGATGATCGAGAACGGTGATCACGTGGGCATCGGTGACGTGATTGCACGTATCCCGCAGGAAAGCAGCAAGACCCAGGACATCACGGGTGGTCTGCCACGCGTCGCCGATCTGTTCGAAGCCCGCAAGCCGAAAGAGCCCGCAATTCTTGCGGGGATCGCCGGTATGGTCGGGTTCGGCAAGGAAACCAAGGGCAAGCGTCGTCTGATCATTTCGCCCACCGAGGGCGAGCCGCTGGAAACGCTGATTCCGAAGTGGCGGAACATTTCGGTGTTCGAAGGCGAGAACGTGGAGCGTGGCGAGATCGTTTCCGACGGTGCGCTTTCGCCGCATGACATTCTGCGTTTGAAGGGTGTTAGCGAGCTGGCTCGCTATATCACCAACGAGATCCAGGAGGTCTATCGCCTGCAGGGTGTGACGATCAACGACAAGCACATCGAAGTCATCGTGCGCCAGATGCTGCGTAAAGCGGAGATCACCGATCCAGGCGAATCGCAGTTCATTCGTGGTGAGCAGGCTGAGTTTGCAGCTGTGCTACAGGAAAACGAAAAGCTGCGAGCAGACGGCAAGTCGCTGGTGAAGTACGAGCGATTGCTGTTGGGCATCACGAAGGCGTCGCTTGCGACCGAGTCGTTCCTGTCCGCTGCATCCTTCCAGGAAACCACGCGAGTGCTGACCGAGGCTGCCGTAACCGGCAAGCGCGACAACATGCGCGGTCTGAAGGAAAACGTTGTGGTCGGTCGGTTGATTCCGGCGGGTACAGGCTTGACCTACCACTCCGAGCGCAAGAAGCGTCGCGAAGAGGCAGACGAGTTGCGTGCAGGCCCCACGGCAGAAGAAGTGCAGCAGGCCCTGTCGGAGGCACTCTCCTCCAGCTCGTCCTGAGGCCCAGGGTAGTTGGGTAAGGGTCAGGTAGGTAAGGGTTGGATGGATAGATGAAGGAAGCGGGTGTGTCGGTGTGCCAAGTGGCAACGACACGCTCAATAGTCATTCGCGCGTTGACCCACTGCTGGTCGGTCACTAGAATCGCGCGCCTCGCGGCCCAGGGCAGGCATCCTGTCGCGAATCAATCGTTGCCTGTTGCGGAGTAGTTATGGCGAGAATCAGTCAGCTGGTCAGAAAACCGCGGGTCAAGCAGATCGAGCGGAATCCAGTACCGGCGCTGCAGGGCAATCCGCAAAAGCGCGGTGTGTGTACACGCGTGTACACCACCACGCCGAAGAAGCCGAACTCGGCATTGCGCAAAGTCTGCAAGGTGCGCTTGGTCAACGGCTTCGAGGTGATTTCCTACATTGGCGGGGAAGGCCACAACCTGCAGGAGCACTCTGTGGTGTTGCTGCGTGGCGGTCGTGTGAAGGATCTTCCTGGCGTGCGCTATCACACTGTCCGTGGCGTGTTGGACACGTCCGGCGTGTCTGATCGTCGGCAGGCGCGCTCGAAGTACGGCGCGAAGCGACCGAAGTAATCGTGCGGTCTGCTGCGGCGCTGTTTGCGGGCATCTGATCTGCCGCACCAGCCAGTTTCGCCGCAGGTCCAGCCGATCAAGAAGCGAACCAAAATCATCCAGTAAGGCTGGGACCGCTCTGTGTGGTTCCCAGGTACACCTGAAACGAGGAGACGACTATGCCTAGACGCAGAGTTGCGGCTAAGCGCGAGATCATTCCAGATCCCAAGTTCAACAATCAGCTGATTGCCAAGTTCATCAATCACGTGATGATCAGCGGCAAGAAGTCGATCGCTGAGAAGATTGTCTACGGTGCGCTTGAGCGCATCTCGCAACGCCACGCGGATCCTGCCGCGGTGTTCGAGAAGGCCATCGACGCCATCGCACCGTTTGTCGAAGTGAAGTCTCGCCGAGTGGGTGGTGCGACCTATCAGGTGCCGGTTGAGGTTCGGCCGTCTCGCCGAACCGCGCTCGCAATGCGCTGGATGGTCGACAGCTCGCGCAAGCGTGGCGAGAAATCCATGGCTATGCGCCTCGCCAACGAAATCCTGGACGCGGCAGAAGGCCGCGGGTCAGCGGTCAAGAAGCGGGAAGACACGCACCGTATGGCTGAAGCCAACAAGGCGTTCTCGCACTACCGATTCTGATGATCGGAGTGTGCTGATCGAGCCCCAGCGTTATCCACGCTGGGTGCGCACATCAGCTGGAGAGTTGAATTGTGGCGCGCACCACCGCGATCCGGCACTACCGCAACATCGGCATCGTTGCCCACGTCGACGCGGGAAAGACCACGACGTCCGAGCGAGTGCTGTTCTACACGGGCGTGTTGGGCAAGATCGGTGAGGTGCATGACGGTGCATCTGTCATGGACTGGATGGAGCAGGAGCAGGAACGCGGCATCACAATCACCGCGGCCGCAACGACCTGCTATTGGCGTGGCGCGCAGAAGCAATACGCAGAGCATCGCATCAACCTCATCGATACGCCGGGCCACGTCGATTTCACGATCGAAGTAGAGCGTTCGCTGCGCGTACTCGATGGCGCCGTCGTGGTCTTCTGCGGTGTGTCTGGCGTGCAGCCGCAAACCGAAACTGTATGGCGGCAGGCGCATAAGTTCACCGTGCCGCGCGTTGCGTTCGTGAACAAGCTTGACCGGCCGGGTGCCGACCTGGCTCGTGTGGGCGTTGAGATTGCACAACGGCTGAATACAAAAGCAATTGCTATGCAGCTGCAGATTGGTCGCGAAGAAGCGTTCAACGGGCTGGTCGATCTGGTCTCAATGCAGGCGATGTATTGGCGAAATGAAGACCACGGACTGACCACGACCTACGGCCCGGTGCCTGCTGAACTCATCGAGCAAGCACATGCCGCGCGCGAGCTGCTGGTGGAGGCGGCCGCCGAAGCCAACGACCGCTTGACCGACAAGTACATTTCGACCGGGCAGCTTGCGCATGCCGAAATCCTTGCGGGCATTCGCGAACGAACGCTGCGCAATGAACTGGTGCCCGTGTTCGGTGGCTCCGCGTTTCGCAACATGGGCGTGCAGGCGCTGCTCGATGCAGTCGTCGACCACCTCCCTTCTCCGGAAGATCGGCTGCCAGTCACGGGGTCGCTGGCCAATGGAAACGCGGGTACGCGCGACCCATCAGACGACGCGCCATTCGCTGCGCTGGCGTTCAAGATCGCTCGCGATCCGGTGGTCGGCAGGCTGACGTTCCTGAGGGTGTATTCAGGAGTGCTCGTCGCCGGCGACAGCGTTTACAACGCCGGCAAGTGCGTTTCGGAGCGCGTTGGTCGGTTGCTGCAAATGCATGCCAACGAGCACGTCGAGATAAAGGAGGCACGCGCAGGCGACATCGTCGCGGCGGTTGAGCTGCAACACACAACCACTGGCGATACGTTGTGCGTTGAGTGCGATGTAATCGCGCTCAGTCGCCTCGATGTTGTCGAACCTGTGATTTCGTCTGCGATCGAGGCGCGTTCGGAAGCCGATGACGCGCTGCTGCAGGCGGCTGTGGCGTTGTTGATGTCCGAGGACCCGTCGCTGCGCGTACACACTGATGCGCAAAGCGGCCAGACCATTCTGTCGGGCATGGGCGAGCTGCATCTGGAAGTTGCGGTTGAGCGCCTCAAGCGCGAGCAGCGCCTCGATCTGGTTGTTGGCAAACCACGCGTCGCTTATCGCGAGGCACTGACACAGACTGTTGAGCACGTCGGACGCTTCATGCGCCAGGCCAGCGGCCGTAGCAGGCATACACAGGTACGATTGCGCCTCGAGCCCATCGGCAACCACGCTGGCACGTCCGACTGCGAGTTCGTTGCGGATGAATCGAGCGCACACATGGCGCTGTCCAGCGTGGTCGCAATACGTCGTGCGGTGCGTGAGACGCTCGATGGTGGTGTAGTGGCCGGCTATCCGCTGATTGGCGTTCGCGTGACTCTGCTGGGCGGAGACTGCGAAGAGGAAGACGCGCATGCTGCGGCGTTCGCAATCGCCGCCAACCTTGCGCTCAAGGAATCGATGGCTCGCGCCAATCCTGTCCTGCTCGAGCCCATCATGGCAGTAACTGCCGTGACCCCGGCGAGTGATATGGGCGAGGTTGTCGGTGAGCTGATGCGTCGCCGCGGTACGGTTACGGGAATGGATGGCGCAGACGACCTTCGTGTGCTGCAGGCGCTGGTGCCACTGGCTGAAATGTTCGGTTACTCGACGCATCTTCGTTCCGCGACCCAGGGGCGCGGAACGTTCACGATGCAGCCTGCGGAATACAGAATTGTTCCAGCGACTATTGCTGCTGGAATCAAAAAACGCTGAGTCCGATTGCGTGCTGACTGCGCAGAAGGGCAGGAAAAAAGGGCGCCGCATACAACAAACCGCTGCGGCGCAAGTGACGATGTTCAACCCACCAAACAGAGAATCCTGATGAGGTCTGGTCAATGAGTAAGGAAAAGTTTCAGAGAACGAAGCCGCACTTGAATGTGGGGACGATTGGTCATGTGGACCATGGCAAGACGACGCTGACGGCTGCGCTGACGAAGGTGTGTGCTGAGGTGTGGGGCAAGGGTACGTTCAAGGGATATGCGGAGATTGATAACGCGCCGGAAGAGAAGGCCCGCGGGATCACGATTTCGACGACGCACGTGGAGTATGAGAGTCCGATGCGCCACTACGCGCACGTGGATTGCCCCGGGCACGCTGACTACATCAAGAACATGATTACGGGTGCGGCGCAGATGGACGGCGCGATTCTGGTGGTATCGGCGGCGGATGGCCCGATGCCGCAGACGCGCGAGCACATTCTGTTGGCGCGTCAGGTGGGTGTGCCGTACATCGTGGTGTTCATGAACAAGGCAGACATGGTGGATGACGCCGAGCTGCTTGAGCTGGTGGAGATGGAAGTACGGGAGCTGCTGGACAAGTACGAGTTTCCGGGTTCGGACACGCCGATCATCATTGGCAGTGCGCTGAAGGCGATGGAGGGCGACAAGGGCGAGTACGGCATGCCGGCTGTGCAGAAGCTGATTGAGACGCTGGACGCCTACATTCCTGAGCCGGTGCGTCCGATTGACAAGCCGTTCATGATGCCGATTGAAGACGTGTTCTCGATTTCAGGTCGCGGCACCGTGGTCACGGGTCGCGTGGACCGTGGAATCATCAAGATTGGTGAGGAAGTTGAGATTGTCGGGATCAAGCCGACGGTGAAGACGACCTGCACGGGTGTTGAGATGTTCCGCAAGTTGCTGGACGAAGGCCGCGCGGGCGAGAACGTGGGCGTGCTGCTGCGCGGCACGAAGCGCGAGGACGTGGAGCGTGGCCAGGTGCTGTGCAAGCCGGGTTCGATCACGCCGCACACGCAGTTTGAGTGTGAGGTGTACGTGCTGTCGAAGGATGAGGGCGGCCGTCATACGCCGTTCTTCAAGGGTTACCGGCCGCAGTTCTACTTCCGCACTACGGACGTGACGGGCAATGTGGAGCTGCCCGAAGGCGTGGAGATGGTGATGCCTGGGGACAACGTGAAGTTGACCGCCGAGCTGATCAGCCCCATCGCGATGGACGATGGCCTGCGCTTCACCATCCGCGAAGGTGGACGCACCGTCGGCGCAGGGGTTGTTACGAAAATTCTCAAATAGCCGAGAACTGGCTCATTTCTGAACACTTGAGGATTCCGCGCACCTCAGCAGAGGTGTTTGGGTCGGTTGAGTGCGCTGATGTGAGCCGACTTATGCGCTTATTTGCTGATGATTGGTTGACAGGTATCAGGCACCTCCTTAGCATTCGCTTCCCCTTTTCAGGGGCATTTCTGAGTCTGCCTTCTCGAATCAAGTAGTTGGGATCAACGTCAGTGCAAAACCAGCGGATCAGAATAAGACTGAAGGCGTTCGACCACCGACTCATCGATGTCTCGACCCAAGAGATCGTCGATACAGCGAAGCGGACCGGCGCGCAGATCAGGGGTCCGATCCCTCTGCCGACCAAAATGGAGCGGTTCACGATCCTGATTTCGCCACACGCGAACAAGGATGCGCGGGACCAGTACGAAATCCGCACACACAAGCGCCTGCTGGACATCGTTCAGCCGACGGAAAAGACAGTTGATGCGTTGATGAAGTTGGATTTGGCCGCAGGCGTCGAAGTCCAGATCAGCGTCGACTAGTTACACACGAGTAGTTTCTGCCGCGTGGGCCGAACTCGCCCGCGCTTTGAGGAAGTTTTCCATGGCCATTGGTTTGGTCGGACGTAAATGCGGCATGTCCCGCGTCTTTACCCCAGACGGCACCTCAATTCCGGTGACGTTGATTGAGGTCGAGTCGAATCGCATCACTCAGGTGAAAACACCCGAGCGTGATGGCTATAGCGCATTGCAGATCACAACTGGCGAGCGTCGCCCTTCGCGCGTCACAAAGCCGATGGCGGGCCACTTTGCCAAAGCGGCGACGGGCAGCGGCCGCGGCTTGTGGGAGTTCCGCGTCGATGCGGAAGCTGCATCCGGTTACGCCGTCGGCGGCGAGCTTGCCATCAGCCAGTTTGAAGAAGGCGCGCTGGTCGACGTCGTCGCGGTTTCCAAGGGCAAGGGCTTCCAGGGCGTCATCAAGCGCTGGAACTTCGCTGCACAGGACGCGACCCACGGCAACTCGTTGTCGCACCGTGCCCCGGGTTCGATCGGCCAGAACCAATCGCCTGGCCGTGTTTTCCCAGGCAAGAAAATGTCCGGGCACATGGGTAGCGCGCAAGTGACCACGCAGAGTCTGCGTGTCGTGCGTGTGGACGCAGAGCAAGGTCTGCTGCTGATTCGCGGCGCTGTGCCTGGTGCGCCGGGTGCAGACGTGATCGTTCGCCCGGCCGTAAAAGCCAAGAACAAGGCGACCCAGCCGTCATGAACCTCAATGTAATTTCCTCAAGCGGCGCCCAAGCGCCGCTTGAAGTTTCTGAAGTGACCTTCGGTCGCGAGTACAACGAAACGCTGGTTCACCAGGTGGTCGTGTCGTATCTCGCCGGCGCGCGGCAAGGCTCCAAAGCCCAGAAGACCCGCGCTGAAGTACGTGGCGGTGGCCGCAAGCCCTGGCGCCAAAAGGGTACGGGTCGTGCGCGTGCAGGCAGCATTCGCAGCCCGATCTGGCGTGGGGGTGGTCGCGCATTTGCAGCGCGGCCGCGCGACCATTCGGTGAAGGTCAATCGCAAGATGTATCGCGCAGCGATGCAATGCATCCTGTCCGAGCTGATCCGGCAGGACCGCCTGATGGTTGTTGACGACATCAGCATTGCAGAGACACGCACGAAGGCGCTGCTGGCGCAGCTCGCGCTGTGGACTGCGGACGACGTGCTGCTGCTGACCGACGAGGTTGATACGTCGCTCTATCTGTCAGCGCGCAACCTTCCGAAAGTAGGTGTGATCGATGTGCATGGCATCGACCCCGTCAGTCTGCTGCGGCACGAGCGCGTCATTGCGACCGCTGGTGCTGTGAAGCGTTTGCAGGAGGTGCTGGCATGAATCCAGAGCGCATCTACACCGTTCTGCGGCGCCCGCACTTCACCGAGAAAGCTTCACGCGTCACCGAGAAGCACAATCAATACGTGTTCCTCGTGTCGACGGACGCGACGAAGCCGGAAATCAAAGCCGCAGTCGAGCAGTTGTTCAAAGTGACGGTGGAAGCCGTAAACACCGTGAACATCCACGGCAAGGTAAAACGAACGACGTACGGACAATCTGCGAAGAACAATCGCAAGAAGGCCTACGTTCAGCTGGCCGCTGGAAACAGCATCGATTTCGCCAGCTTCGAGTAACGAAGGACGTCCCAGATGCCACTCGTCAAAACTAAACCAACGTCGCCGGGCAGGCGATTCGTTGTCAAAGTCGTCAACCCGGATCTGCACAAAGGTCCCGGTTACGGTCCGCTGTTGGAAAAACAGAACCGTGGTAGTGGCCGCAACAACATGGGGCGCGTTACGACGCGCCACAAGGGCGGTGGTCACAAGCAGCACTATCGGATCGTCGACTTCAAGCGCAACAAAGACGGTGTCGTGGCTGAGGTCGAGCGGCTTGAGTACGACCCCAATCGCACCGCCCATCTGGCGTTGCTGAAGTATCGTGACGGCGAACGCCGCTACATCATTGCGCCCCGCGGTGTTGCAGCCGGTGATCAGCTGCAATCCGGGCCTACTGCGCCCATTAAACCTGGCAATGCGTTGCCGCTGCGCAACGTGCCCGTGGGCAGTACCGTGCATTGTGTGGAGATGAAGCCGGGCGGCGGCGCTCAACTTGCGCGTAGTGCCGGCACAAGCATTCAGCTGGTTGCTCGTGAAGGTGCATTCGCGACGTTGCGATTGCGCTCCGGCGAAATGCGTCGGGTATCGGTCGAGTGCCGAGCGACACTGGGCGAAGTCGGCAACGCCGAACACAACCTCCGTTCATTCGGCAAGGCCGGTGCCAAGCGTTGGCGCGGCATTCGTCCCACGGTGCGTGGTGTGGCAATGAACCCGGTCGATCACCCACATGGTGGTGGTGA
>CAMAVY010000157.1 GCA_945861675.1 Klebsiella pneumoniae | reverse complement strand
TCGCATCAAGACGTGGCGCGCAGCGAAGGCCAAGGCGCTGATCCTGGGCGTGCTCGGACGCGGAGTCGGCGACCAGGCAGGCGCGGCCTCGGCCGCGCCTGCCTGGTCGAAAGAGGAGGAAACGACAACCTAAAGCTGGGTAACATCCCGTCGTGAGGCAACACGCCGGCCAAGATGATTGACGCTATCCAGGATCGCGAACGGCATGCGCAAGCTGGTGCTCGATGAAGTCAGGACGAATGCCCAGCACTTCATCAAGAATTGTGCGCGCTACCGCTCTGAACCCGTGACCCGTCATCTCCTCCTTGCCGATTCCCAAGCGCCTCATCGCTGCCAGGATTGCGTTGTCGCTCATCGGTCGTTCCATCGTGCGCGCGCTCGGAAACACGTACTTACCCTTTCCGGTCAGAGGCTGCAGTTCGCGCAGGATCGCGATCGCCTGACTCGCGAGCGGAACGATATGCGGCGTGTTTGTCTTGGTGACCGTGAATCGCCACTCGCCCGCGCCAAGATCGATCTGGTGCCACTGCGCTGCGCGGAGTTCGCCAGGTCGCACAAACACCAAAGGGGCAAGCCGCACCGCGCATCGCACGATGAATGAGCCGTCATAGCCGTCAAGCGCATGGACAATCTCAGCAAACCGAACCGGGTCGGTCGTCGCAGCAAAGTGACCTTCCTTCGCAGGCGGCAGTGCACCCCGAAGGTCCCGTGTCGGGTCACGCTCGCAGCGACCCGTAGCAACGCCGTAAAGAAAGACCTGTCCGCAGTTCACAAGGGCGCGGTGCGCGGTTTCAAGCGCCCCACGATCCTCAATGCGTCGCAGCACGGCAAGTAGCTCGGGGGCCGTTACAGCAGCCGTAGGTCGCGCTCCGAGCCAGGGAAACACATCACGTTCAAGTCGACGAATGATCCTGTCGCTGTGACTGAACGCCCAGTTCGGTGAGAACTTTGCGAACCACTCGCCCGCCACGACCTCGAAGCTGCTTGCGGCATTGTCAGCAGGCACAGCAAGGTCATCCAGGCGCCAGCTCGGACGCTTACCGTGACGGTGAGCACGCAGATAGGAACGCTGCAGAAACCAAACGCAAGGCTGTGAATGCCCTCATCGAGCCCGAAAACCACCGGGGCAATGAGCAACACGGCCGCCCAGGTTGCGACCAACACCGCACGGACCACCGGTGCAGTTCCTACCCACCAGCCCGCTGCAGCAAATACGGCAGCCATTGCAACGCACATGCAGGACAACAGTTCGTAACTGGCAGCAGTTCTTGGGGGCACGAACTGCGCGAATGCGGTGAACATACCCGCGGCCATCAGGCCGGCGACCATGCCCGCAACGAAGAAGTAACCGACGATGTGGGTATGGGCGACCGCCAGTACGCGCGGCGCGTTTGAGTGCCATTGCATACGCCGTCCTGGCGACGCGCTTCAGAGACGCTGATCGCAAGCTGCACTCGCGACCGTCGCGGGTGTCCCGATGATCACCATAGGACACGCCTCGTGGTTCGAGGCAGGCGCTGCGCAACCGGGTCCAGGCCAACAAAAAAGCCCGGAACTTGCCCGGGCTTTCTTGTTTCTTCGCAATGTCTGGGAACGTATGATGGTGGAGCTAGCCGGGATCGAACCGGCGACCTCTACAATGCCATTGTAGCGCTCTCCCAGCTGAGCTATAGCCCCGCAAGAGGGCGCGAATCCTAGTCAGTGGCTTGCTGTGGTGTCAATCAATAACAGCCCGTACAGAGATTCCGCGTCCACCTTGATGACCTCAGATCGCCGTATCGGCCCACTACCCTGGCGCCTCTGTGTCGCGCCCATGATGGGTTACACCGACCGCCACTTCCGCCATCTGCTGCGACGCTTCTCGCCGAACGCCGTGCTGTACACCGAGATGGTGACCAGTAACGCACTGATCCGTCGCGGCGCACTGCTCATCGAGCACGACGATCAACGACAGCACACTGCGCTGCAGATCGGCGGTAGCGATCCTGACCAATTGGCCGAGTGCGCGCGCATTGCCGAACGCGCTGGTTACGCTGAGGTCAATCTCAATGTGGGCTGCCCTTCGCCACGAGTGAGCAAGGGGCGCTTTGGCGCGTGCCTGATGGCCGAGCCGACATTGGTACGCGAGTGCGTGCTGGCAATGCGCGCGGCCTGTGCGCTGCCGATCACGGTGAAGTGTCGGCTTGGAATAGATGCCTCAGACGAAGCCTTCCTGCACCGCTTCACGGATGCCCTGGAAGATGCCGTCGATGCACTGATTGTGCATTCGCGCATTGCGTTGCTGGATGGGCTGACGCCTGAGGAAAACCGCGAGATACCCCCGCTTCAGTACCCGCGCACGTACGCGCTGCGCGAGCGACATCCTGACCTCACCATCATCCTGAACGGTGGGCTCAGCAATGTCGCGAGCATCGAGCCCCACCTGATGCGCGTCGATGGCGTAATGCTGGGCCGCGCAATCTGCGCGCACCCGCGACTGCTTGCGCATCTGGACGCCGCCCTGTTTGGTTCTGTTGCGGAAACCGACGCCACCGTGCTCAGAGAGTATGTGCAATACATGCACGAACAGATGCGCCGAGGCACTTCGTTCACCGCAATCGCAAAGCGCGCGCTGGGGTTGTTCACGGGCGTACCCGGTGCGCGGCAGTTCCGACGTGAAGTGACGCGACTGTGCCACCAAAGATGCACAGAGCCTGACGCACTGCTCGAAGCCGCAAAGCATATCGAATGGAGTGAGCGTCAGCTGGCGCAACGCGACGCAGGCGAAATCGACACGGGGGCCCGCGACACAATCCGCCCATTTGCGGCGTGACCTCAGTCCCGACCACCCTGCTCCAGCATGTGCACAAGATCCTTGAACTCGCGCGCGTTGTGTTCGTTCAGACCCATCAGCAACTTGTGGGCGTTCAAGACACTCTCGCGCGACAATTCCTCGCCGCTGCCGACCTTCGGCAACTCTGTCGCCCCGACCACCGGCATCGGCAGCTGATCGACGATCTCAAACAGATCCGAGAAGCCCATCGTACGCAGGAAACGCAGCATGCCGCGTTCACGACACACCAACAGCGGCACTTTGCTAAGGCGCGCCGACGACAGACTCGAGAGTTTCCCAAGTAGTCCGAGGCTCGTGCTGTCCACGTGTACCGTCTCTGTCAGGTCGACCAGTACGCCCGTCATGTCGGGGTCGCCAACCAGCAGATCGATGAACGCGTCGATGCGCGTCCCGAACTCCAGACGTACATCGCCCACGAACTTGAGGATGTACGTGCCATTCTGGACCGCGAAAAGTACGTTGCCTGTATTCACGTGACTGACTCACGTGCAATCAACAGACACGCAATATCGTCCAGCCGACTCACACTCAGATCGACACCGATACGCGCCAGAACATCGGCGCAACTACCACTGGCGTCGCCCACCCGGTCACACAAGGTACTCAGGCGAAGCTCGTCGTCGCCTTCGAGCACATCCAGAATGCCGTCGGAAAACACCAGCAACCGCGCGCCCGCAGGAAAATCGAAACACGACTCCGCGTAGTGAGCGTCCGGAAACAGCCCCAGCGGTTTCCCGATCACTTCGAGCACCTGGCATCCGTCGTTCGTGCATAGCAGCGGCGGCGGAAACTGCGCCGCACCCGCAATCCGCACCTGTGTGCGGTCCATCGACACGACACCCAGGCACATCGCTGCATGTGTGCCGGTCTGCGTCGCGGCCAACACGCTGGCGAAGGTGCGCAGACACTGGTCCAGACTCACGGCGCCGCTTTCGGCCTGCATCGAGCGGAACGTGGCCTTCAACAACGGTGTAAACAACGCTGCATGCGTGCCATGGCCCGCCATATCCGCGAGACAGAACAGCACGCTACCGTCGGCGAGCTGCAGATAGTCGATGAGGTCGCCGGACAACTCAGACGCGGGATGAACCTCTTGTTGCAGGACCAGCTCTGGGAAAATGCAGCGCGCAGCCGGTGCAAGCTTCAGCTGTGTGGCTCTGGCGACATGCAGCTCAGTCAGCTGTCGCTCTGAAGGCAATGCTGTCATCAGCACCGCGCCCGTCGCGTCGGCCTGGTCACTCGTCCTCAGCGTCGTCGAGGAATGGGTCATCCACCACACCGTCGGCCTGCAGATAGGCGCGTCTTTGCAAGTAAGCATCGCGAATGAAGGTGTAGCGATCGCCCGTCACCAACCCGTCTGCCTCCAGAAGCTGGGCGCGCGTGTCGACCACACCGACTGCAGCGATGGCGTAGCGTGCGGTGGTGTCGCTAATCCACGTCGTCGGCTTGAACAACATAGCCAAGACGCTGCCTGCAGCGGTCGTTGACGACGAAGGCCCAAGCAGGGGCAACATCAGAAATGGCCCTTGAGGCACGCCCCATACGCCCAGTGTCTGTCCGAAATCTTCCTTGTGTGCCGGCAGCCCGAACTGGGCAGCGACGTCAATCAAACCCACCAGGCCCACTGTGCTGTTGAGCAGGAACCGCGCCGCGTCATTGGCGGCCAGATCCAGCTTGTCCTGCAGAAGCTGATTGATCGCCACCACGGGCTGGCTCAGGTTCTCCAGCGCGTTATGCACGCCACGCTCCGCGAGGTCAGGCATGACCGCGCCATATGCCGCAGCGACCGGGCGAAGTACGAGGCGATCAGCAAACTCATTGAACGCAAATGTGCCTCGGTTGAAGCCCTGAAACGGGTCTGCAGCGTTATCCAGCGGTGGCGCGACGCCTGCGTCCGCCGCATCAGTACCGGACGAATCAGCCGCGCCAATTCCAGCCGCCGAATCAGCATCGATCGGAGTGCCTGACGGGTTTTCCGTCGCTGCCGCAGCACGCCCACTTGCGGTCTCGTCTGGCACGGCTGAGGCAGTATCGCTCTCACTGTCCTCGGCCGAAGCGACCTCAAGGGAATCTGCCACTGTTTCGTCCACCGCGCGCTCAGCCCGCGCGACGAAAGCGCTGTCCGTCGAAGTCGATGATTCGTCTGCTGCTGAGAATGCCGCCACTGACAACAGGCAGGCAATGACGGCTGGGCGAATGGATCTACACATGCCGGTGTTCAAGAGCCCGAAGTTCAACGGTGAAAAGCGCCGGCAATGATATCCGCTAAGCGTAGGCGACGCAGTGCCTCCAGCCCGCCAACCAGGGCAGCCTCGCGCATCGCTGCGGGTAACTCGCTCGCTACGGTTTCGACCAGGGACCGCCCTGACACACCCTGTTGTTGCTGAATGAGCGATGCAAGTCGCGCCGTGACCATGTTCGTTGCCATGAACTTCACGCTGTCGTTGCGATTGCGATACACGATCAGGCAGGTCGGTTCAGGGGGCGGCTGAAGCGGTTGGTTCTCCGGCCCAATCAGGTGCACGGGGTATGTGTAGACAAGACTTCGCGCGACGGCGGACCAAACCGGGACACCGTCACACACATCCGCATCTGGATCGACGCCAGGCGCATCGACCTCCTCTTCTGCTACATCCAGCGCAAGCTCAACCCACTCGTAGTGACACAGTTCAAGCGTGAACGCCGGCAGGTGCGGTGCACGTCCACCGCGCGCGCCCAGGAACTCCAGAAACTCCTGCGGCAATTGCAGGAAGTACGGCGTGGTCGCCACGTGTAGATGCACGTACTCATGTATCAGAGCCGACCAGACCGGCGCGCCAAGCGTGCGCTTACAGACAGGAAAGGTGCTCGCAAGCAGAGTCTCGATGTTCCGAAAGAACAGGTCTGCATAGATGCGCATGCGTCGCAGCTCGACGTCAATCGGAACTGCGTTGCCTTCCGGATACCTGATGTAGGCAGAGAACTCCGCCTGAGCCTGTTGAAAGGACCGCGCGTTCTCGCCTTGGCTCATCGTGTTGTTCGTGTTCGTCGTGTCGTTCGCCATGAAAGTCCGGCTACACCGGACCATGCGCAACGATGCTCTGTCGCGCGGCGAAGGCGTTTTGACTGCTGCGTATCCGCGCAACTTCCCGTTCCAGTTCCTGCAACGGTGGAAAGTTGAAGTCGCGCTCGAGCAGCGTCGGCTTCAGGCCGCAATGGCTGTAGGCAAGATCAAGAAGCCGCCACACTGGCTCGACGACCGCTGTGCCATGCGTGTCGATCTTCAGATCAGGCGCTTCGTCGTAGTGCCCGGCGATGTGCACGTACATCACACGCTCTGCGGGAATTCGCTGCAGAAACGCTTCCGCGTCGTAGCCATGATTGATGCTGTTGACGTAGATGTTGTTCACGTCGAGCAACAGGCCACAGTCTGCGCGCTGCAGAACTGCCAGCAGGAAGTCTATTTCCTGCATTTCCTGTCCAGGCGCTGCGTAGTAGGAAACATGCTCAATGCCAATACGCCGCCCGAGGACGTCCTGCACCTGCATGATGCGCCTGGCCACGTAATCGACCGCGCCGGGCGTGAAGGGCACGGGCATCAGGTCGTAGAGATGTCCGTGGTCTGAGGACGCGCTCAAGTGTTCCGTGTACCAGGCAATACCGTAGCGATCCATGAATGCGCGGATGTTCCGCAGCAATTCGAGGTCCAACGGCTCTGGGCCACCCAACGACAGTGAGAGCCCGTGGCACACCAGCGGATAGCGCTCGGCGAACCAATCGAATGAGCGCTTGAACCGGCCACCTACACCAATCCAGTTTTCCGGCGCAAGTTCCATAAAGTCAAAGGCGCCGACGCTGGCAGCCCGAAGGTCCTCAAACAACCCTCGACGCATGCCTACGCCGGCGCCTGTGATCGGACGACCGTCCATCAGGAGACCTGCGGCCTCATGAACCGGTCGTCCGTCAGCAAGTGCAGCTGAAACGGTTTAGCCGTTGCCGCCGCACTTGCCTTCGCCACACTTGCCCTCGGCAGCCTTGCCGTCAGCGGCATGCTCGCCTTCGGCTGCGTGTTCGCCCTCGGCTGCAGGAGCAGCTTCGGTAGCTGGCGCAGCTGCTGCGCCTTCGGCTGCTGCGCCTTCGCCACACTTGCCTTCACCACATTTCCCTTCAGCGCCATGGGCGAGCAGGTTGTAGCCCTGGCTCAATTCCGCCGTGGCAAAAGGATTTTCACTGGCATTCGCGCTGACGCCGGCAGCCAACGACGCTACGAATACAGTACCGATCGCCATCGCGACGGGTTTGATCTTGAGCATAGGTATCCTCCAAAACGGACCAAAACGGCCCTGTACTGTTGAAATCACCGAACGGTGCGCAGCCGGCAAGAAAGCATGAAGTTGCTTATCTATTTCCGTTGCGCTGAGTGCGACCGCTGCATGACACGAAAGTTCGTGCTCCGCGGCGGCGAGAGTATACGCAGGCACAGTTTTTCCGCCCGCTTTTACAGACGGTCACCTTTCTCGCATTGGCGACAGTGTTTCCACCTGACGTTGCAGCCGTACCAGCGAGATGCGTCCGCGGGGCTTGAAGCCGGGCGCGAGCAGCTGTCCGCGCAGCTCTTCAAGCTCCCAAGCCAACGTGTCTGCCACGCGCGGGTCCGGTAGCGTCAGCCGCAACTGGTCAATCTGCCGTCCCAGCTTGGTCAGGGCCTGCATGTGCTCGGTGTCGCGCTCTACCCTGCCCTGCAGGCTCTGCAGGCGCATGCGCGCCGCGGCAATGAAGCGCAGCAGATCTGGCAGCCGTGACACCCCCGCCGTGACGACAAAATCTGGCGGCACACGGCGACTGAGCCATGCCTCGATATCGCGTACCGCCGCGACGTAGGCCGGTGACTTCTGGGTCGCCAACAACTGTGTCAGCGCAGCGCGCTCGCGCAGCACAGCGGCAATGTCCTTCACGATCGCAGAGGCCGCAGCGGCGCCATGCAAGCGCAGTTGCGCCACCAACGTACGAAACGCACCAGGGCTGCGTATCTGGGCCAGCGGATGCTCATTCACGCGCTCGGCGACGCACTGCTGCACCTGCAGCAGCAACGCATCCCGCGTACCCATCGTGGCGTAACGCAGACTGGCGAACTCCCAGTCGGGAAGCGATTGAATCATGCGTGTACCCAGACGACCGAGCGCGCGAAAACTCAACACCACCACGGCACCCGTATGTTGCTCAGCAGCGACAGACGCCACTTCGAACAGTCGCAGCGCGACCTGCTGCTGTTCAACCGTCAATGCCGGGAACGAGATGGCTGTTGCTCCGGCCGCGTGCAGCACCTGCTGCTGCGCTACTTCTTCGGCGGGAAAGTCCTGTAGATCGGCACGTTCTTGCGTGCGGCGAACACGCTGCATTTCATCGCTGGGTCTGAACATCGAGTACGTCGCCTGCAGGTCGGCGAGATCACGCGAACACGCCAGCAGCTTGCCTGCCTCATCACGCAGCTCAAGTAGCATCGACCACTGAGGCTCAAGCTCGGCACTGTCCCATGCGTTCAGTGGCACACGCAATTGCCAATGTTCCAGCAGCTGGCGACACAGCTGCGCCTTCAGTGGCAGCGCGCGTTGACGCGCGTCCTCAGCCAGAAAGCGCGTCAAGCGTTGTGCCGTCTCTGCCACTGGCACGAGCGGTTTGCGCTGAGCGCGCGGCAGCGCCCACAACAACGCCGTAATGCGCTGCTCGAAGAAGCCCGGCACGAGATAGTCGAGGTGCGCCTGACAAAGGTGCGGCAACAGGCCGATGGGCACCTGCAGCGCAACGCCGTCATCCTCAGCACCCGGCGCAAATCGATACTTCAGTTGAAACGTGATCCCGGAAAGTGCTATCTGGCTGGGAAAGTCGTCTTCAGAGGTCTGCGCATCACGGGCCAGCAACACTGCCTCAGTCATCTGCAGCAACTGTGGCTGCTGCTGCTCGGCGCGCCGTCGAAAGTGTTCGAACGTGCCGAAGTCCAGCACCTCCGGTGGCAATCGTTCGTCGTAGAACCGCATCTGCACCGTGTCATCGACAAGCAGATCGCGCCGGCGCAGACGCGCTTCGCGCTCCCGCAACGCTGCCACCTGAGCCAGGTTGTGCCGCACGCAGGCCGGTGGCGCAGGCAGATCACCTGCAACCAGGCCTTCGCGTATGAAGATCTCCCGCGCAAGCTCGGCATCCATCGGCGCGAGTCGCACCGTTTTCTGCTCGTACACCAACAGACCCAGCAACGTTGCACGTTCGCTCACAACGGCCTCGCCACGCTTGCGCGACCAACGTGGTTCGCTGTGCTGGCGTTTGAGCATGTGCTCGCCCACCTGCTCAATCCATTCGCGATCGATCTCCGCAACGCAGCGCGCGAACACACGCCCGGTCTCAACGATTTCCGCAGCCATCGTCCACGGCGGCGGTCGCCGCACCAGCGCAGAACCGGGGAACAACGTGAACCGCTGGCCGCGCGCGCCAGAGTAGTCGCGCTTCTCTGTCCGCTGCCCCACGAGACTGAGCGACCCCGTCAGCAGCGCGCGATGAATACGCGCGTAGTCAGGCTCTGCGGCAAGCTCACCGATGCGAAGCTTCATCTCGACCAGCGCTACGTGCAGTTGCCGGTGAACGTCACGCCACTCCTGCATGCGCAGCGGTGCCAGGAAACGCTGTACGCAGAGTTTGCGCAACGCATTGCGCGACAGCGCAACGCGCTGTTGCTCATACCACGACCACAGTTTCAGATAGCTGAGAAAGTCCGAGTCTTCATCGCGCCACTCGATGTGGCTTGCATCGGCGGCCTGCTGGCGATCGATTGGCCGCTCGCGCGGGTCCTGCACCGACAGCGCAGATACGATGATCAGTACTTCCGCTACGCAGCCTTCGCGGCCGGCCGCGATCAACATGCAAGCGAGCCGGGGATCGATCGGCAGGCGCGCCATCTGCCGCCCACTTGGCGTCAGTGCATCGCCGTCGAGCGCGCGCAATTCGCTGAGCAGATTGACCGCGTCATTGACCGCTTTCGGCTCCGGTACGTCGAGCAAAGGAAAGCGCCCGAGATCGCCCAGCCGCAGCAGCTTCATCTGCAGCACCACGGACGCGAGATTGGTGCGCAGGATCTCGGCATCCGTGAACGCGGGGCGACCAAGAAAGTCCTCTTGTGTGTACAAGCGAAAACACACCCCTGGAGCGATGCGTCCACACCGCCCGGCGCGCTGATTGGCGCTGGCCTGCGCAATCGGCTCAATCGGCAATCGCTGCAGCTTTGAACGATAGCTGTAGCGACTGATCCGCGCGGTGCCCGGATCGATTACGTAGCCGATGCGCGGCACCGTGAGCGAGGTTTCCGCAACGTTGGTGGCCAGCACAACTCGACGTCGCACACCCGGATTGAACACCCGTTCCTGCTCACTGTTGGGCAGGCGTGCATACAGCGGCAACACATCAATCGGTTCAGCGAAGTCTGCCTTGCGCAGTGTTTGCGAGACTTCAAGAATCTCCCGCTCGCCGGCAAGAAAGACCAGTACATCAGGCGCCTCGCGAAGCTGCGCGCGCTGCCTGTCTTCATCGATGATCACACCCACCACATCGCGGATCTGCTCGTCGAGTGGCTTCGCATCCGCACTCCCAATGGCCGCCGCCTCGGGCACGTAGACGATGTCGACCGGAAAGCCTCGCCCGCCGATGTTGAGGACGGGCGCCGCACCGAAATGCTCTGAGAAACGCGCAACATCGATCGTCGCGGACGTAATGATGAGCTTCAGATCGGGTCTACGCGGCAGCAACGTGCGCAGATAACCGAGCAGAAAATCGATGTTGAGGCTGCGCTCGTGCGCCTCGTCGAGAATCAATGTGTCGTACGAAAGCAGAAGTGGATCTCGACTGATCTCGTTCAGCAGCACGCCGTCGGTCATGATGCGCAACAGCGTCTGCGGGCCGCTGTTGTCGCTGAAGCGCACTGCGTAACCCACCTGCGCGCCAAGCTCAACCGACAGCTCGGATGCGACACGCGCAGCCACCGTGCGTGCGGCAAGCCGACGCGGCTGCGTGTGCCCGATCATGCCGCCAATGCCTCGGCCAAGCGCAAGGCAGATCTTCGGCAGCTGGGTCGTCTTGCCCGAACCGGTCTCGCCGGCCACAACCACCACCTGGTGTTCGGCGATCAGCGCCTGCAGCACATCGACCTGAGCGCTGATCGGCAAGGCCTCCGGAAAGCTCACATTCGGCCGGCTCGCCAGGCGCGCGGCGTGAGTCGCCGCCGACGCACGATACGTGCGCTGCAGGCGCACCAGCAGCTGGTCTATGGGTTCACCGAGCCGTTGTCGTTCCCGAACACGCAACAGATCGCGGCGGACCTGTGCCCGGTCACGGAGCATGCACGCCGCAACGTCCACATCTTCAATACGAAGAGTCTCCGGGGGGTCTGTCGCTTCGTTCATTGTGGAATAAGGGCGCGCTTTTCATTGCAACGCCTTCTCAATGCTGAATCACGCCGCACCTAGACTGAACTTCAGGATCGGCAGGGCCGTGCAGTACTG
>CAMAVY010000156.1 GCA_945861675.1 Klebsiella pneumoniae | reverse complement strand
ATACGGTGGTGAAGCGCCCAGCGTGGCCGAAGACGCACGCCGCGCGCTTGATCAGCACGCCTTTCCCGGAAGCGTACGCGAGCTTGAGAACACGCTCGAACGCGCGTATGCGCTGTGCGAAGACGACGTGATACGAGCCCACGACCTGGAACTTGGCGGTGGGTCACGCACGGGCTCACGGCACGACGGCGACATCGGCGAGGATATTGGCGACGATGAAGATCTGACGCTGGAAGCAGCCTCGCTGCCTGGCAGCCAGCCACCACGCACCACGGGTCAATCGCTGGAAACCTATCTTGAGAACATTGAGAAAGGTGCCATTCTCGAAGCGCTGAAAGGCACGCGCTGGAACAAGACCGCCGCCGCAAAGCGTTTGGGGATTACGTTCCGCGCGTTGCGCTATCGACTCAAGAAACTGCGGCTCGAGTAGGCCGCAGAGGGCACGACGCCGCGCGATTGCTCACACACGTGGTCACGATCGGACGACAGCGTGAAGTGGCGTCGCGCTCGCACGCTAGGCATGGAGGAACACCATGCCTAGTCAACGTTTTCGCGGCCTCACGCTCACCGAACTCCTGACGACCATCGTCGTTCTATCGCTGTTGGCTGCGGTCGGCATCCCAAGTTACGCGCGCCTGCTCCAGCAGGAACAACTCGTCTCCGCCAGCAATCAGCTGTTGATGCACATCCAACTGGCGCGCAACACCGCGGCGCAGTATCGGACCGTTGCCACACTTTGCCCCGTGCCAGTCGCAGTGTCGGATGAACGTTGCGGGAACGACTGGAATGCCGGGTATCGCGTGTTCGCAGATCGCAACGGCAACGCCGTACTCAACGGGCCCGACGACACGCTCATCGCGCAGGTAGAAGTGCAATCGCAGACAACCGTCGCCTGGCGGTCATTCCGTCGCTTGAACTTCCTGCAGTACGACGCCACGGGCGTCACGCGAGCGCTGAATGGCACCTTTGTACTGTGCCAAACGGGTGTGCCCGCGATGGAACGCAAGATTGTCGTGAACCTCGCCGGCCGCGCCCGCACACAACGCTTCAAGGCGGGTTTGAGTCCGGACTGTTGAGAACGCATACGCAGAACTGCCGCTCGGCATGCGCTCGCTCGGTTCAGCGCGCCAGCGTCCTGGCCGAGTCCGGCACCTGACGCAGATAAACGACTTGTCGTTGCCCATCACGCGTGACAAAACGCAGGTACACATTTGCACCAGTGGTCAGCAATGTGGGCACACTCTTCACACCACGCACCTCCACATAGGCATCTGAGGTGAAGTAGTAGAGCGTCCCGTTGATGCGAATCCGTGGGCCGTTCAGCTCCACGGATTCAACGAAGCCCGCGTCCTCTTCAGCCGCATCGTAGAGCGACATATCCACTGCAGCTGGCGCAGCAGCAGACGCAAACCCCGCTGCACCGGCCAGCAGCAGCACCAACACAGCCGTGACGATCTGATTCGTAGACATCTCAGTTCAGCTCCTGCCAGGAAAGTCGGCCCGTACGATCCGCGCCACTGTTGGGAACATTGCGTTGATCAACGTCGCCGATTGATGTCTGCGTCACACGCACAGCGCCCGTACCGGAACGAATGAACGTCGAGTCTCCCGGCGCGCCGTCGAAGCGAGAACCTGAAATCGCGGCCCCCGACGGACCACCGATGCGATCGTCAGCATCAAACTTGCCATCGTTGTTCAGATCGAAGGCCAGATCATTCGCTCCACGCAGGCTGCCCGTTCCGCCAGTGGCCGGATTGAAGATCAACGCAAGGCCGCCAGGGGCATCCACACAGGTATTTGCCTCTCGCGGAATCACGGAGTTCACAAACCCGAAGCCACCAAAGATCTGAATGTTGCGGATCGCGCGCTCGCCCGGGAACTGAGGCCCAGGCGGTGGATTGCCTGATGTATCTATATTGGCCGCGCCCTGTACGGTCAGCGAGGCCCGTGGCGGGTTCAAATCGATGTACCAGCCACGGTGATAGGCAGAAAGACCAGAAGACCGATCGCTCGGACAAGTTGCCGCAGTTGGCGCTGAAGCCGTGCCATATTCTACGCAGTTGCTCGTCAGTGTACGAAGCGACGATGAAACACCGCCAACAGTGTTCACGACGTTGGTGTAGCTCTGTTTGACGAGGAAGCGGCGCGGCAACGTCACAAGTCCAGCGAAGCCGCCCACTTCGCCACGATCCCAGATGCCGTAGATGGACTGGATGTCCTCGTTCGATGCGTCCTGCGTGGTGACATAACTGCCCGTGCCCACGATCACGATGAAGCCTTCCGGCTGCTGTGGATTACGAATGACGATGGGCCGTGTCGTAATCGGCTGCACCTCGTCATCTGCAGCATTCAACGGCGTGCCATTGTCGTACTTCGCCTGGAACACGCGCGTCACGGTCCACTCGCTGGTGTTCGTCGAACGCAGGTCGAAGCGGTAGAGATTGCCCAGTTGATCACCGCCGTAGGCGAAGTCGACCGTGCCGTTGCCGTCCGCGTCCACCGCGCGAACACTGCCGAGACCGTTGGGGAAGCCGACCCGGCCGTCCACGTCTGCATCTGTGCAGGGGTCCGGTGTTCCATCGCTATTGGTATCCGGGCACACAGGCGCGCCAACACCTGTGCTGACCTTGATCACGTCGCCAGTTTGCCAGCCGTCGATACCCGCTTCGACAAACACTACAAACAGTGTGGCGACGCCGGACGTGCTGTTGTAGCCATTACCGAAAATCACCGCCCACTTCTTGACGCCTGCCGAGTGCTCGCGATTGGTCATTTGAATCTGTGGTTCCGTATAGGCGTAGCCCAGGTCTTTCACAGGCAAACCGTTGGCATCCACGCGTGGCACGCCGGACGAATCCACCAACAGGGCGCCGCGCCGATCTCGGGCGGGCGTGTCGTCCTTGTCTGTGAACTCCCACAGCACCTGGTTGACCGCGTTCGCTTCGTCATCGAGATTCGCCGGCAGCGTGGCATCGATCGCATAGATGCCCTTGCCACCACCACCCAAACCACCAACGACAATCGATCGCCACTGACGGCCGCCACCTGTGCGCGGCGTTATGAACACGTCGTTCGACTCAGGGCTCAGGTCATTTAAGAACCGGTGCGTGTAAGCAGACGATGCAAGATCCTGCAGCGAGGCAGCGTAGGGATCGTCGTTGAGTAGTTTGTTTGGAATGAAGCCAAACAACTCAACACCTGTATCGGCATTGAAGCCGTGCAGCATGCCGTCGTTCGCCGCCACATAGACCACACCCTGGCGCGCCGCCTGGGCAGTTTTGTATGCCGAGTACAGCGAGGTTGCAGGGCTGGTCGGATATGCGTCCCGATCACGGTTCTGGGACGTCGGCGGACCTACGAACAAGGGGGTTGAATGCACGACGTCGCCCAATAATCCCTGTGTTGTAGGTCGATCGCGATACAGCAGCCCACGCGGGCGCTCGTTGCTGCGGTCGCCACGGAAGTAGTTGATCAGAGCATCGCCCGTCGTTGCATTGGTGAACGCTGTGTTGACGCCCGCGACCGTTGCAAGATTGGCGCGCCGGAAGGGAAGTCCCGCGCGCGCTGTCGGGTTGTACGAAATGATCACGCGCGAACCTGGCGCCACGCTATCCAGTTGTTGTTCTGCTGCCCACACGGTGGAGTAGCTGCCGTCAGACTCAAGCCGCTCTGCCAACAGCTGACCGGAGTTATCACGCGTATTGAACAACCCTCGGAAGCGCGTGGTACCCAGGTTCAGACGGGCCGCGTCAAACGACACCGCCGAGGCCGCGCCGGAGGCTGCGGAAAACTCACCGAACACCACTTGCATCGTGTCATTCAACGACTTCGGATCGGACGCACTGAGCGCCGCACCACGACCGTTGTACGCGGCATGCAGCAGATCATCCACCTTGGCGATGTTGCTGTTGATCGGGTCACCCCAGGGCACGATCAGGTTGATGGCTGCCGGAAGACCACTAAGTGCGCCCAACAGCCCGAAACCGATCGTGTAGGTCGTCATGTGTTGATACGTGCGCTGTTTCGGGAACAGCGTATCGACCTGCGTCGCACCAACACTGGCGATGTCGCGTGCCGTCACCGGTACCTCGTTGACCAGGCCAGGCTGCAGATCGCGCTCGTAGTAGTTCATCGCGACGTCAGCGAGCGTGCCACCGATGGCATCCGAAAACGAACCACCATCGAACGCCGAATCAACGCTGCCTACCGCTCCATTCGCGTCATGATTGATCGTTGGAAAGGTGTCGTCGCCATTCCACGCACCGTCCGTAAACAGCAGCGTGAAGTTCTGCTGACACTGCCCGGCAGGAGCAGCGGCAATCGGACATGCTGCATTGCCCGGACTAGTACTCGCCGTCGAGCCGAAGCTGTCGCCACTGGTGCACGCGAAGTGGCGGCCCGCCCGATCGAGCGCAGAGCGCAGGGGTGTGCCGTCGAGCGAATCGACTTCATAAATCTGATTGAGCAACGTGCGCTTCGCATCCGTTGCCGGGTTCGTATTCATCAATGTGATGGGCAACGCATCCGCGGCTACGTTGTTGATCACCGCATAGCCAATGCGCAGACCACTGGAGCTCGCGACCACGCGTCCCAGCGCGTTCTTGGCGCTGTATTCGCGCGAGCGGTAGTACACAAACCAGTTGGCGAAGTTCTGCATCTCCTCAGCGTATTGGCAGACCGAAGGATTCGCGCAGTCTGTGCGATCAGGCCCGCCGTCGTAGGTGTTGTCCGCTGGAAGAATCTCTACCAGTTGGTGTGCCGTGTTCCACGCCGGTCGCGTACCGGCTACAAATCCTGCAGCAGTAACCGCGTAGTAATGCGCCCAGCTACGCGCAGCAACGCTTACGTCCAGGATTGCAAACTCATCGGTTCTCGGCACGCCTGTGACGTACGCCGGTATGTTCCCGTTAACTGCAACTTCCCGCCCGGCGACCAAGTTGCCTCCACATGCCGTGGTCTGCGGAAACTGATACGGATCGAGTGACGCGCGGTTTGGACACGCGTTTGGAAAGTCGACGTTGTTCGTGCCAACACCCAGCCAAGGCGTATAGCGAATGCGCGGGTTGTAGTAGATCGGGTTGTAGTCCGAGTTGAACGAGCGCCATACGCCGTACTGGTTTCCGCGCAAGCGTCGCGGATTCTTGGATCCCGCAAGGTCCACCGCCTGTTGGCTGGGCATAATTCGTCCATTAGAACTCACGGACGAATAGGTATTCGTTGGCAGGCCGTAGTTGTACGCGTACGCACGCGTGGCGCCCGCAAACCCCACGATGTTGAAGCGCCCCTGGTCTTCGTTGGTCGCCTCGGTCCAGTCCATGCTGCCTGAATCGTCCATCACGATCAGCACGTTGGGATTGACGCCAATCGACAGCTCAAGCGGGTTGTTGGCGAGCTGAAAATCGAACTCGACTTCACCGGCTTGCACATCGAAGTCGGTCGCGTAGTCGTCTGTGACGTTGATATTGAAGGTGTAGACAGTGCTGGACAACGAACCATCCGTGACCTGGAAGCGAAACGAATCGGGGCCCATGTAGTCGACCGTCGGCTGGTAACGCAGACCACCGGCAGGCGTCCACTCGAAAATCGCCGCGTGGTCCGGCGGGTCAATCAACACGGCCGTCAAGCCGGATAGACCCGTTTCAGAGTCGAACGCGCCGGAGATGAAACCCGGTGCGGCGAGCCTGAGCTCGGTGTTCTGCACGACGTCACGATTCAATGACGACGTGTCGGAAATGGTCGGAGGATCGTTAACCGAAGTCACGGTGACAGTCACACTGGCCGTGCTGCGCTCGCCATCTGCATCGATGATCGTGTAGCTGAAGATATCGGGGCCGTTTGCGTTCAGGTTGGGTGTGTAGGTGATCGTGCCATCGCCATTGATGTCGATAAACCCGCGGTGTTTCGACACAGGGCCCGCCGTCCCATCGTTGTACGTGTAGACCGCACTGCTGGAGGCGAACTGGTGCGCCTGCTCCAGATCGTCCGCCGGATCTAGCGCTATTGGAACGCCTGCCTGAACCGTGACCGGCTCATCTCCCATCTGGTCGTTGCCAAGCACTGCAATGACAACGCCGCTTGCTGCGTCTTCTGCAACAGTTGCGGCATCGTTGACGGCGACGGGGGTATCGTTCGTTCCGGTGACGCTTACAGTGAACGTGTCTTCGACGAAGGCGCCAAGCCCGTCCTGTGCGCGAACCGTAATGCTTGAAGCACCGTCGACATTCGGCGCCAGCGTCAGGACCAGTTTCTTGGCTGTCGAATCCACCGCCGCGGAGGTGATCAGTGCGGTATTGGAGTTGGCCGAAACCGACAGAGTCAGTACGTCGCCATCGATATCCGAGAACGTACTCCCGAGATCGACTGAATAGGTTGGCGTGTCTTCAACGATCGAAACGTCCGCAAGCGCGGTCACGACTTGTGGCGCGTCATTCACAGCATTGACCGTCACGATCACGTGAGTCGGCGGGTCGGATCGCTCCCCAACCGGAGAGTTCTCAAAGCGGAAGGTAAATCCAGTGATGCCGTTGTAGTTCAGTACGGGCGTAAACACCACGGAGTCGCCGGACTTGACGGCGGTGGCAACAGCATCGTCGTCAGCGCGCACAGCATCATGAAGGGAGATCGGATCCCCGTCGGGGTCGAAGCAATTTGCCAGCTTGAGCACATCGAGCGTGAGGGACGCCTCTTCGTCTACGACCGCAAACGCATCGGCATCACACTGGGGTACGGCTGCGAGCACCGTTTCCCCAGACATGCCAAGCACACCGATGAGTGCCGCAAGAACCTCGTACTTCAGTCGAGCCAGTCGCTTCATAACCACTACCTCAGTGCTTTGCGCCGAGCTTGCCGCTCGTCAGTTCGCGATCTTTCCGTAGGTGCTCTGCAACAGCACGCGCGTCTCGGGTGAGCGTCCACGGCCGTACGACGACACGCGGAACATATCTACCTGCTCACCTTCGAGCTCGCCGCGCTGACCGAGATTGGCCGACGCTTCGTCTTCCAGTTCAACACGAGCAACGTACTCAACGATAAACTTGGGCTGCTCCACCACATCGCCGAGGTCCGCATCGGCCTCAGGCAGGTCGCTGTCGCCAAGCCAATCGACTTCTTCCCAACGCGGCGTATCGGTTGCCGCAACAGGTTCGTAGTAACCGCCCGTGTTCGCCGTAAACGTGGCTTCGAATGCTACGGGCAGCGCCTCGATGCCCGTTTCACCCGCAGCCAATGCTGCTTCGGCAGCCTGAAATGCAGTGTCTCTATCCAATGAGTTCGCAGCCATGCGCTCTTCGATTCGGGTGGACTGCAGGCTGCTTACGCCAACCAGCGTAATGATCAGCAGCACAACCAGCGCAATGAACAACGCCACACCGTGCTGCCGTGTCTGCGCACGAAGTGCCATTGACTGCCGGGCAAGCGATGGCCGAGCCGAACCCGATACATGGGCAATGCGAGGCACGCGATTTCCTCGTGCAACTGAAGTTGTAGAAGCGATCGTTGTAGAAGCACAGCGCATCATGTCAGCCGATTCCGAACAGCCACCGTCGATTCGAATACGCGGGAAATGGTTGTGTTGTTGCCAGCGCCCGGCACCACGTCTACCGAGTTGGCAGTAAAACGCACACGCACCGTGACAACGCTATTGGGATCGGCCACGCCGGTGGCATTCACGTATTGATTCGGCACGCCGTCGGCATCGGTATCGATGCCGAACCGCACCTCCATGTCTTCAATGCCATCGATCAGCTCGACCGGCGCGGCGCCATCTAACTTTCTCCACAAAGACATGGGCGTCTGGCCGCGGTTGTTGGTTCCAGCACTCGGCGCAACGAAGTAGATCGTCGTCTGCACTCGGTACAGCGATGCTTCATTCGAATAGACAGCGCTGTCTTCGTTGAAGCCCGGCAATGACGCCACCGCGTTACCCGGCACGTTGCCACCGCCCGTCTGATGCTGAACGACCAGATTGCCGCCCGCCGCGGCTGCGGCACTGACCTGAAACAACGACGCCTTTGTGCAGTCGCTGACGACTGCAAATGTGCCCGCGGCATAGCGGGTGATGTCAGCTGGCGCGACCACCGTCAGCGGGGCGTTCGACGACGCCTGCGGCAGCGCCAACCGTGCCTCATCCGAACCCTGACGAATCACGAGTACGTCTGTACCGGGCGCGATGACCGCCGTATCGATTGCGCCCGCGCCAACAGTGGGAAGCGTGCTGAGTGCAGGCGTCCAGTTGGCCGCGGCCGGATCGCCACCTTCGTAGCCTTGAACCATGGTGTTGATGGCAGCGATGTACGGGAGATTCGTGAAGCCACCATTCAGCGCGCTACGCAATGCGTCGTTGCGCGAAACACAGCCAACGAAGCCAGCCATGCGCAGCGACCGCGTAACGAAGTCGATGGAGTAGCGCGCGTTGTCCTGAATTCTGGCCTGCCCCTGCACGACCGCGTTGGATTCCTGACTGCGCGCGAACATGGTGATGATGCCCAGTGTCACGACGGCGCCAAGTACCAGCGCGACCATCAGTTCCACCAGAGAAAAGCCCCGCCGACGTGCCGACGTTGTTTGCAGCTGCATTGAATGCAAGATCATGGGCCAGCACCTCGCAGCTGCGTGCGCACTTCCATGGACGTCAGGGGGTTGGCCGGCTGATTGTCGTCATCCCACTGCAACGTCACCGTGACGATACCGCCAGCGACCGCGATGGAAGCATCGCCTGCAGGCAATGTCGCCACATCGTTGAGCCAGCCACTCGTATCGAACGCAACCATCTGTACGGCGTTGCACGTCAGCGCTTCGCAGTCACGCACGATCGCCGGCGCGTCGTCGCCAATCCCGATGGTGTAGTCGGCCTCGGGGTTCGCCCGCATCCGGTCAATGATGTTGTAGGCAAGCTGATTGGCCTGTGTTCGCATCATTGAGCCGGTGCTCACGCGAAGCGTTATAAGCTGGAGGCCCGCGATGCCGAGCACGCCCACGGCGACCACGAGTGCGGCCACCAGCACCTCGATCAACGAGAACCCTGCACCTCCACGCCTGCGCGGGCTGCGTACGGCGCCATTGCATCGGAGCATCATGAGCAATCGTCCTCCGTGAGCTCGGCGCGACTTGTGCGTCCGATGGGGGTGATCGCAAGACGCACGCCGCCGACCGGCGAACATGCATCGATCGCCACCGTCGCATCTGGCAGGCCGCGGGCGTCGAACACGATCTCGTCGACGTCATCTGTGCCGTTGAACGTGATGCCGCCTACCGCGGCAGGAAAGGTCTGCAGAACCTCGTCTGTTGCGGCGACCTGAACCGTCCACCCCGGTCCCCATTCGTTGCCTGCATCGGCCGGATTGATCGCAGTGAGCGCAATGCCACCGCCCCTGCGCGAACTCTCGCTGCGGGCAATGCTGACGGCCATGATGAAATCGTTGGCGGACGAGCTGACCTGCCCGCGGCGATAGAGCCCATTGGCCGATGGCAGCACTGCGCCCACCAGGACGGCAATGACCACCACCGTGACGAGCAGTTCGATCAGGGTGAGGCCGCGCTGAGGGCTATGCATCACATTCGGATTCGTAGATCAGAGTGCGTGCAGTCTACTCAGCCGATCCGGCACGTGGGCCCGAAGGGCGACGAGCGGAGTGGCATGCGCGACAAAAGGATCGCGCGGAAATGCCAAACAGAATCAGATAGCTGGATCGGCCAGACAAACGTGCGAGGCGTCACGTTTACTCCTGCCAGTTGTTCTCAGATGCGCCAAACGCGTTGTCGTTGTTCTTGTCCCAACGCTTCGCGCCGTTCGCATCCAGTTCGATCATTCCATTCCCAACCTGAGCGTTCAGTGGCGTGGCCCGCAGGGTGTACGCGGTAGCCGTGGCCACTGTTACCGAAATCCGGTACTTGGCGTCTGCAGCAGTGGTCACTTCATTCGGCGAAAACTGGTTGCAGACGTCGGCGATCGGCACGGTCGCCGCATGAATGCCCACATAGGTAAAGGTATTGCTGCGCTGGCGCTCGGCATTGAGGGCACACGCCGCCAGGTCCGTCAGCGCCTGAGTGCGATAGCTGCGCAACTGGTAGTTGTTGTAACTCGGGAACACGAGCGCCGACAGGATGGCGATGATCGCCAGCGCCACCAGGAGCTCAATGAGGGTGAAGCCACGTGGCTGTCGATGATGGAACGTTGTCATTGCTACCGGCCATTCCGCGTCAAACACAAGCAAGCTGTTTAGCACAGCCTATCGGCACAAGACACGCAAGCGCCTTTGTTTACATCCGCGAAGAAACCAGCGCGTGCCCTGGTTCACCCTTTTGCTATGACGCGCAGCGCCGCTGGCAGCGGGAAATGCACAGACTCAGGTTCGCCAGGCAACTCGTCCACGCGCACGGCACCGAGCGCCTTCAGGCATGCAAGGACCTCGGCAACCGCAGCTTCTGGCGCAGAGGCACCAGCCGTTACGCCGATGGTGCTCACGCCTGATAACCATGCAGGGTTGATCTCTTCAGCGCCGTCAATCAGCCGTGCCGGCACACCGAGCCGTTCAGCAATCTCACGCAACCGATTCGAGTTCGAACTGTTGGCAGACCCAACGACCAGTACAAGATCGCTGCGCAGCGCCAGTTCGCGCACCGCTTCCTGGCGATTCTGTGTTGCATAGCAGATGTCGTCTTTGTGCGGGCCACGCACACTCGGGAAGCGCAGCCTGAGTGCCGCAATGACATTGGCGGTGTCGTCTACCGAGAGCGTGGTTTGCGTGACGTAGCCCACCTTGTCCGGGTCGTTGACACGCAGGTGCTGCACATCGGCTTCCGATTCAACAACGTGCACAGCGCCACCCCAGCGCGTGTCGAACTGGCCCAACGTACCTTCGACCTCGGGATGCCCTACATGCCCGATGATCACGCAGTCGTAGCCCATGCGGGCAAACCGAACGACCTCCACATGCACCTTTGTCACCAGCGGGCAGGTTGCATCGAACACCGTGAGCCCGCGCCCGCGCGCTTCCGCGACCACCGACTTCGGCACGCCATGCGCACTGAAGATCGTCACCGCGTCGTCTGGCACTTCGCTCAACGACTCAACGAAAATGGTCCCGCGCGAGCTCAGGTCACTCACGACACGCCGGTTGTGCACCACCTCATGGCGCACATAGATCGGCGCGCCAAACTTCACAAGCGCAACCTCGACAACATCGATCGCGCGCACGACACCAGCACAAAATCCGCGCGGATTCGCCAGCAATACGTTCATATGATCAGGTAATCCTCGACGCGCAATACCGTGACATCGAACACCACCGTGCGGCCCGCGAGTGGATGATTGAAGTCCACGACCACTTCCTCGCCCGAAAGGCTCGCGACCACGCCGAACAGTTCCGCATTCGCTGCGTCGCGAAACGACACCACGGAACCGGGCTCCGTTGCCACGTCACGAAACTGCGACAGCGGGAAGCACTGCAGATTG
>CAMAVY010000155.1 GCA_945861675.1 Klebsiella pneumoniae | reverse complement strand
GCGCCCGCAGCCATGGCCTCGCTGACCAACGCCGCCATGCGCGTGACTTCTGCTTCAGTCGCTTCGCGGCCAACGGCCTGCGAACCCATGACGTACAAGCGCAGCGGCGTGTGCCCGATGTAGGCTGCGAAGTTCAACACGGTGCCGCGACGCTGCACGCTACTCAGGTATTCGGGAAAGCTCTCGAAGTCCCAGGGAATGCCTGCATTGAGGGTGGCAGGGTTCATGTCCTCCACCTTTTCCATCGTGGCCGCGATGAGGCCGCGATCGGCGGCGCGCGTTGGCGCAATCGAGAAGCCGCAGTTGCCGGCCACCACAGTCGTGACGCCGTGGAAACAGGATGGCGTGAGGGCAGGGTCCCAGAACACCTGGGCATCGTAGTGCGTGTGGATGTCGATGAAACCCGGCGCCACGATGCAGCCGGTTGCGTCGATGCTGCGATCGCCGGAAAGACCCTGGCCGATGGCCACGACACGATTGCCGCGGAACGCCACATCGGCGCGGCTGCGCGGGGCGCCCGTGCCGTCGATCACGGTGCCACCTTTGATGACTGTGATGCTGTCGTTGACTGTACCGTCGTGCTGCGACCCGTCATTCATACGCCCACTCCCGCATTCGCCCCAGATGCATTGAGTCTTTCAGCTTCGCCCGCGTTTGTCAGTCGCGCAGCACCCTGAGACGGGTCGCGGCAATCAGCACTGCCAAGCACGGTCGCGCGGCGTCGCCATAGACGCGCGCGGACTCGGTACGGTTCAATGATTGAGGTCGAGGTCGCGTATCTGCCTTTCGCACGTGCGCTCAAAGCGAAGACCAGCGTACTGACGGCCGGCAGGTACAACGTTTCGTTTCAGTCGTGAGCGGACCGCAGGAGACATCGATGAGCGGCAGTGACAGCGCCCAACAAGCAAACTCAGACGCGCGGGCCGAGACGTCGGCGGGCGCGCCGAAGAAGTACGCCCAGGAAACCATCGAGGTCAAGGCGGCGCATCGCTTCGACGTCGCACGCGTCGAGGACTATCTCGCGCGGCACATCCCTGGCTTCGAAGGTCCGCTTGAGATCAAGCAGTTCGAAGGCGGGCAGTCGAACCCGACCTATTCGCTCATGACGCCAGCTGCGCGCTATGTGCTGCGGCGTAAGCCGCCGGGCAAGCTCGTGAAGTCTGCACACGCGGTAGAGCGCGAGTTTCGGGTGATCCGTGCATTGAATGCGACGAACTTCCCAGTGCCGATCGCACATGTGCTGTGCGAAGACCAGGACGTGATCGGCACGCCATTCTTCGTCATGAGTCACGTACCTGGTTTCGCACACTGGGATGTAGGCATGCCGGACCGCACGCCGCATGCGCGCACGGCGGTCGTGAACGACTTCGTCGACACGCTCGCCACGCTGCATAGCATGAACGTGGATGCGCTCGGACTGCGCGACTTCGGACCGCCTGGCAACTACTTTGAGCGCCAGGTGCGGCGTTGGTCCGGACAGTATGGCGAAACGGAGACCACGCAACTGCCGGAGATGCATGAACTCATAGACTGGTGCCGCACGTCGATCCCAGAGCAACAGTTCACCACCATCGTGCACGGCGACTACAGCTTCAACAATGTGTTGTGTCACCCAAGCGCGCCGGCAGTGGCGGCGGTGCTCGACTGGGAGATGTGCACCATTGGTGATCCGTTGGCAGATTTCACCTACTTCACGCAACCCTGGTTCGGCACGCCCGGAGAGCGAAGCTTCGTGGGGCGCGATCTGGACACCCTCGGCATTCCGACCTACGACGCCGTGCGCGCACGCTACTGCGAGCGCACCGGACGGGCGGGTATCGAACACGAAGGCTTCTATCGCGCGTTCAACGCGCTGAAAGGTGCGGCGATCCTGCAAGGGATCATCCGGCGCGCACAGGAAGGCACGAACGCAGGCGAGATGGCGCTGCAGTTCACGCCGGAAGACGTTCGTGCGGGCGCAGTGCGCGGCCTCGGGTTCGCCGCACAGGGTTAGTCGGGCGCAGCACGGCCGGTGCAGCACCGGCTCATGGGTGCACTAGAGGAAGTGGCATCTTTCATCGGCGTCGAAGGCGAGTAGACCGTCTGCACGCAGCCATACGGAGATACCTGATGCACCAGCTGCCACAAGACAGCGATGAGTACTACGCGAAGACGTTCGTCGGCCTGCAGCTTGGCGGTGCGACGCTGGCAGGCAAAGAGTTCGACACCTGTGAGTTTGCGCAATGTGATTTCAGCGAAGCGACGCTCACCGACTGCAAGTTCATCGACTGTCACTTCAAGGCCTGCAATCTCAGTTTGCTCAAGGTCGACCGATCGCACTGGCGCGGCGTCGCGTTCGACGCCTGCAAGCTGGTGGGCGTCAACTGGACACGCGCCAGTTGGCCACGCGTGATCCTTGCGCCACCGCTGCAGTTTCGCGAGTGTGTGCTCGATGAGTCATCGTTCTTCGGGCTGCAACTGCCGGAGCTGATTGTGGAGTCGTGCAAGGCGCGCGAAGTGGATCTGCGCGAAGCAAACCTGACTGCTGCGAAGTTCTGCTGCACGGATCTGAGCAACAGCCTGTTTGGCCGCACCGGTCTGCGTGGTGCCGATTTCGTCGAGGCCATCGGCTACAACATCGACGTGTTCGACAATGACATCAGGCACGCGCGCTTCAGCCGCCACGAAGCGGTTCGACTGCTGGATGGCCTCGACATCGAACTGGTGGACTGAGTCGTCGATGCGGAGCCAAAGACGCACACGCGGTTCAGCACATTCGCACAGCCGCGCGCTGGCGCGACGCACAGACGCAACGCCTCAATCGGCGTGAAATGCACTTCAGTGTTTCCACGGAGCAGCACGGTGCGTACTTTCCTGATCAGCATTGCCCGCACGTTTGCAGGCGCGTCCGGCCTGGTCGTGGCGCCGGTGTTTGCCCTGGTGCTGGTGTTCGTGTTGGTGTTGGTCGAGTGCCTCGCTGTACAACCAGCTGTCGCAGCGCGCGCGACGGTGTTCCGCTGCGAGACCCCGCAGCGGGTGTTCTACACGGACCTCGGCTGCGCAAATGCTCAGGAAGTTCAGCTGAAGGCGCCGGCAGGTCGGGTCGATCCGCTAAGTTCGGGCGAACGCGCCCGCGTGGCCGAGATCGACCGCGACATGGCGCGGCGGCGTGCGCTGATGGGCCAGCAGGCACGCCAGACGCGGCCACTCAAGCCCTCGACACAGGCAGGCACGACGTGCCGCCGAGATCCTGCCCGTGATCTGCTGCAGCGAATGGGCGAGGACGGGCACAAGAAGAGCCAGTTGCGCGCCCGCATGCGCGAGCTCAAAACGAAACCCCGGAACGCTGTGCCCACCTGCCGTTAGCCAGCCGCGACAGCAATGCTGCAGCGGGTCGGCGCAGGCAGCGCTTTTCTCTCCTTTTACTGCGTCGCATGCAGTCAAGCCCGGTACACTCGCGCCCGCTTCAGGTACGCACGCGTGCTGCGCACCGGCGCTAAGTAGAACGGATGCTCGGAGCTGTGCTGCGGTACAGCTGCGACCGCGCGCATCGCGTTCTTGATTCAAATCTTCAGCTGAGTCTCCCGCGTGCTCTATTGGCTCGGTACCCATCTCGAACCGTTCTTCGGACCGTTTCGCCTGCTGACATCGCACTTGTTTCTCGGCGGCCTTGGCGTGGTGCTCGCCTGGCTTGGCACGTTCATACTGCTGCCACGACTCATGGACCGTGTGGGTCGTGATCGCGGGCGCGAGTTCGCCGTGCAATCAGAAGCCTCGAAGGGCAAACCCACAGGCACTGGGCTGATTTTCATCAGCGTGTTCGTGTTTGTGCAGTTCCTCTGCCTGCCGCTGTCCTGGGTGTCTTCACAGATCCTGCTGCTGACGCTTGCAGCCATGGTGTTCGGCTATCTCGACGACAAGGCCATGTTGCCCTGGGGTGAGTACAAGAAGGGGCTGCTCGACCTCGTGCTCGCCGTAGCAGCATGTTTTGTCCTGAGTGGCGGCCACGCGGTGTCGATCTGGCTACCCTTCTTCAAGAGCGAAATGATGTTGCCAGCCTGGGCATTCATCTCGGGTGGTGCCGTGCTGATCTGGGTGGCCATCAACGCAACCAACTGTACCGACGGCGTCGACGGCCTGTCGGGGTCGCTCACAGCCATCGCGTTCACCGCGCTCGGCACCTTGATGTACTTCATCCTCGGCCATCGCGAAATCGCTGACTATCTGCTGCTGCCGCGGGTACGCGACGGTGCTGTGTGGGGAATGATGGCCTTCTCTCTGGTTGGCACGCTCATGGCCTACCTCTGGTACAACGCCCATCCCAGCATTCTGCTGATGGGCGATGCAGGCTCGCGCGCACTGGGTTTTCTGCTGGGTGTATTCGTGATCAAGACCGGCAACCCGTTCATGATTCTCGTGGTGTCCGGCGTGCTGCTGGTCAACGGGGGTACGGGGCTCGTGAAAGTCGCGCTGCTGCGGTTTGCCAAGGTGCGCGTGCTGCACAACATCCGTTTTCCGCTGCACGATCATGTCCGCCAGAAGGAAGGTTGGTCCAACCCGCAGGTGCTGGTTCGCTTCACGGTGTTGCAGGTCATGCTGGCCATGGTGCTGTTGCTCCTGCTGATCAAGATCCGTTAGGGAACTTCGGCAGTGTTTCCACTCGAACAAGTTGTCATCGGCGGGTACGTCGCGCCCGGTTTCGAAGCAGTGCACGAAGTGTTCCTGTGCAACTTCACGGACAGCATCGAAGTAGGCGCGTCGTTCGCGGCAGTACAGGATGGCAGGACACTGGTCGATATCTGGGGTGGCTTTCGTGATCGCGCGTGCACGCAGCGCTGGCATGGCGACACGCTGGTCAACCTCTACTCGGCGACCAAGGGCATGGCCTCTGCCGCGGTGGCCGTCGCGGTCGACCGCGGTCTGCTCGACTACGATGCCCGCGTCACCGACTACTGGCCCGAGTTCGGCGCGCACGGAAAAGGCGTTTTGACGGTCGGCCAGATGTTGGCGCATATGAGTGGCCTGTGTGGGCCGCGGCAGCGACTGCAGGTCACCGATCTGTACGACTTCGACCGGATGGCAGGCATGCTTGCGGCGATGGAACCCTGGTGGACGCCCGGCACCGCCAGCGGCTATCACGCGCTGATGTGGGGCTATCTGCCTGGCGAGCTGATCCGTCGCACCAGCGGGTTGAAGTTAGGTCAGTACTTCCGCGAGCACATCGCGACACCGGCAGGCGCCGACGACGATTGCTACATCGGCACGCCCGAAGATCAATTGCACCGTGTCTCGGACATGCTTGGACCCAACCACGCGCGCATTCAACCACCCGCGGGACCAACGCCGAGCTTGCCGCCGTTGCATGCCGTGGCTTTGCAGAATCCGGTGATCCGGCCCTACCAGGACGTGAGTTCCAGCGCCTGGCGCAGGGCCGAAATTGCGGCGGCGAACGGGCAGGGTAATGCCCGGGGGCTGGCTCACATCTACGGTGCGCTGGCGCTGCACGGCGGCGGGCTGTTGTCTGCGCAGACACTGGCTGCAGCAACCCGCTTGGAAGTTGATGCACAGATCGATCTGGTAATTGGCACACCCGTGCAGCGCTCGCGGGGCTTCATGCACAACGACAACGGTCTGTGGGGGCCGAATGCCACCGCCTTCGGACACAACGGCGCAGGCGGGTCGATTGGCTTTGCAGATACCAACGCACGTGTCGGCGTCGGGTATGCCATGAACCAGATGCAACCTGGCCTCACGGCCGAAACGCGTGGCGGGCGGCTGGTTGCGGCCCTCTACAAGTGTCTTGCCGAACAGCGCTGACTGCGCCTCAGGGTTTCGCGTCGCGCGCGTTCAATGCCTCATCCGCAACGCTCGTAGGCACCCGCGGGCCCATGTGTCCCATGTCTTGAGCAAGCTTGTTGAAGCCGCGCCAGGAGGTGGCCATCAACAACGCCGAGACCAGGAACAGCCAACGTCCGATACCGTCGAATGCGGGCCAACCCCAGCCGGCAGGCCAGCCGTGATACAGCGCTGCTCCGATGAACGGCGCCGTTGCACCGCGTACCCCGGTCAGCGTGACGTGGACACTCATGTACGCGCCGACCTGTTCTTTCGGGGCAAAGTCGTTGTGGCCGAGTTCCCAGGCAAGACTGCCGCCACCGTTGGATATGCCGTTGAGCATGCGCCCGAGGCCAATGATCCATAGTGATCCCAGGCTTGCGCCGAGGAAGATCACGCATGGCTCCAGCACCCACAGAATGGACTGTCGCGCGCGAAAACGAGTGACATGGACGCGATCGAGAAACTGCGCCCAGAGCGGCATGCTGAGCACCGACAGCGACAGCGGCACGATGTTGATCAGCAGGAAGCTGACCAGGAACGATGCCTGCATTTCGCGCGACACATACAGAATCAGTGCGGGGATGGTCATCATCGCCGCAGCGCCCGAGGTGAACTGGTACAGCTGATAGCGTCGATACAACGCGTTGCCACGCAGAATCTCGAAGAAGCCGATGGGTTGCGCCTGCGCTCCACCGCGCTGGTTCGTACGCTCGACCACCAGATGGCGATGTTCCCTCTGCACGCGAACACGTGAGAAGGCGAACACGCCGCAGGCGCCGACACAGACACCGGTGAGATACACCCAGCGAAAGTTGTCGGGGTTGGCATCCAATGCAGTGCCAACAAGGAACGAGCTGATGGCGGTGAACAGGCTGGACAGAATCTGCAGTCGCGCGGTGGTTCGAGCACGCAGCTCACGACCGTAGTTGAGGCTCCACACCACACTGCGGACCGTGGTCACACCGGCCATCAGCAATCTGGCACTGACCATCACCAGCGCCAGCAGACCTGCGCCGAACGCGTTCACCGGCAGCAAGGCCATCGCACCGATGCAGGCCAGCACACCGCATTGCAACGCCACAATCACTGGCACCTTGGGGCGGGCGAGGGCGACGCGGCTCCATACGAAACTCATCAAGTTGCCGAACATCGGCGCAGACGTGATCACTGCCAGCAGCCACGGCGACACGTGAAACATCTTGTCGGCGATCACGCCAACAATGCCGCCCTCCATCAATGCAAACGCTGGCGGTAGCGCCAATTGCGTCAGCTGCTCCCTGCGAAAGCTGCGCCGCGTCGACTCCGGCAGAGGCGGCAGTTCAAGCAGGGTTCGAAGGAACCCGCTGGCCATGGTCAGTTTGTGCTCCTGCTCACCGCTGCTTGGCCTTCAGCGTACCGGGCTGTACGTACAACGCATCGCCATGACCCTTGTCGATGCGCTTGAGATCAGGGAATTGCCAGTTGACCCAGATGACGCTGATCATCAACAGCGCGGCGGCAACAGCGAGCGCGGGGCCGATTGCAGTCTTTTCGGCGAGCACGCTGATCGGGATGATGCCGAGCGGCATCAGGCTTTGCGTCATCATCATGATGCTCATCACCCGCCCGCGCACTTCCTGGGTGATGGCGAGTTGAACCGTGGTACCGCTGAGGTTACCGAACATCGAGCTGCACAGACCGATGAGCGCACAGAAGCAGATCGCCATGGGTAACCAGCTCGAGAACGCAAACACGGCCAGCGCCAACGACCACACTGTGGCGGTGATGAACATCATGCGACCTTTGTTGCTGATATCGCCCAGCCGGGCCAGCAACAATGATGAACACAATGCGCCCGCGCCGATCGCGGTCATCAGATAGCTGAGCTCAACGGGCCCACCGCCCACGACATCGTGATTGAACGCTGGCATCAGCGAACTCGCGGTGAAGCCGAACATCATTGGCAGGAAGCCGAACACGATCAGGCCGAGGATGAGCTTCTCATCGCGCAGATAACGCAGCCCTTCGGCAGCGTCCTGCAGTGGCGTCGTGCCACGGGAGATGCCAGGCGCACCGCGAAAATGCAGCGCGGACGTACACAACGCGGACGTCACGTACAGCGTGCAGATCACGACATAGATAATCGACAGACCGTGCCAGTTGATCGCTCCGGGCGGGGTGAAGAGCGCAATGATGTGGCCAGCGATGATCGGCCCGAAGATACGGCTGAGATTGAACACCATGCTCTGCAGCGCCATGGCATTGGCCAATGATGTTTGACCGACGATCTCCGGGATGACTGCGGAGCGTGCAGGCATCGAGAACGCCAGCACCGTGCCGTTGAACACGCCGAAGGCGATGAAGTGCCAGACTTCCACCGACCCCGAATAGATGATCATTGCCATGGCGGCGGTAGCCACGCCATTGAGCGACTGCCCGAGCACCATCACGGTTTTCTTGTGTACACGATCGGCGACAACACCGCCGACCATCGAGAACAGGAATTGGGGCAGCATGAATGACACGAGCACCCACGACAGCCATATGGTCGACTTGGTCATCTCGTAGACGATCCAACCCCGCGCGATCATCTGGATCTGCATGGCGAAGTTCGACGCGAGGTTCGAGATCCACAGCAGTCGGAAGTCGCGGAAGCGCAGGGCGTCGAACATGCCCGGTTTACCCGCCGGCCGATGTACCGCCGGGCTTGCGTCTGCAGTGGGCGTGAAGGCCGGCGCTGCGGCTGGCGCTGGGGCTGAAGCTGAAGCAGCGGCGTGCACTTCCGCGTACGTTGAGCGCGCGGGCGACTCGGCCGTATCCGGGGCACTGCGCGCAGGTGCTGCGTTCGCCGCTGATGCAGACTGACGCGACGCATCCATGACAGGTGGCAACGCTTGGGGTGGAGGCAGGCGATTCTAGACCAGGCCGCGCGCCATGAGACTCGGCGCGCGCGCATTCGGTGCGCGCAGCACAGCATCCGGCAGTTTGCGCGGGACCCTGGCTGCGGTTTGCCGCGCTACCGCTGAATACGGGTAGGTCATCGGCGGACTGGGCGTATGATCCGCCGCCATAAACTTCCGCGGCAAACCTCCGCCACTCCAGGCAACCCTATCTAAGTGCAGTCAACCAGTGAGTCAGCCATGCGCGCTATGAACCGAGCTCCAGTCCGCTCCGAGACAATCCAAGAACTGCGATCAACCGAATTCGCTGTCCCGGCCGTTTCAGCCAGCAAGCGGCCAGCACGTTCGTGCGCGTTGCTGTTGTGCACGCTGATCGTCAGCTTGGGCGCCGCAACGCCCTCGGCGCTGGCAGCACCAGCGCAGGCTCAAAGCGCGCAAGCCCCAACCACAACATTGGCAGCCGTCCTTGCGGATCCGCGCCGCAGCGAGAAGAACCGTTTGCGCGATAGCGCGCGCCACCCGCTGCAAACGTTGCAGTTTTTTGGCGTCGAAGCCAACGCTACGTTGGTGGAGATCTATCCCGGCGGCGGCTGGTACACGGAGATTCTTGCGCCGTACCTGAAGAGCAGCGGCCGCTACTACGCAGCGTTGCCCTACGTTGCGCCTGGCGCAACCGGCTACATGGCCGACAGCACTCGGGCATATCGCGAGCGCCTGGCAAGTGACCCGGCCGCATTCGACGCTGTTGTCGTCACTGCGGTTGCGCCGCCTGCGCATGTCGACATTGCACCGGCCGGTACGGCCGACTTCGTGCTGACCTTCCGCAACGTGCACAACTGGATGTCGGCGGGTAACGCGGCGGGTATGTTCGATGCCTTCTTCGCAGCGCTGAAGCCAGGCGGTGTATTGGGCGTGGTTGAACATCGCGCAACGCCAGGCAGTTCCATTGAGACGATGATCAAATCCGGCTACGTCACCGAACAACAGGTCATCGACTACGCAGTGGCGGCCGGCTTCACACTTGAAGCACGCAGCGAAATCAACGCAAATGCGAAAGACACGAAGGATTACCCGCAAGGCGTGTGGACCTTGCCGCCCGTGCTGCGATTGAAAGACGTCGATCGTGAGAAGTATCTGGCCATCGGCGAAAGCGATCGCATGACGCTGCGTTTCAGAAAGCCGGCTTCGACCCCGGCTGGGCTTTGAGCAGGCCCAGGCAATAGCACGGCGCGCGCCCTGACACGCGTTGGCAACAACGACAGACGAGCGCCAGGCAAATTCATGGTGAGTGCAGCAAACGTGGCTACCGACCAACCGAAGGGCAAGCCGCAGGACAAACCGGAACACAAAGCACAGGAACTGTTCGGCTACCGAAAGTACTGGGCGCAGCGGTTCGGTATCGCGCCGTTCCTGCCGATGTCGCGCGCCGAGATGGATGTGCTCGGCTGGGACAGCTGCGACGTGATTGTCGTGACCGGCGATGCCTACATCGACCATGCCAGCTTCGGTATGGCCATCATCGGCCGCCTGCTGGAGGCGCAGGGCTTTCGGGTTGGCATCATCAGCCAACCGGATTGGCACAGCAGCGCGGACTTTGCGCAGCTGGGCCCGCCGAATCTGTTCTTCGGTATCACCTCGGGCAACATGGACTCGATGGTGAATCGCTACACCGCAGACAAACGCGTGCGCTCGGACGATGCGTACACGGCGCATGGCGCGCCACACAAGCGTCCGGATCGCGCACTCATCGTTTACGCACAAAGAGCGCGTGAGGCATTTCCTGACGTGCCGATCATCGCCGGCGGCATCGAAGCGAGCCTGCGTCGCATCGCGCACTTCGACTACTGGTCCGAGCAGGTTCGTCGATCGGTGCTGCTCGACGCCAAGGCCGATCTGCTGGTGTATGGCAATGGTGAACGCGCAATTGTCGAGATTGCGCATCGACTGGCGCGCGGCGAACCGGTCGCAAGCATTCAGAACATACGCGGCACGGCATTCGCCTGCCGGACACTGCCACCGGGCTCGCGCCTGCTCGACTCAACGTCCATCGACATGCCCGGACCGATCAACGCGCGCGTCGATCCCTACGCCATGGAACCCGGCACGCTGACGCCGGATCAGGTTTCCGGGCTCGCTGAAGGCGAGGCTGTTGTACGCCTGGTGGCCGCCGGTGCCGCGCGTGCGGACGCCACCGTCGTGCGACTGCCGGACTTCGAGCGCGTGCGCGACGATGCTGTGTTGTATGCCCACGCCTCTCGCGTGCTGCACCTAGAGTCGAACCCAGGCAATGCGCGCGCGCTTGTGCAGCGGCATGGTGACCGGGAGGTGTACATCACGCCGCCACCGATTCCGCTGACCATGAAGGAGATGGATGGGGTCTACGAGTTGCCCTATCAGCGCGTGCCGCATCCGCTGTATGGCACTGCGCGCATTCCTGCCTACGAGATGATTCGTTTCTCCATCACTATCCAACGTGGCTGTTTCGGTGGCTGTTCGTTCTGCTCGATCACCGAGCACGAAGGCCGGATCATTCAGAACCGCTCAGAAGACTCAATCGTGCGCGAGATCGAAGCCGTACGTGACCACACACCAGGATTCACAGGTGTGATCTCGGATCTCGGCGGACCCACCGCGAACATGTATCGCCTGCAATGCAAGAGCCGTGCGATCGAAACCAGCTGTCGTCGCCTGTCCTGCGTGTTCCCGACCATCTGCAAGAATCTGAAGACAGATCACGCGCCGCTGATTCACCTGTATCGACGCGCACGCACATTGCCCGGCATCAAGAAGGTGTTGATCGGCTCCGGCGTGCGCTACGACCTTGCGGTGCAATCCCCCGAATACGTCAAAGAGC
>CAMAVY010000154.1 GCA_945861675.1 Klebsiella pneumoniae | reverse complement strand
CACGCTCGGCACCGTGCTCAAGCTCAACCCCAACCCAGGCGGCACCCAGCGCACGCTCGTCTGAGCCAGGCGCACAAGTCTTGCCTCAACATCCGGCTGGCAGTGTCGCGATGTAGTGCTATACGCGCTGTAATCCAGACATAAGCGGTTGATTTGGCAGAGGGTGAGCTCGGCTAGTGACAAACTTGGGCTAAGCACATTGCCGACAGCAGCCGCCGGTCTTTTTGTTGCAGCGTTGGCGTTGGGCAAGCCAATCTCAGAGTGAGCGGGGAGTGTATCCGTGGTCCGGCGCGGTCACGCTTGTTCGGTGGGTGCGCGAGGCTGCGAGGTTGCGCTCATCCCCGGCCGACACGGCACGTGCATCCATCCTCGTGACGGGCTGTGGCTGGATCAATTGCAATGCTGATAATCGGCCGCCTCCGTCTGCGGCGGCTTGCCATCGACGTCATGCGGGGATGGCGAAATTGTGCTTGCCGGCTTACGTTCTCAAGCAGCAGCAAAGAAGCGAAGTGCACGACCGCCAACCCAGGGGAATCAACAATGCTGAGGGACTTCAACGGCAGAACCGCCGTCATCACTGGCGGCGCCAGCGGCATCGGGCTTGCCTATGCCCGCAAGTGCGCGGCGCTTGGCATGAATCTCGTGCTCGCCGACATCGAGGCAAGTGCGCTCAAGCAGGCCGTCACCCATTTCGAGGACCGCCAGACACCCGTGATCGGTGTGCTTACGGACACCATGCGCAAGGCGTCCATCGAGACACTCTTCAAGGACGCCACGTCGCGATTCGGCAACATCCACCTGCTGTTCAACAACGCTGGCGTGGTCAATGGCGGCACGCCCGTGCCCATGTGGGAAGTACCGGATGTGGACTGGGACTGGGTGATGGGTGTCAACCTGCATGGCGTGCGCTGGGGCATCCAGACCTTCGTGCCGCACATGCTTGAGCATGGTGAGCCCGGCCATGTCGTCAACACGGCGTCGATCGCCGCGTTCATTCCGGGCGGTGGTCCCTATGGCGTCAGCAAGTACGGTGTGATCCTGATGTCTGAGGGCCTCCGCCATGGGCTCAAGGCGCGGAACGCGTTGGTCGGTGCATCGGTGCTCTGTCCCGGCTGGGTCAACACCAAAATCGCAGAAGCGGAGCGCAATCGACCGGGTATGCTAGCCAACCAGAACAACGCACAAGGTTCAGGTTTGCCCATCGGCACCGCGCTGAGTGAAGGCAAGTCACCGGATGACATTGCCGACATCGTCTTCGCCGCTATCGAAAACGACACCTTCTACATCCTGCCGCATGCAGGCTGGGACGATGTGGTCACGGGCCACGCTGCGGCGATCGTGGCGCGCGGCGATGCCTTCGTGCTCGACACCCAGGCGATCCTGGCACGACGTGCCAGAGGCATCGACGTGTAGGTTTGCCGATGCGCATGCATGGACGAAGGATCATCCAGCTTGGCGAGGCCGCCTGTTTCGTGGGAGCCTCGCGATGATTCAAGTGACAACGAGGTTTTGTTCATGTCCGCTATTTTTCCGATCTTCCAGCACGCCTACCTGGTGAACGACATCGAAGCGTCAGTGCACAAATGGCACCGCCTGTACGGCGCCGGGCCGTTCGTGCTGGTGCCGCACCATAGGACGCTGAAGTTCCAGTATCGGGGCACGCGACAGGAAGCCGACGTTTCCTACGCGTTCGGTTACCTCGGAAACAACCAGATCCAGTTCATTCAGCAGCACGACGATACGCCATCGATCTATCGCGACATGTACAAGCAAGGCGAAGAGGGTTTTCACCACGTGGGTTGCCTGGTGAATGATTTTGCTGCCGCACGCAAGCGCATGAACGAGCTTGGCTTCGTCAACGCCTGCGAGCTGTGGGCAGATGATGTCAATGCGGCGTACTTCGATACCCGCTCAGTGAACGGCGGCTTTACCGAAATTCACGGTGATCCGACACACATCCTCGCAACCTTCGCCGGCTGGAAGCGTGCCCACGAGAACATGAAGCCCGGCGACAGCCCGGTGATGGGGCGCAGCGAGCCGTTTACCGATGGCCGCGACCCCACGTACCTCGACAGCTTCTTCAAGTAGTCGCCGTACTTCTCGAACGGGGCCCGGCATTGCGCGAACACCGCCGTCAGGGCGTTCGCGCACTTCGACGATGAGCCTGCGACGTGGCGTATGACCCGACGATCTACGCCGGCTGCGCCGAGCATTACCTGCGCGGGCGGCCTCCGTATTCATCCGATCCAGTGCCGACGCTCGTGGCGCGGCTTGGTGCGCGTGGCGGCAGGCTGCTTGATGTCGGCGCCGGACCGGGATCCGTGGCCCATGCGCTGCGCCCGCTGTTCCGGGATATTGGCGGTTGAGCCTGATGCGGAGATGGCGACGGTCGGCGAAGCCTGGGCGCGTCGCAAGGGGTTGACGCAACTGCGCTACGTCGTCGCGCGTGCGGAGCTGCTGGGCAAGGTCGACCTTGGCCAGTTCGAGCTCGTGACGTTTGGCCAGTCGTTCCACTGGACAGCGCGCCACGATGTCGCGGCGCTCGCGTCTGCGCGCCTGGTGCCCGGCGGCGGCATCGCACTGATCGCGCATCAGCATGTGCGGCGACCGCAGCCGGACGGACCAGATGTACCGCTGATCCCACACGACGCCATGCATGCGCATATCCGTCGCTACCTCGGGCCGGCACGACGCGCAGGTGTCGGCTATACCCCCAACAACGTCGCAGGCTTCGACGAGGAAGCGGTGCTCGCACGCGCGGGCTTCGTCGACATCGAGCGCCTGTACTGCCCAGGACGCGAGGACTTGGTGTGCGACATCGATACGGTCGTCGCGATTTTCCTGTCGATGTCGTTCGCCGCGCCACAGTTGTTCGGCTTACTGCGCACGGTACGCGGCGCTCAGCGCACCTCGAAGCCAGCAAGATCGCTGTTACGCATGGCATCGCACGCTTCGCGGTATTGCGCGAGTCCGCCCATGTAGGCGAGCAGCTCGCGCTTCGTGCCGTCCGCGCCTTCACGGCGATACCAGCAATTTCTGTTCTGACCGAGCAGTGTCGGTTCCGAGATCGCTTCGTGATGCGGCATCCAGGCGTTCTCGGTGGCGGCCGTGGGCTCGATCGGCTTTGCGTGCTCGCGGCGCACGAATCTGATCGCCTGGCAGATCCAATCCATCTGCTGATCGACGCATACCGGCGCGTTGCAGATTGCAGAGGCGGGCGCGAACGGCGCCATGGTCATGAACAGATTGGGGAAGCCGTGCACCTGCATCCCGACCGTCGTGCGCAGACGGGCGTCCCATTCCTGCTTCAGCGAAACGCCACCGTTGCCGCGCACGTCGATGCGATTGAGCGAACCGACGCCAGCGTCGAAGCCGGTCGCGAAGATGATGACGTCGAGGTCGAAGTACCGCGCAGCGGTGCGAACGCCTGTGGCATCGATCGATTGAACCGCGTCTTCGCGCAGGTCGACGAGTTCGACGTTGTCGCGATTGAACACGTCGAAGTAGCCATGCTCCAGCGGCAGCCGACGCGTGCCGAACTCGCAGGTGGTCGGCATGAGCTTGCGCAGGTGCGCTTCGCGCTGCTCCGGCGGTGCGTCGTCGAACATTGGCGCTTCGTCGTCGAAGACGAAGCCACCCAGCGATTGGTGCGCGCGCACATGCAGGTCCTCGCGGGACGCGCGCATGTTGGCAAGGTCGGCATCTGTGATGCGTGGGTTCTTGATCGGCACCGCGTAGTTCGGTGTACGTTGGAACACGGTGAGGCGCGCGACGTCGGCGGCGATGGTCTGAACAACCTGAATGCCCGTCGCCGCCGTGCCGACGACGCCGGCGCGTTTGCCCTTCAGCTCGATGGCGTCTTTCGGCCAGCGGCGGGTGTGGTAGCAGGCGCCCTGAAAGGTTTCGCGGCCGGGAATATTGGGAAATTCCGGCTCCGATAGACCGCCGGTATTGAAGACGATGAACTGCGCTTGCACGCGCGCGCCGAAGGTGATGTGCCGACGCAGGTCGAACTTGTCGCAGACGTGACTCAGATACCGCTCGATCTCCGGCTGGGCGGGGAAGCGTTCGGTCGAGTCGGCTTCGCCCCGGAGTTCCTTCGAGAACCAGTACTGGTAGAAGGGCAAGTTCGAGTCCACGCGTGCGCCCGGGTAGCCCGGTACCAGACACCGCCGACGCTGTCGCCGGCCTCGAAGCTGCGCAACTCAAGGCCTTGCTGGACGAGGCGGTACCGCTGATGGATGCCGCCGAGTCCGGCGCCGATGATCACTGCGTCGATGACCTTGTTGCCCGAAGCTGCGCTTTGAGAACAACACGCTCGCTTACGAACTCAAGGTCGAGGGTGAACAGGTTGCGCTCATTCACGAGGTCGTTGCCGGGCTGCGACTACGCGCGACACAGTTAACCTGCGCGTTCATCGTGCTCACGCTGCAGGTGTTCCGCACTGCCATCGACGCGAACTGGAATACCGTCGCCGTGGAGCTCAGGCGTGCGCGACCGGCCGACCTTCGGCCCTTTCGTAGGTTCTTTCGCTGCCCCATGCGATTCGGTGCGAAGCGTAGTGCGCTCATCGTCCGGCGCGCAGACTTCGAGCGCGAACTGCCGACCAGGGCACGCGCTACGCTGCGCTGCTCAAACGCGTGCGCTGCGAGGTCGCGAGTACGCACCTGATCGCAGTCCCGCGCGCGCCGATCGCGCAGCTTGCCAACGAACTGCGGTTCGCTGATGCGACACAAGCTCGTGCAGCGAGCGCTGCGGTTCCGCTGCTGGGATTCCAGAAACTGTTCGCAGCGTTTGCTCCACGGCGTACTCCGAACGGTGACCAGCGCCGCAATGCGGGCGGCGGTGTTCTCCAGGTACGCCTCGTCGGTCGCGCAGAGCGCTGCGAACGTCGGCTCATTCGCAAATCCGCCGCATGCGTCGAACTTTGACGCTGCCCTTCACGAGTTTCAGGCCCTTCGGCATGCCGGAATGCGATGCTCCGTAAGCGTGCCCATGGTGCCAGCTCTCGTAGCTCGCCTCGTCCTTCCAATAGGTGACCAGCCAGAACTCCTCGGGCGACTCGATATTCCGAAACACTTCCATGCGCAGGAAGCCAGCTGCGTGGTCGACCAGATGGGGACGCTTCAGGAACGCCGCCTCGACTTCATCGTCCTTGTCGTTCGCCACGGTGAATGTGCTTGTGGCAACGAAATCCCTGGCCACTGAGATCTGTTCTCGAATTGCTTCAATCATCACCGCTTCCAATTGCCGAGCTTGATCGGTTGCACCGCGCCGCTGAGCGAGTGTCCGCGCACACGTGCTAGGAGCGGCCCAGCTTGCCGGATGGCGGCAATGTGGACTGCCGCGCGAACGTGCAGGCAAGACGCGGCAGCGGGCGTGTCGCCGTGCCTTGTGGAGGTGCCGTTCACCGCACTCACAAACTGCTGGATTGGCGTGGCCACACCACCCTCGCAACGCGCGTCTGCGTCAAACCCAGGACACGGGAACAGCCAGTCTTGGATGTCGCGCGCGATGATCGCCATTATGCGCATCACAGTCTGGTGGCGCGGCGATGGCAAATTGGGATGATGCTTGAGGCGAGTGTTCATCAATAGGAGAACGTTCGGCGCGGGCTCGATGAGGAATTGGCCAACGCGCCGGGTGAGGGCGGGAGATTGAGCAGTCGAATGTCCGCGTGCCTGGTGTATGAGCTGGCCGAGCTTTGAGCCTAGCAGCCCGAACGGAAGTGTCGCGCAGCTGGCGCGCGCCAACATGAGCCAGTCGTCCCGAGACAAGCGAGTCTCGAAACGTAACCGCCAGGCTCTTGGGTTTCCTTACGTGTGTTTGTGACTGAACTCCAGCGCGAATGGCGTCTTCGGCAAACACGTCACGCGCCGCGCTGGCGTGAATAGACGCTTCTACTAGAGTTGCATTGGCGTCTCGCCACACGCACGCACGTGCCGCTCCCGATGTCGTCGTCAATGCCACCAGGTGTGAAGCATGTCGGACCTCATCCATTGCATCCGCGCCAGTGCGGAATGCGCGAAACTCCCGCGCGTCGAGGTCGACGACGTGCTGCGGGCGCGAACAGCGAAGGCCTGGGTAACACCGGAATGTTGCTCTACAGCACCGGCAGCTTCTTCCGGGTACGTGAAGGGTTCGCAGGGCACGTGGACGGGCTGTTCGAACAGATCGGCCACGACAAGCGGAAACAGCAGCGGACACCAGTGATTCGCGAACCAATCCCCAACCGCTACTTCGGTAGCTGGAGCATGGCTGCTTCGAGGCAGTGCCGGAATATGCAGACGTTCGCTGGTTTGTTTCCGGCGCGAGCTTCGCGCACCTCGATCAAGGCCGCGCAACGTTGTTGCTGCTGGCGTTCAGTGAGGGTCGCTGGCGCAGCTGGTCTGGCTTCACGTGGCATGCAAATGCATCTCGACCGCACCTGGCGCTGCGGATGCGCTACGCGCGAGCGCGTGATCGGTGTGGGCGGAACCGTCACCGATCGCACTGCTGTTCAGGCTTCCTCAGTTTCGAACCGCGCTCCAATGCTCCGAACGACCGTACTTCCGCTCGCGCCGACACAGCGATTGCTCCAAGCCATCGTGCTGCAGAATGTCGAGAGAGGAGAAGTCGGTGAAGTCGGTGACCGATTCCTACCAATTCGACAAAGTCGAACAAGAAGGTGCGCCTGATCATGAGTGCCGCAATGGCCGATGTGAGTCACGCGATTCGTGCACGGCAAGAGCAAATTGTGTCGTCCACCCTCAAACTCGAAATCGCGCGTCACCCCGATCTTGCCGAACGGTTCGGTCCAACCGTGCGTGCGCGCATGCGCGAAGACACGAAGCATCATCTCGACTATCTGGCGCAGGCCATTGCCGTCGATGATCAAGGGTTGTTCGACAACTACGTCGGCTGGGTCAAGGTGGTGCTGGGTAGTCGTCGCGTGCCGGCCGATCTACTTGCCGGTTTGCTCGAAAGTATGAGCACCGTTCTGCGCGAGCTGCTCCCTCTCGAACTCAGCGACGCGCCATGCGCGTACATCGCACGAGCGATCGAGGCGCTGCCCGACCTGCCCGACGAGGTTCCAAGTTTCATCTCGCCAAACTCGACCCTTGCGACGTTGACAACGCAGTATCTCGACGCCCTGTTGCGTGGAGATCGTGACGCGGCAAGCGCGCTCGTGAGTGGTGCCCTGGCGAGCGGCACGCCGATTCGTGAGATATACGTTCAGGTCTTCCAACGCAGCCAGCGCGAGATCGGCAGGCTGTGGCAGATGAATCGCATCAGCGTCGGTCAGGAGCACTTCTGCACGGCCGCCACGCAACTCATCATCGCCCAACTCGCCGGGCAGACCTTCGCCACGCCGAAGACCGCAGGCACCCTCGTCGCGACGTGCGTATCGGGCGATCTTCATGAGCTCGGTTTGCGAATGGTGTGCGATTTCTTCGAGCTCGACGGCTGGAGTACCTACTACCTGGGTACCAACGCGCCGCTTGGAAGCGTGGTCGGCGCAGTCGTAAAGCAGCGCGCGACTGTGCTCGCAATCTCTGCGACGATCACACATCACGTGGACGCAGTAGCGGAGCTGATCGCCGCGGTTCGGGCATCGCCCGAATGCGCGGACATCAAAATCATTGTTGGTGGTTTTCCGTTCGCCTTGGCGCCGGCGTTGTGGAAGCAGATCGGTGCGGACGGCACGGCAAGCGACGCCGAGCAGGCAGTCGCGCTCGCCAATCACTTGACGGAACGAACCAGCGACCAGAGATCGGCGCGCGGCGCGCAGTTGGACGCGGGTCGGGTACCGGCGACATTTGTCGGTGCGCAAGAACATCGCGCGCAGGATGACGCGATGTTCCTCGAAGCACTCAGCCGGACCAACAACGAGTTGGTCAACCTGCATCGCGAAATGGCTGCGACGAACGCGGAGCTCGTCACAGCGCGCGAAGCCGCGCTCGAGGCGACGCGCGCGAAGAGCGAGTTCCTTGCGACGATGAGTCACGAGATCCGCACGCCGATGAATGGCATTCTGGGGATGCTGGGTCTACTGCTCGACACCGTGCTCGATGAAGAGCAACGCGACTTCGCGTTCGTTGCGTTCAGCAGCGCGGACGGGCTGTTGGCGATCGTCAACGACATCCTCGATTTCTCGAAGATCGAGGCGGGGCAGATGGAGATGGAGGCGATCGATTTCGACCTCCATGCGGCGCTGGACGAAGTCGTCGATCTGCTGGGGCCGCGCTTCGCCAGGAAGAGTCTGCCCTTCGTCGTGCACGTATCACCCACGGTGCCGCGTTGGATGGTGGGCGACTCAGGGCGGCTTCGTCAGGTACTGCTGAACCTCATCAGCAACGCGTTCAAGTTCACGGAACGGGGCGAAGTGCGGGTCGACGTGAAGTCTCGATCGCGTGCCCAGAACGGCGAACTCGCATTGACCTTTACCGTGCGCGACACAGGTATTGGTCTCAGCGAAGAACAGGTGCGCCGCCTGTTCCGGGAGTTTTCGCAAGCGGATGCCTCGACGACGCGCAGGTACGGGGGTACCGGACTTGGCCTCGCGATCAGTAAACGCATCGTCGAGATGATGGGCGGACGCATCTGGGTCGACTCCCATCCGGGAACGGGCTCGGTGTTTGGCTTCGAGGTCTCACTTCCCGTCGTTGCTCAGGTAAGCATGCCGGATGTCGTAGACCTGGGCGGACGACGCGTACTTGTCGTCGACAATACGGAGAGCCATCGCCGCATCACGACCGAACCCTTGCTGGGCGCAGGGTGCAAAGTGGTGAACGCCGCAGATGGCGCGGGCGCTTTGCATTTGCTTGCCGAGGCGTCGCAAGAACGGCCGTTCGATCTCGCCGTGCTCGACTTGCGCATGCCCGATATGGATGGCGACGAACTGGCGCGCAGGATTCGCGATGACAAGCGGCTTGTGCAGCCGTCCCTTCTGATGCTGTCCGCCACCGATCTTGGTGCCGAATTGCAACGCTTGCGAAGCGCTGGCTTCCAGGGATACCTGGTCAAACCCGTACTTCCCAGCCTGCTGGTAGAAGCCGCTTCCGCCGTGATCGGCGCGTGGCCAACGGGATCGACGGAATCACCGACCGACGCGCCGTTGGTTACGCGTCGAGTCCTTCGTGTTGCAGGTGACCCGCAGAACGAGGCCGCGCCTCAACTGGGCCTCCGGGTGCTCATCGCTGAGGACAACGTCGTCAATCAGCGGGTTGCAGCGCTGTATCTTGAGCGCTTCGGCTGCCGTGCGGATGTCGCCGGCAACGGCAAGGAGGCGCTTGAGATGCTGGAACAGTTTTCGTACGACCTGGTACTGATGGACTGTCAAATGCCGGAAATGGACGGCTATGTCGCAACGCGATGCATTCGCGCCTCGGAGGCCGCAAGTGGTGCGCATGTCCCCGTCATCGCGATGACCGCGAACAGCTCGGAAGAGGATCGACGACATTGCTTTGATGCCGGCATGGACGACTTCATGTGGAAACCGTTCCGGCGCGCCACGCTGCTTGCAATGCTGCGCAAGTGGGGCGTGACGAACTGACGAGGTGGCTCTTGCAGCAGGATTGCGCGTTCTCCGACGTGCGGTGTGATCGTTGAAGAGTTTGGGCACGAAGCTCCTTGCTTCAGCACCCAGATCCTCGAACCCGAAGACCAGCCGCTTGCTCAAGCGTGAGCGCGTGTGCCAGATGTGCAAATTGACATGGAGCTTTCGTTCACGTCTTCGACCCGCGGGGATGAACGCAGAACCGTGTCGGGAATCGACGTTCCTTTAGCACGGTGTCACTGCGCAGGTAGAGACGCTCTTCGAGGCGCACGATGGCTTGTTGGACGATCACCGAATCGTAAAGACCGCTGCAACGTCGTGCTGTCGCAGATCTCGAACCGCAGACCGACCACTGCGCTGCGACTCATGTGGCCCGCGGGCAACCGAACGTGTGCCGCGCGCCGCGCGCCGCGAGCAGCCACGGCAGCGGCGTCACGCCGGTGTGTGCGCGGAAGCGGCAGCGCTGCAGATTGCTTTGAAATCAGGTCGATGCGTCGCGACGGTTGTTCATGCCCACCACTCGACCCACCAGAATCCTTGCCGCTGCGCGCCGCATGGGTGGGCGTCGCGCCGCGTTCGAACGCGCACCGCAACAAACAGGGTAAGACGTCGGTCAGACGCTCAACTCTGCTTGCATGACACCGTCGCACGCTTCGCCGGCTGCCGTCACATCAGCACCGCGGCCCCTTGCCAGTTCGCAAAATGCAAGGAGCTGAACATGTCTGAAGCGACCATCACCAGCAAGGGCCAGAGCACGATTCCTGCAGATGTGCGCAGGGCAATGGGCCTCAGCGCCGGCGAACGAGTGGTGTTCACCTGCCTGCCTGACGGAACAACGATCATGCGTGGCAAGACGCGGTCGATTCTGGATCTGCAGGGCATCCTCAGGCCCGACGCCTCGACGCCGTCAGTGCCCGTGGAAGCGATGCGCATCGGTCGCGGCTGATGCCGGCCCTGGACACGAACGTGCTCGTACGCTGGCTGGTCGACGACGACCAGGAGCAGGCAGCGGTGGTCCGCGGGTTGCTTGAGTCGGCGATCAGAAACCAGGAGTCGCTGTTCATCCCCATCACCGTGCTGGTGGAACTCGAGTGGGTATTGCGTGCGCGCTACAGGTTCAGTCGATCCTTGATCGAATCGACGCTGGTGGCCTTGCTGGAGGCCCGGGAACTGTCGATTCAATCTGAAGGCAGCGTCGAGTGCGCCCTGCAGTTCTGCCGACAGAGCAGTGCAGACGTTGCGGACTGCCTGCATGTGGGCCTCTGCGCAATGGAGGGGCAGGGCCCGCTCCTGACGTTCGATCGCGAAGCGGGGAAGTTGCCCGACGTGCTGTTGCCTGGATAGCGCGAATGTCTGCTGTCGCGATGGAACGGGGAGCGGCCGCGACCACACATCCCCGATGCCATTTCCGCATCGGCACTCACCGACTGCACCACCGGGGTGCCGTACCTGCGCGGTTTGTCTTCACGTGAAAGAGGTGGACAAAGACATTCGTCCTGGCCGGCACCACGAGGGAGCTCGCGCCCACGCTGTTCGATCGTGCAAGCGCAGATTGCTCACGCGCCGAGTCGCTGCAGGTCGTCGAGGTCCGCCCGCCGTTGCGCAACGCTCCGCTCGTAGCTTGCCTGGTTCTTTCGGCAGACCAGCACATGCGGGCTGCCGCTTCGCTCAGTGGTGCAATCGACGTCATTGCGGCCCTGTCGGATCGCGTCCTCGACATGGCGGCGATCGGCCTCGCGCGCCTTGAAGCGCCAGGCGAGCTGGTGGGCGTCCAGCAGGAAGCGGCCCAGTTCCTTGCAGCGCTCACAACGGCAACTCAGCCTGGCATCGCGTCGCCAGTCGGTCGGCGGTGCCAGATCCACGGAGACGCGCGCCTGCAGATGCGTCAGCACCGCCGTACGCAGCCGCTGGCTGGCAGGACGGTGCATGAGCGCCGGTTGCGCCGCCAGCAGGCGCAGCGCCGGCACGATGACGGCGTCCAGACCATAGGTCGCGGGCCACGCCAGCCAATGCGTCACGGCCTGATCCGCCAACGCC
>CAMAVY010000153.1 GCA_945861675.1 Klebsiella pneumoniae | reverse complement strand
AAAGGTGATGAGATCCATGCCGCAAGCAATACCGCATCGCCCAAGGGTTGTTCGGCAAAACGTGCTAACTCAATGGCCGCACTCGCGAATGGGGGGGAGGACAAATTGGCCCTGCGTGCTTCGGCATGACCGGTTGCAGTGGCGGCAATGGGGGTGAGTCCGCCGACGCGGTGGTCTCGCCCACGCCGCCGGTGGTCACGAGCCCCACCGTTGCAGGCACGGTTGCCGTGGGTGCACCGCTGACCGACGGCAAGCTGCGCATCATCGACGCCAATGGCGCTGTGGTGGCAGAGAACATCGCCATCGGTGCCGACGGCCGTTACAGCGCAGTGACGCTCACCGGCCCCGCGCCTTATCGGCTGGAGGCTTGCGGCTTCAGTGGCGCCGAATATCAGTGCATCTATTCAGTGGCAACCGGCGCAGGCACGGCCAACGTCACGCCACTCACGACCGCTGTGCTGCTGCTGGCAACCGGCGATGCACCGGACAGCCTGATGGTGGGTAGCGCGCCTGACCTGACCACCAACAATATCGATACGGCGCAGACACAATTGCGTGCCGGCCTGACTGACGTACTGCGTGATGCGGGCGTTCCCGCCGATCTGAACTTCGTGACGGGTGCATTGAACGCCGGATCGCGCGCCGGCTATGACCGCGTCCTGGACTCAGTGGGCGTCACAACCGGTGAGGACGAGCACGCGTTCGTGCAACTCACGCCGCGCATCGGTTCCGGCAATCTGTATCTGGAGCAAGGCAACACAAGTGGCACGCTCAGCGTTGACGAGGGCGCTGCGAATCTGGACCTGTCAGGCATCGATACGTTGTTCCGTAACATGACCACTGCGGTGGCGAGTGCAGAGGCGTGCGGCGCGGAATCGGGCGGCCTGCGCGGCAGCATGGCAAGCAACGCGCGTCTGTCGGTGGGCGACGTTGCGCTGCGTGGCCCAGCCCAGGTGGCTGCAGGTCTGTGCGCGTTGTTCAGCGGTGATCTGAAGGAAGGCTCTGTGCCGTTGTTCGGCGCGCAGCTTGTCAGTCCGGTGTTGGGCCAATGCGATCTGAGCGGCGCCGCGCCGCTCTGCCAGATCAGCTTTGCCCTGCGCCTTGGCGATGATGTTCAGGAAATCAGCGAAGGCCTGGGCGTTACGTTTGAGAATGGCGCATGGAAGTTGTTCGGTACGGTGGCCGATGTGCACATCCGGGCTTCGGCACGCGCGCAGCGCGACGAGCGCATCGATGGCGAAACGCCGGTCGTCACTTACCAGCGTGCGTTGGCGTTCGAGGTGCCAGCGCTACCCAGCACGCAATGCGCCGACGTGCGACAACGGGATGCAGACGGTGAGTGGGTGCGCGTTGCGCTGTACAAGCCGCATCCGGGCGTGGACAACCTCGAGAACCTGTCGGTATGGCGAAGCAACGGCAGCGGCGACTCGCGCAGCTTCGATCCCGCTACCGGCTTCACGCGTGGCAGCGATGATTCACAGATCAGTCTGCCAGAGGGTGCGGAAGGCGATGCCTTCGTGCGCAACTTCTATCGCGGTGGACGCATGGTGCGCGTAAGTCTGTACAGCGACGATGCCTGCAGCATCGCTGCGACCATTGAGGGCAGCACTGCCAGCAGCTTCGAAGTTGAGATCGACGGGGTGCCGCCTGTCTCCTCTGCGCTGGCAGGTTTGGCCTGGCCGGAAATCACCGCACAGACGCGCAGCGCGTTGCAGGCGTTCGCGCAAGCGGCCGCCACGGAAGGCACGTTCACTGCTGCGTGGACATTCCGACATGGCCCCTTGGGCATGGGCGACACGCTGTTCTGCGCGGCAGCCAATCAAGGTGACTGTGGTCGCGATGGAGCCGGACGTCTGGGCGATCACGATCTGCGCCCGAGTGCCACGCAGAACGTGCTCGTTGTACGCACAGGCGTCAATGCCGTTGCTGCCGGTGACACCAAGTTGTTCGCGCTGACCGGTCGGTTGCGCGATCGCCTCGGGTTGCAGGCCAACTACAGCAGCTGCACTGATCTGCCATCAGGCCAGAGTTGTGCCAGCGCGCAACCGATGAATCAGTAGGCGCACGCACCCAACTGGCATCGCCCCGCCCGCAAGGGGCAGAATGGGCCGATCATCTGGTCATTGGGGAGATCGAACATGGCAGCCAATCCGCCGAAGCTTGCGCCTGGCGAAGCGCGGGCGCCGGGGCCGACTTATCAGGAAGCCTTGCTGCGTGACAGCTCCCAGCCGCCGCCGGCGTTCCTTGAGTACTCCTACGAATTCCTGGGCGACGAGGACATTCCCTACAGCAACTACACGTCGCACGAATACGCCGCCAAAGAGTTCGCCAAGCTGTGGCCGCGGGTGTGGCAGATGGCCTGCCGCGAAGAGCACATCCCACTGCCTGGCGACTACCACGTGTACGACATCGGCAATCTGTCGGCCATCGTCACGCGTACCGAGTCCGGCGCAATCAAGGCCTACTTCAACGCCTGCATGCATCGCGCGACCGCATTGAAGCCGCCGGAGTCTTCAGGTTCCTGCGCAAACTTCCGCTGCCCCTTCCATGGCTGGACCTACTCGCTCGAAGGCAAGCTCATCGATCTTCCGGAGCGCTGGGACTTTCCGCATGTGAGCGACACCAGCCACAACCTGCGCGAAGTGAAAGTGGATACGTGGGGCGGCTTCGTGTTCATCAACTTCGATCCGAACAGCGAGTCGCTGCAGGAATTCCTGGGCGTATTGCCGGAGCACTTCAAGAATTTCCACATCGACAACCGCTTCATCGAAACGCACGTGCGCAAGCGCTTGCCGGTGAACTGGAAGGCCGCGCAGGAGGCCTTCATGGAGGCCTACCACGTCAAGGAAACGCACGCGGGCGGTCAGGAGTTCTCGGAACCAATCACGACCTACGATGTGTTCCCGAAGAATGTGAATCGCTTTATTCACACCGTCGGTGCGGCCAACCCGCGCATGCCGCGCCAACCGACGCAGCAGGAGCTGCTGCAGCAGATGTGGGGCCGGCGCGGATCGGCTGATGGCGGCGTGCCGACCGTGCCGGAAGGCATGACAGCGCGCGACGTGTATGCGGGCATCATTCGCAAGGCGCTCGGCGAACAGTACGACCAGGACTTCTCGAACTACTCAACGGCGCAGACGCTCGATTCCATCGAGTACTTCCTGTTTCCCAATCTGTTCGTGTTTCCGGGTCTGTCGCTGCCGATGGTCTATCGCTTCCGGCCCGATCCCGAGAATCCGGACTACAGCTACTTCGACCTGTATTTCCTGCGGCCGAAGCACCCGGAGAATGAACCGCCGCCGCCACCAGAGCCTTTGATTCTGGATGTGGAAGACAGCTACACGCTGGCCACGGGTCTGGGCTTCCTGGGCGCCATCTACGACCAGGACACCGACAACATGGCTGCACAGACACGCGGCTTCAAGACCTGCGCGAAAGGCGGGCAGACCCTGGGCAACTATCAGGAAGTGCGTGCGCGGCATCTGCACAAGCGCGTGAACGACTATCTGGAAGGTTGAGGGAGCTGGATGGTTGAGGGGGCTGAATAGTTGAGGGGCGTTTGCGCACAACGCGGCATGTGCTCGGCGCACGCGGGCTGGCGTCGCGGCCGCCTGTCGGTCGCCATGACGCGCTTGCTAGCGTCTGCGCTTCCTTGAACTGAACACGAGTTCACACATGACTTCCGATCCTCTCTCTGGCCCTGTTTCCGAACGCGGCGCGCGGCGTGCGGCACTGCACGCAGACGGTCGACATCGTTGCGCATGGTGTGAAACCGGCGATCCGCTGATGGTGGCCTACCACGACGAGGAGTGGGGGCGGCCCCTGCGCGACGATCAGCGGCTGTTCGAGCTGCTGTGTCTTGAAGGCGCACAAGCCGGTTTGTCCTGGCGGACCATCCTGTACAAGCGCGAAAACTATCGGAAGGCGTTCGATGGTTTCGATGCCAGCAAAATGGCGCGCTACACCGATGCCAAGAAGGCCCGCCTGCTGGAAGACGCAGGCATTGTGCGCAATCGCCTGAAGGTGGATGCCTTCATCAGCAATGCACGCGCCTACCTGGCGCTGTTGGAAACCGGCACCACGTTGAACGACTACCTGTGGCAGTTCACAGGCGGCACGGTGCTGCGCAATCGCTATCAGACGTTGAGCGAGTTTCCCGCGTCTACTCCTGCGAGCGATGCAATGAGCAAGGCGCTGAAGAAGCTCGGCTTCAAGTTCATCGGCAGCACCATCTGTTATGCGTTCATGCAGTCATCGGGTCGCGTAGACGACCACCAGGAAGGCTGCTGGGTGGGCAACGAGCAGTAGGCGTGCTGCCTGCGCAGCAGGCCGCGCGCGCCACGGCGGCGCTGCACCGACGTGCGGCGCGCCGGCATGCACTTGCTGGACGCATCCAGCGTTCGCGACCAAGCTGAACGCAAGCCACAGGTGTCAGCCATGCTCGCTTCCGCACCGTCGTTCACCGATTCAGCGCGGCCCCTCAAGGACGTGGACGCGCTTACGCCTGCGTGGCTGAGCGCAGCGCTGGGTGGCGGATGCTTGGTCGACCGCGTACGCATCGAGCGCATTGGTGTTGGCGAAGGCCTCGCCAGCAGGCTGTTTCGTCTGTGCCCGAGCTACGCAGGTTCGCGCACTGGCCCGCAATCGCTGGTGCTGAAGCTGCTCACAGACAACACCGAGCTGCTGCGGGTGCTGAACCCGGATGTGGTGTTTCGTGAAGCGCGCTTCTACCGCGATCTGGCAGCGCAGGTGGATCAGCCGGGTCCGGTGGTGTACTTCTCGGACTTCGACGTGCAGGCGCGCTGTCTCACCATCCTCATGGAAGACCTGCCTGGTCTGCGTTACGGAGTCGAGGCCAGCGTCGCGGAGAGCGAAGCGGCGATGCGCACCCTGGCGCGGGTACACGCGCGGTTCTGGCAGCACCCGCAGCTGGATGCGCCCTGGCTGCAACCTGTCGCCAATACCGACCTCGACCTTGCGTGGCTGATTCCGCGCGCAATCGAAGCCGCTGTGCGCGACGGTTATGGCCAGTCGCACCTGACGCGCGCCGTGCGCGTGATCGAAACCCTGGTGCCGCGCATTGCCGCGGGTGAGGCACCGCCAACCCGGGCGCGCTCGCTGTGTCATGGCGACTTCCATCGCAACAACAGCGTGCTGCAGCCCGATGGTCGGTTCGTGGTCTTCGACTGGCAGATGATCGAAGCGGGCAACCCATTGCGTGACGTGGCGTACTGGCTGCTGACCAGCCTGACGGTTGAACAGCGGCGCGCGCAGCAGCGCGGTCTGCTGGCGTTGTACCACCACACGCTGATCGCCGAAGGCGTGCGCAACTATGGCCGTTTTGCACTCATGCAGGATTTTCGCCTTGGCATGTTGGAGAACCTGATCAAGGTGTACTGCATCCCTGCGGTTGTGCAGGCCGATCAGGCCCTGGTAATGACACTGCGTGAACGTGTGGAAGCGGCGTCGTTGGACATGCACACCATCGCCATCGCCCACCTCATGCGGGCGGCATTGAACGTGCTGGGTTGGTGGCACGGCGCCCAGCAGCAGAGGCACACTTCGCTGGCAACGGCGGCTATTCAACGGCAGGGAACACAGCATGGCTAACGCAACCCGTGGCGACCTGAACGCAAGCACCGAACGCACCGCCTGGACCTTCAGTGGCTATCTCATGCTGCTCGTTGTGCTGGGGCTGTTTGCGATGATCTTTCGCGCGCTTGCCGACATGGGCGGCGACAGCGCAGGCCCGGGCGCCGTTGCGGCGCTCATCGGCTGGGTGGTCGCCTTTGTAATCTCGGTCAGCGGCTTCTACATGCTGCAACCGAACCAGGCCGCCGTCATTACGCTGTTTGGAGCCTATCGTGGCACGTGCCGCAAAGAAGGCTTGCGTTGGGTGTGGCCGTGGATGGGCAAGGCCAAGATCGCTGTGCGCGCGAACAACCTCATCTCGGACATGATCAAGGTGAACGACTTGCGCGGAAATCCGGTGGAGATTGCCGCGCAGGTGGTGTGGCGCGTCACGGACACAGCGCAGGCGCTGTTCGACGTCGACGACTACAAGGCCTTCGTCATGGTGCAGATCGAAGCGGCGGTGCGCACCATCGGCTCGCGCTATCCCTACGACGACATCGAGCATCAGGAAGTCACGCTGCGCGGCAATCACGATCTGGTCGGTCTCGAGTTGCAGAAGGCATTGATGGAGCGGCTTGCGGTCGCGGGCATCAGTGTTGATGAGTGCGGCTTCACCCATCTGGCGTATGCGCCGGAAATTGCGGGCGCAATGCTGCGCCGCCAACAGGCCGAAGCCATCATCAGCGCGCGCCGGAAGCTGGTGGAAGGCGCGGTGAGCATGGTCGAGATGGCGCTGCACATGTTGTCGGAAAGGAACGTTGTGCAGATGACCGAGCCACAGAAGGCGGCGATGGTGTCGAACCTGATGGTGGTGTTGTGTGGTGAGCGCGAGACACAGCCGGTGGTGAACGCGGGCGCAGGCTGATTGCCTTGAGCGTGCCAAATACGCTGGCCAGTTTGGGTCGGCCATTTGATCTGGATGCTTGATCTGCAAAGCCCCGTCGGTCAGTCTGACGGCAGTCTTCGAAGCCCAATGCCATGCCGATCTACGAATACCGCTGTGCCGCTTGCTGCGGCCTGTCCAGTACCTACGCAAGCATCAGCGAGGCACAAAGCACGCTGACCTGTCAGCACTGCGCGGCACCCGACGCAAAGCGCGTGATCTCGCGCACGTCCTATCACCGCTCTGAACTGCAGAAGCTGGGCGCGTTGGACCCCAAATACGATCAGATGGCAGAGCGGGCGCTGCGCAACACGCCAGAGGCAGACCCCGACACCCTGTTGCGCAAGATGACGCCCTTCAGCGCCGCCAACGATTAGCGATTGAGGTACATGAGCAGTTCAGCCCAGCCCGGTGGCGGCGACGCACACCGTTTGACGAGTGAGCCCTGGTACATGCCGCTGGGCGATGAGGTGGAGATTTTCGAGGCCGCGTATGCGGCGCGCCTGCCGGTGCTGCTCAAGGGCCCGACGGGCTGCGGCAAGACGCGTTTCGTGGAGCACATGGCCTGGCGGCTGTATCGCCAGGCGACCTCCCCGAGGCGTGATCTCGACACGCCACTGATGACGGTGGCCTGCCATGAAGACCTCACCGCCACCGATCTCGTGGGGCGCTTTCTGCTCGCAGGCGATGAAACTGTATGGGTCGATGGCCCGCTGACGCGCGCCGTGCGTACCGGCGCCATCTGTTATCTGGACGAGGTGGTTGAGGCGCGCAAAGACACCACCGTAGTGGTGCACTCCCTGACCGATCACCGGCGCATGCTGCCCATCGAGAAGAAGGGCGAACTGCTGGATGCACATCCGGACTTTCTGCTCGTGATCTCCTACAACCCCGGCTATCAGAGCGTGTTGAAGGACCTGAAGCCGTCCACGCGGCAGCGCTTCGTCAGCCTGGAGTTCGACTACCCCAGCGTGCCGGTCGAGGCGCACATCATTGCCCACGAAACCGGCGTATCCGCCGCGCTTGCCGAACGCCTCGCCCTGATCGGCGAGAAGGTGCGCAACCTGCGCGAGCACGGCTTCGAGGAGGGCGTGAGCACACGTCTGCTCATCTATACCGCACAGCTGATTGCCGGCGGCATTGCACCGCGCCGCGCCTGCGACGTCGCCATTGCGCGGGCTGTTACCGACGAAGCCGATGTGCAGCAGGCCGTGGCGGAGATCATCGACGTGTTGTTGCCCGCAAGCGGTCCGTAGCCGGTGCTTCTGAGGGTCGGCGACAGACAGGCCGCAAACGGATGAACGATGGCGCGTTGCCGGCAGCCGATCTAGCGCACCCCCATCGCGTGCATCTGGCCGATGCGCAACGCGTGCTGTCGCTGTTTGCGCAGGGGCTGTCTGGCCGCTATCTGCACCTGAAGCCCACAGAAGCCCTGACCGGCAATTTCCGACCCGATGGCATCACCATGGATGGTGCCGCCGTGTACCTGCCCAATGCGGTTGCGCTGTTCGATTCCACGCGCCACAACCTTGGCGTGTACAAGATCGCGGTGCTGCACCAGTTGGGCTTCTTCGAGTGCGGCACCTTCGAGTTCAACTTCGCGCGGGCGCGTGCGCTGATCGCTGGCCTGCCGATAGACCGCACGCACCCATCGGATCGTGCACTCGATCTCGAGCGCTTCTTCGCGCTCTGGGAAGCGCCGACGCTGATGCGCCGGCTGTTCATGATGCTGGAAGACATGCGCATCGACTTGCGCCTGCGCAGACGCTACCCCGGTGCGGAGGCCGATCTGCAGCGCGTGCTGGTGCATGCGCTGCTGCATCGACCGGACATGCTGCTGCTCAGCCCCTTTGCGGCGCTGTTGGAAGGGCTGGTGCAGTACAGCCTGGGTGCGGACCGCGACCGGCTCATCGCTGCCGAGGGCACGGGCCTCATGATCCATATGCTCGACGCGCTTGCGCCTGTCGAAGCAGACGATGCGACGGTATACGACAGTGCCCGCGCAGCGGTGCTGTGCTTCCAGCTGCTCGAGCGGGTTGGCCTGCCGCGGCGCATGCACGGCGCCAACCTGCGCGACAACGCGGAAGGTCTGCCTGGTATGCGCGATTCAGCGTATCCAGACGATGCATCGGCGCCGCTGGACGAAGACGCCATGGATGCGGCCCCGGTCAGTTTTCGCGGCGAAATCCAGCCAGATCTGGTGCAGCGGCAGATGCGCAGCGAGTCGTTGGTGGCCCTGCTCGATGGGCTCGATGTGCTGGACGAGGACGACCTGACGGCCGATGCCCTCGATCGCTTCCTGCGTGAACACGGCCAGGAAGATGCGCGTGCATTCGATCAATCGGCATTGCCGCCGGATGTGAAACCGCCGGTTTCAGATGGACCAACGCAGGAGATATCAGCAGCTGGCGCATCCACCGATCAGGCGGGCATGCTGGCCAACCTGCAGGCGCAAAGCCTGCTGCGCGATGACCTGCTGCGCGATGAGCAGCGCAAACGCGCAGCCGACAAACGCGACCAGCTCAAGCGCCATCTGGAGATGGATCGTGCGGTGCTGCGCCGTGCATTTGGCGATATCGATGGCGCGCCGCGCAGCTTCCTGTACGACGAGTGGGACTTCCACAGTCAGGCCTACATCAAGGGCTGGTGCCGCTTGTACGAGCACCGGCTGAAAGGCGACGACCAGGACTTCATCCGAGGAGTACGCGAGAAGTACGCGGTGCTTGCGCATCAGGTGAAGCGGCAGTTCAAGTTCATCAAGCCCGAGTCGTTCCAGCGTGTGCGCCGCGTGAGCGACGGCGACGAGCTGGACCTGGACGGCATCATCGAAGCGGTGATCGACCGTCGCGCCGGGCATGCCACCGATGAGCACGTGTATGTGCGCAGGCAGAAGGCGGCGCGTGAAGTCGCCGCAGCGTTTCTGTTGGACATGAGCGCATCGACAGACGACCCCATCCCCGATCCCAACGCGCCACCGCCGGCGCCTGTGGTTGAAGAAAAGGAAGACGATCAGTCCCTGTATGGCTTGTGGAACAAGCAGAACAGCGCGCCAGAGCCACCGAAACGCCGCGTGATCGACGTTGCGAAAGAGTCGCTGGCGTTGATGTGTGAAGCACTCGAAACACTGGGCGACGGCTACGCCGTGTATGGCTTCTCTGGCTACGGCCACGATGAAGTGGAGTTCTATGTCGCGAAGGAATTCGAAGACAAGCTGAACAGCCGCACCTGGGCCGCGATGGGTGCCATGAAACCGCGCCGATCAACGCGCATGGGGCCGGCGATTCGGCATGCACTGACGAAGCTGGATCGGCAGGCGGTGCGCATGAAGGTGCTGATCATCGTGTCCGATGGTTTTCCCCAGGACTACGACTACGGCCCGGACCGCACAGATCACGAATACGGCATTCAGGACACAGCGCGCGCGCTGCAGGAAGCAGAGCGCAAAGGCGTGCAGACGTTCTGCGTGACCATCGATCAGTCGGGCAACGACTACCTGCGGCGGATGTGTCCGGACAATCGTTATCTGATCATTGATGAAGTGGCGGCGTTGCCGAGTGAGTTGAGCAAGGTTTATCGGGCGTTGACGTTGTGATGGGGTGCGAGTCGCGCATGTGGCAAGGCTGACGCGCGCGCGTTCGCATGACGAAGGTTGAAGACCTTGCCGATGCTGCCGCGGATGTTTCCGCGGAAGCGCTTCATGCAACGCTTGCGTTTGCATATGGCAGCGCTGCGGATCGTTTGCGCAGTGTTCTTCGCGCAACATATGGCGCGCGCTGCCAATCGCGAACCGTCTCAGCGCGTGGCGATGCTCAGCGTGATCTCCGCATCCGCCGCATCACCCCCCAGCGTGACAAAGATGCTGCTCGGATCGCCCGGGCTCAAGCGCGTGTAGTGCTCGGCATCCTCCTGTGAATAGTCGCCGCGTTGATCCGGCGGGCCTTTGGAAGCCAGGCGCCAGACCTCCACGCGATATCGACCTGGCACTGCGCCATGCGCTGCGTCGGCGGCAAATCGTCCTGGCTGTGTTCCATCAACGTAAGCGCACACCAGCGGCACTGTCGGGTCGTCAGAGAGAAGGCTCACCCAGCCCATGTCCACTGGCTTGCCATCGATCGCAACCGTGCCGCGCACGGGCACACGTACCGCGTCGACAAGAAAGCCGCTGCGCTTGAGCCAACCCAGCAGCAAGCTGGTCCACTGCGCGAGATCCGCATCTCCGGGCGCGAGCCCCAGGCCATGGCCGCCGAACCCGAATATGTGCATTTCGGCGGCCACCTTTGCGTTCAACAACGCGGTGTAGAAACGCAGTACATGGTGCGCGGTAACTGCGGGGTCCTCGTGGGTTTGCATGATGAAAGTCGGCGGTGTTGCTGCGGTGACGCGCGACTGCAAGGCTGGAAACACGTCCTGCACAATGTCCGTCATGCCGACCGACGCGACCAGAGCGCGGTCGAACAGGGAGTGATCGATGGCCGGGTAGACCAACGCAAGAAAGTCGGGTCGGCAGTTTTCGCCGTCGATCGCATCGGGGTTTTGTACTTCGGCAACTACGTTCGCGTTGTTGAGCGATGTGTCGAAACACGTGCCCGCCGCCGCAGCCAGATGCCCGCCGGCAGAAAAACCCAACATGCCGATGCGCGACTTGCTGATGCCAAACGCGCTCGCATGATGGCGCACGTAGCGAGTGGCGCGCTGGGCGTCCAGCAGTGACGTTGATGTGTCGTAGATGGGGCCGACGCGGTAACGCAATACGAAGGCCGCGATACCGTGACGATTCAACCAGTGCGCTACCTGCAAGCCTTCATGGTCAGCGGCGAGCAAGCGGTACGCACCGCCTGGATTGACGACGACGGCGGTGCCCGTGGCAGTCCCCGGTGGCGGCAAATGGATGGTCAGTGCGGGTTGGTCAATCAACCCTGTGCCGCGTGCGCCCGGCGCGCCAGCGGGCCACAAGAGTGTGTAGGGGTGATGGTGTAGCGCGGGCGTGCTGGGCGCTGAGTTGTCGACAGACATGCTGGGTTCGACTCTCGGGGTAGGTGGGCGACGGCCCACAGGAGGTTGCACGGCGCGCGCGGGAGCTTGCATGACAAGCAGGCGCGCGGGCAGATGCGACCATGCCAGCCCTGGCTGCGGCAAGACCACATGGCGAGGCTCAGATCACGTCTGTTCTTGC
>CAMAVY010000152.1 GCA_945861675.1 Klebsiella pneumoniae | reverse complement strand
TCTGAGCTACTGCGAAGGCGGCTTTCGCGAACGCAGCATTGGCGACGCACAGCTGCTGCTGGCCCGCCCGTTCTGGCGGGCCAGCACATGAGCGTCATCGATCTGGTGGAACAAGGCTGGTTGCCGGATCCGCTGACGCGCATCGGCATGCGCGCCTTGAACTACACGCGGGTATGGGAAGAAGGCACATGGAACGAAGAGCGCCGCGAAATCCGCCAGCGTGCGTTTCGTAACTCGCTGTCGGAAGGACCGCTCGCAGCACATACCGACGCTGCCAATGATCAGCACTACGAAGTGCCCGCAGCATTCTTCCAGTTGGCGCTTGGCCGCAACCTCAAGTACAGCTGCTGCTACTACCCGCGCGGTGCCGAGCCGCTCGATGAGGCTGAAGAAGCCATGCTGCAACTGACCTGCGAACGCGCTGGACTTAGCGACGGCATGCGCATTCTGGAACTGGGCTGTGGCTGGGGTTCGCTGTCGTTGTGGATGGCAAAGACCTATCCGAGCGCGCAGATCACGGCAGTCAGCAACTCCACATCACAAAAGGCTTTCATCGATAGTCAGGCGCAAATGCGCGGGTTGCGTAACCTGCGCATCATTACCGCGGACATGAACACGTTCGACATCGATGAGCGGTTCGATCGCGTCGTCTCTGTTGAAATGTTCGAGCACATGCGCAACTACGAGCTGCTGCTGTCCCGCGTGCGCCGCTGGTGCGACGACGGCGGTCGGCTGTTCGTGCACTACTTCTGTCATCGCGAACTCGCCTACCCGTTCGAAGCCGTTGGCGAAGAGAACTGGATGGCGCGCTATTTCTTCACGGGCGGCATCATGCCCAGCTACGCAATGCTGAAGGGCTTTCCCAAGTACTTCCGCATGGAACGCGACTGGTGGGTGAATGGCACGCACTACGAACGCACGGCGAACCACTGGCTGCAGAACATGGACGCCGAACGGATGCGCGTGGGCGACATCTTTCATCAGGCCTACGGGGCCGATCAGGCCACCCTCTGGGTGCAGCGCTGGCGCATGTTCTTCATGGCCTGCGCCGAACTGTTTGGCACGCGGGGTGGTGAAGTCTGGGGGGTGGGCCACTTCCTGATGGCGCCGGCCTGACGCGCGATGCGCCAGCCCGTGCCATCCAACACGGTCAGCAAGAGCACTGCTACCTGGCGGGCTTCCAGGAATCGCGCAGCGTCACCGTGCGATTGAACACCGGCTTGCCTGGCTGCGAATCGCGGCTATCGGCCATGAAGTATCCCTGGCGCTCGAACTGATAACGCGGGCCCGCAGCAAGCTCCGCCATCTCAGGTTCCAACAACGCCGTGATGGTGCGCAGGCTGTCGGGATTCAATGCTTCATCGAGATGCTCTGAGTCCGGTACGCGATCCTTGAACAGCGCTTCGTATAAGCGCACCTCAACCGGCACTGCATGCCGCGCGTCCACCCAGTGCACCGCCGCCCCCGGCTTACGCCCACTGACGTCCTGCCCACTCTTCGAGTCGGGGTAATAGCTGCAGTGCAGCGCGGTGACGACGCCCTGCGCGTCCTTCTCGATGCTGTCGCAGCGCAGCACATAGGCAAACCGCAAACGTATGTCTCCACCCGGCACGAGCCGCTTGTAACCCGGCGGCGGCACTTCCTCGAAGTCTTCGCGTTCGATGAACAATTCGCGCGAGAACGGCAGCGAACGTGTGCCCATCTCCGGCAGCTTCGGATGCCAGGGCGCCGGCAACGATTCACCTTCGCCTGCCGGGTAGTTGTCGATGACGACGCGCAGTGGATCGAGCACGGCCATACCGCGCGGCGAAATTGCTTCAAGGTCATGCCGCAGGCAGAACTCCAGCAACGCAAGTTCCACCGTGTTGGGCTGCTTCGTCACGCCAACGCGCTCACAGAAATCGCGGATTGCCGCAGCCGTGTAACCACGCCGACGCATACCGGCAAGGGTTGGATTGCGCGGGTCGTCCCAACCGTCCAGTCGACCGTCCGCGATCAAGCGCGAATAGAAGCGCTTGCTCATTACCATGTACTCGACGCCAAGCGACGAGAACTCGATCTGCTGTGGATTCGCAGGGAAGTCCAACTGCGCAAGGAACCAGTCGTACAACGGACGGTGGTCTTCGAACTCCAGCGTGCAGATCGAGTGTGTGATGCCCTCGATCGCATCCGATATGCAATGCGTGAAGTCATACAGCGGATAGACGGTCCATGCATCGCCCGTGTGATGGTGTTCAGCATGGCGAATGCGATAGATCGCAGGGTCGCGCATGTTGATGTTCGGCGAAGCCATATCGATCTTCGCGCGCAACACATACTTGCCGTCAGGGAACTGACCCGTACGCATCTGCCGAAAGAGTTCAAGGTTGTCTGCGATTGAGCGATCACGATCCGGACTGTTTCTACCGGGCTCGGTGAGCGAGCCGCGGCTCATGCGGATCTGCTCTTCGGTCTGGCTGTCGACGTAGGCCAGGCCTTTCTCAATCAACTGCTCCGCGCAGATGTAGATCTGCTCGAAGTAGTCCGACGCAAAGTACTTGCCGTCCCACTGGAAGCCCAGCCAACGGATGTCCTCCTGCATGGCGTCTACGAACTCGCTGCTCTCCTTCAACGGATTCGTATCGTCGAAGCGCAGATTCACCGTGCCGCCGAATTCCCGCGCAATGCCGAAGTTCAAGCAGATGGATTTGGCATGCCCGAGATGCAGGTAGCCATTCGGCTCTGGCGGGAACCGCGTCGCGATGTGGGTGTGCATGCCCGCGTCGATCTCGGCGCGGATGCGCGCGCGGATGAAATCTGCCGGTCGACCGCTGTCCGTCGCGTTAGCCGCTGCAGCACCATTTGCTGCGGGCGCCGCGTCCTTCTGCTTTCCAGCCATGTAAGACCTTGATTAGTTGAATAAAAGACTATTTCTGCGCGCGTAGCGGGGCCGATCAAGGCGGGCCGGGAGCGCGCGATTCTAATCGCGTTAAGGCATTACAGATTCGCTTGAATCGATATGTCCTAGACTTCCTGTATTGCGACCAAACCGGCGGCAATTGCCATGCCAAAGATTCAATCCTTCGACGACCTGCTGGACCTCGCCAAACAGGCGCAGCAGGCCATGCGCGAACTGAATCTATCGCTCATCGAAGCGCACGATCACACGGAACTCGCCAAGCTCGACCACGCGATAAACGCGCTGGCGCAGCTAAGCCAGGACGCCAAACCCCAGCTGCCGTCGGCAGTCGATGGGCCCGCGATTGTGGCGGGCAACGCGTCCGAAAGCACTGCGACCGTGCCCGCCACGCTGCCCAGTGCGCGCGCGCCTGGCATCACCGAGCAACAAGAACCGCGCGCAGCACCGCCCAAGCCATCCGCACCGCCGCGCGCTACGACAAGTCCAAGCGATCCGGGTTTAGTCAGCGATCTGAAGCGACCCACAGGTACGTTCGTGCCAGCGCGCGCCGCGCAAGCGCCCTCGGGACCGGCAACGACCAGAGCCCCAGCGCCGAAACCAATCGTGACGCCGACGACAGCGCCCAACTCGTTCGCGGAACAGATCAGCAAAGGCACCTATACGCGACGGCTGCGACGGGTGTTCGTCACTGGGGCCGGCCAAGGCATGGTGCCGCTGCAGGAAATGCCACATCGCAATGGCCTGCCCAGCTTCGACAACTGCCTGTCGCCGGACGACAGCCCGATTGACGGTGCATTCGGCTTCTTCGTCAGCCAGTCGACAGTGTTCGCAGCCGTACTACGGCGCCCGTTCATGGACAACCAGTGGCAAGTCATCGAGACGATTCACTGTCAGCAGCAGCGCGACATCGTTGATGCTGTCGCAGACCTGATGCGACGCCCCAACTTCACGATTGAGGTTCCGATCTAGGCTGCAGGCCGCGTCGACTGCCAGACAAGCATGTGCCGAGCTGAGCGCGGTATCAGGACTCGCGGCGCAACCGATCCAACAGTTCCGCTTTGACGCGCTCGGCATCTGCCAGCAGCACCTGACAGGTGCCAGCCGATGCATGGCCGCCACCGCCGTACTCAAGGCACAGCTCGCCGACATCGAGTTTTGTGTCGCGGTTGAAAATTGACCGGCCGATTGCGAACTGCACGGCCGCACCATCGGCCACAGGCACGCAGTGCATCGACAACGTCACACCCGGATGCAGGGCATACACCATGAAGCGATTGCCCGCGTAAATGCGCTCTTCGGCACGCTGATCGACCACCGCGACGCGGCCGTGCATCTGCACACAACGGGCAAGCTGCGCGCGAAAGTACTGCTCCTGCTCGAAATACAGACGAACACGCTCGGATAGGTCTGGAAGCAGCAGCAGTTCGGCCGCGGTGTGAGTGCGCAACTGGTCGACCATCTGCAACAGAAGTTCTTCGTTGCTCAGCCTGAACGAACGAAAGCGGCTGAGGCCTGTGCGGCCATCAAGTAGAAAGTTGATCAACGGATAGCCGGAAGGGTTCAGTACTTCTTCCTGCGTGAACCGCGCACTGTCGGCACGATTCACGGCGCGCATCAGTTCGCTGCGAACGTTCGGAAAGGCCTTTGCGCCACCAAAGTGGTCGTAGATGACCTGTGCTGCGGAAGGCGATGACGGGTCGTTGATGAAACGGTCCTCGGAGCGACCCCGCACCCTGACAACTTCGCTGGAGTGATGATCGAACGCAAGATACACACCGGGTACGTACGGCAGGTTGGCCGTCATGTCACACCCCGTCACAGCCACCTCGCCATGCTGCATGCGGCGCGGATCAACAAACTGGATGTCGTTGACCAGGCCAAGCTCCTTCATCAACGCGGCGCACACCACGCCATCGAAGTCCGCGCGTGTCAGCAGACGAAACGTTCCCTGATGCTCCGACATACTCTTATTTTCCGTGACTTGACCAAAGCGCTGCCCGGCCGACGCACTGCTGAACAACATGCAGCGGATACCCCAGGACTGGCCCACGGTTGAAGGATACATGCGCCGCCACCCTGACGGCGACTCACTGGCGCGCCCGGTGCCGACGCATGTCCCGGGCAAGAACGCGCTTGAGTCAGCGCAGACCATCTGCCACCATCCGCGGCCCCGATTCGTACAGCTGAGAGGTGGAGTCAATGTTCATGATCATCACCTTCGGCAATCGCCGATAACCAGAGCGCGTTCCGACGCCGCCATCGCCGCCTCGCCCCGCACATCTGGGGGCAACGGCCGCCCAGATGAGCCAGCCGGCTCAACTTGAGCCTCGCGATCAACTTCCCAAGTTGCACATCCCCGGACAACGGGTCGATGCCGAACGGAAGCATTGTCACTTTCGGAACCCGCTCCCTCCAAGGGTTCCGCGCATGTACTGAGTAATCGCCCCATGCACGAACCCGCTCGTACGGACGCAGCAGGCAGACAGGCATGACGGCAATCAACTCGACAGACACCGCCCAAAGCAGCGCCGACGGCAACCCCAACAGCAGCCCCCACAGGAACGCAGCGCTGGCCATCGCCCAACCGGAGACCCAACGCCAGGGCCTGTGGGCAATCACCGCTGGCCAGCGACTTCGCTACATCGGCGCAATCGCCGCGCTTGGCATTGCCAACCTGTTCATGTTCGGCGGGCCGTTGATCGGCAAGTACGCGCTGGACAACATTCAGGGGCTGCCGCTCTCGGGCGCGGGCAGCGTGCTGGCCGCGCTCGCCGCCAGGCTTGCCACCAGCCTTACCACCACATGGGCTGCGGGCCCTGTCGACGTGGCCGCAACCCAAGCCGCCCGAAGCGATGCACAGCTGACGATGTTTCTGTGGCTGTGCGCTGCCACGACCGTGCTGCTGGCCGCGTTCAGCGGCTATTTCCATTACCTCCGCGGCAAGCATTCCGCAATCGCGGCAGAGGGCATTGCGCAGCGCGTGCGCGAAACGCTGTTCGACCAGCTTCAACACCTGCCGGCCAGCTATCACGACAAGGCGGACACAGGCGATCTAGTACAGCGCTGCTCGTCAGACGTCGAAACACTGCGGGTGTTCCTCGCCAGCGATGTCGTGGAACTGGGGCGCGCCGTACTGCTGCTCGCGACGGCCACGCCCATTCTGTTCTGGCTGGACGCACGGCTGGCCTGGATCTCGCTTGCGCTCATGCCGCTGATCGTCGCGTTCTCCTACGGTTTCTTCCGGCGCATCAAGTCCATCTTCCTCGTCACCGACGAGGCCGAAGCCGACATGACCACGGCGCTGCAGGAAAACCTGACCGGCATTCGCGTCGTGCGTGCGTTTGCGCGCCAGGCGTTCGAAACCGAAAAGTTCGCCGCACGCAACGCGCGTTTTCGCGACCTCAACAACAGACTCATTCAAACGATGGGCGTGTATTGGGCCGTCGCCGACGTGCTGTCGACCGGACAGATCGCACTCGTGCTGGGCTTCGGCGCGTGGTGGGTTTCAACAGGCGAAATCAGCGTCGGCACACTGTTCGCATTTCTGACCTATGAAGCCATGGTGATCTGGCCGATCCGGCAGATGGGCAGGATTCTCACGGACTCCGGCAAAGCTGTTGTTGCACTTGGGCGCATCAACGAAGTGCTGAACGCGCCCGCAGAGGCACGTGCAAGCACAGCGCCTGAACACCGCACAGCGCGTGGTGAGATCGAGTTCAATTCCGTGCAGTTTGGCTACCTGCCCGATCGGGCGGTGCTCACCGATATCAGCCTGCACATCGCAGCCGGCGAAACACTCGCAATCGTTGGCGCACCAGGCTCGGGCAAATCATCACTCATTCGCCTGCTGCTCCGGCTGTACGACCCGCAGCACGGGCACATTCTTCTGGATGGCCAGGATATCCAGACACTCGATCGCAGTTTCGTGCGCAGCCAGTTTGGCGTCGTGCTGCAGGAGCCTTTCCTCTACTCGCGCAACATTGCCGAGAACCTGCGCGTCGGCCGGCCCGATGCCGACGAGGCACAACTGCATGCGGCCGCGCGCGATGCAGCCATCCACGATTCCATCGCCAGCTTGCCGCATGGCTACGCGGCAATGGTCGGGGAACGCGGCATCACGTTGTCCGGTGGGCAGCGCCAACGCGTAGCACTTGCGCGCGCACTGCTGCGCGATCCGCCGATCCTGGTGCTGGATGACGCGCTCTCGGCCATCGACACCGGCACCGAGAGTGAGATCCTCACGGCGCTTCGGCGGCGCAAAGGCCGCCACACCACGATTGTGATCGCGCATCGACTGACTTCGGTCATGCATGCAGATCGCATCCTCGTACTGGAACACGGACGCGTGACTCAGCTCGGCACACACGCAGAACTGCTCCGCGTACCAGGTGCATACCAACGGCTGTGCACGATCCAAGGTGACCTCGATGCAAGCATTGCACGCGATGTCGGAGCCGACGCACAGCCACCTTCGGAAGCGCATCCACCTGCTGAAGCCCATCCATCTTCTGAAGAAGGGCGATAGTCATGCAAACCTACAACGACGACGACACGGCGATCGACGGCATCGATGAAGATGCCGCCGCGCGCCGCGTGCGTCTGCAACTCTGGCGCCGGCTGTTTGCGTACACCCGACCGTATCGCGGCACGGTGATCACGCTCGCCACCGCCGCCGGCTTCACCGCGGCAATGGATGTGTCGTTTCCACTGCTCAATCGCGCAGTGATCGACGCTGCGGCCAGCGACGGCTTCGCGCAATCCATGTGGCGCTGGGGCTGGGTCTACGCGGCCAGCATCCTGTTGTTCTCGCTTTCCATCGGCACGTTCATCTGGGCCGGGGGCCGTATCCGCACGCACATCTCGCACGACATACGCCGTGATGGCTTTGCCAACCTGCAACGTCTGTCGTTCAGCTTCTACGACTATCGACCGGTGGGTTGGCTCATGGCGCGCATGACCTCGGACATCGAACGCCTGTCCAACATTCTGGCCTGGGGCGTGCTGGATCTTGTGTGGGGCACCACCATGATGGCCGGTATCGCCGTCGCGATGTTTGTGATGAACCCCAGGCTGGCCGTGATCGTGTTGTGCGTCATTCCCCTGCTGGCCTGGCTGTCGGCCAGTTTCCAGAAGCGCATTCTGCGCAGTGCGCGCGAAGTGCGCAGCGCCAATTCGCGCATCACGGCCTCGTACAACGAAAGCATCATGGGTGTGCTCACCACCAAGTCATTTGTGCGCGAACAACACAATGCCGATGACTTCGGTGGGCTCACGACAACGATGCACGAAGCTTCCGTGCGCAATCAGGTGCATGCGGCTGTGTACGTGCCGTTGGTGCTTACCATCGCCAGTCTGGCCATGGGACTGACGCTTGCGGCAGGCGGGCTGGACCTTGCAGCGGGCGTCATCACTGCAGGCACGCTGATTGCCTTTCTGACCTACGCGCGCCTGTTCTTCGATCCCATCGAGCAGCTGGGTCGCTGGTTTGCAGAATTGCAGATGGCACAGGCGTCGGCCGAGCGCATCCTGTCCTTAATCGATGCACAGGCGAACATTCGCGATGATCAGCAGGTCGCGACTGCCATCGCTGCACAGCTCGGCCGGTCCAGAACAATCGGCAGTGCGAGCACAAGCGGCGTCGCCCTTGACGGTGGTTCCGCAACCATCCAGCAGATCGAGTTGCGTGGCGTTGCATTTCACTACGATCCGGCCAAACCGGTGCTTGAAGACATCAACCTGGTCGTGCACGCCGGCGAGACCATCGCCATCGTCGGCCCGACCGGCGGCGGCAAGTCCACGCTCGTCAATCTCATCTGCCGGTTCTACGAGCCGAACGCCGGCGAAGTGCTCATCGATGGCGTTGACTATCGGCGTCGTTCGTTGCACTGGCTGCAGTCGAACCTCGGCATCGTGCTGCAGAGCGCGCACGTGTTCAGTGGCAGCATTCTGGACAACATCCGCTACGGCAAACTGGACGCCACCGAGTCCGAAGTGCAGGCGGCAGCGCAGCTTGCTGGCGCCGATGAGTTCATTCGCGAGTTGCCTGGCGCCTATGCCTATGACGTCGGCGAAAGCGGCACGCGCCTGTCGGCCGGACAGAAGCAGATGATCTCGTTTGCGCGGGCCGTGCTTGCCAACCCACAGATACTCGTGATGGACGAGGCCACGTCCTCTGTGGACACAGAAACCGAGCAGCGCATCCAGGCCGGCATGGCGAATCTGCTGCAGGGGCGTATTGCCTTTGTGATTGCACATCGGTTGTCGACGATCCGCAGTGCCAGCCGCATCCTCGTCGTTGAAAGCGGGCGGATCAGCGAACACGGCACACACGCGCAACTGATGGCGCTGCGTGGGCACTACTACGATCTGTACCGGCAACAGAGCCTGCATGAGTCGACGCGCAACTGGCATCCGTCCAGCGACGCTGAAAGCGGCAGCAGCCACAGCGACCAGGCTGCGTCGCTGGGCTAGGGAAACTCTGCTCAAGCAGAGCTTTCCGTGTGGTGCCCCCTTCGGATTGGCCGGATGCGCCACCATTTTCCATGCGTGAAGCACATGGAAGATGCGAGGAGCGCAACGCGCTCCGACCCGAACAAGCCGCAGGAGCGGCTTGTTCAGCGGATCCCTAAGCGTCATAGCGCCTTGCGCAGGCCCAAGCGCGCTGGATGCGGGTCCAGATAGACCTGCGCCAGCGCGTATTCGTTGGGAAAGCGGCTGAGCAGATGGCGCAGCAGTGACATGGGCACGACCAACGGCACTTCACGCCGCTGGTAGGCAGCGATGCTCTCGCTGAGTGCCTGCCGGGAAACCGGCTCCAGTGTCCCAGGCAGATAGCCTTGCAAATGCTGCAGTGCATTGGCGTGTCCACGCACGGACGCCGGGCGTGCGATGGCCTGCATGAGCAGCCCGAAATACGCGTTGGCGATCGCATCGAGGTCGCCGCGCAGATCCGCAAGCAAGCGTCCCGCGCTGCGATATGCCGACACGCTGTGGGCCATCAGCAGAAACTTGTAGCTGCTGTGAAAGGCAATGAGCCGCTGCGCAGTCAGCCCCGTCTTCTGCAGAGCGCGCCAGTGCGCCAGCGTCAGCACACGCGTCACGAAACACTCACGCAGCGCCGGGTCCAGCATGCGACCACTCTCTTCGACCGGCAGCCAGGGTGATGCTGCCATCAGTCGCGCGGCATACACGCCGGCGCCGGTGCCATTCGGCAGTCCCGCCGCCGAATACACTTTCACCTTCGCCATCCCGCAACTGGGCGAGTTCTGCATCAACAGATAGCCGCACAACTGCGGCAGATGCTGCTGCGTGACATTGTCGGCGTAGTCGCGCAGCCGTTCAGTCAGATCGGCGCTCGGATCGCGCACGCCGACCGCGCGATAGTCAGTCGGGTTGCCCACCAGGCGAATTGGGGGGCGCGGCACGCCCATCCCGATAGCCACCTCGGGACACAGTGAGACATAGCGAAACAGGCTGCTGCGGGACTTGGTGCCAGACTCATCGTGAGCCTGCTGCTCGCCCAGATGTTCACCCAGATGTTCACCCAGATGTTCACAGAGAAGCGCACTGCGCTTGTGACCACCATCGAAGCGTACGGGTTCGCCCAGCAGACACGCACTGATCCCGACCGCAACCGCGGCCATCGGCCGAGCCACGTCCAACTGGAATGCAGCGTTCAGCGGTGCACCTCCTCTATTCGTGGCGCTGCACTATCGCTGCCGCGTGGCGTTGCCGGCCGCACGGCGCAATGCTGTTACCAGCCGGTGCCACCCGACGTCGTCAGGAAATTCCAGGCCTGATCCGCACCCGCGGCACTGATGGCGCGCCCCAGTTCACACTGCCAATACACTTCGTTGCCATAGTCGTCACGCCACGCCATCAGCCTGCGCGTGAAGTGATGCAGGTGATGTTCGTGCGTGAAGCCCATGGCGCCATGCACCTGATGTGCAATGGCCGCAACAATGCCTGCCGCCTCGCCAGCGCGCGCTTTGGCGGCCGCTACTTCATTGGCAAACCCGGCCGTGCCATGCGCTTCAAGCGCCGCATCGGCCATGCGCTGCGCCGCCGCACATTCGCCCGCCATGATGGCCAGCGAGTGCTGAATTGCCTGAAACCCGGAGATTGGCTTGCCGAACTGCTTGCGCATCTGCACGTAGTCGATCGACGTGTTCAACACCGCCGACATGGCGCCACTGAGCATGACGGCGCGCATCAGCGCCAGATTCAACCGCAGGTTCGCCGGTAGCCATGCACCCGTGTCGATGGACTGCACCGGCGCGCGCGTGCAACGCAAGGTGTCCCAAGGCTCGCCAGCAATATTGCGCCCAGGAGTGACGTCGACATCGCCCGGCGACAGCAGCGCGGCCTGCCCGGACGGCAGAACCACCAGCACGCGTTCAGCCATCCGGCCCCAAGGCACGCCTGCAATCTCGCCGGTGGCCGTGCCCTGCTCGATGACCAGCGTGTCGGCTGCGCCGGCACACACGAGCGTCAGCACACCCTCAGGCAGTGCGATGCTCTGTTCCGCCAGCACGCGCGCCGTGAGCAATTGCTCCGCCAGCGGGACTGGCGCGGCGTGTGCGCCAATCAGGCGCACCAGTGCAAATGCGTCAGCAAGTGGCAGCCCGGGACCGCCCAGTGCCTCGGGCACGCTGGCCAGCGTCAAACCAGACGTGCTCAGCGTCTGCCAGAGTGCGGTGGGGAAGACTGCCGGTGCACCCTCGCCCGTTTCTGCGCGCTCGCGCATGCCTGCGTCCACGCTGTCACGCAGAATGCGTTCCAGCGTGTCGTGAATCAGTTGGGTGATTTCGCTCATCGCAGTCCAAGCCCCCGCGCAATCGCGCCGCGTAGAATTTCCCGGGTACCGCCGCGGATCGACCACGAAGGCGCATACGACTGCGCATCCATCAATGCCGTACGCAGACCCGCATGAT
>CAMAVY010000151.1 GCA_945861675.1 Klebsiella pneumoniae | reverse complement strand
CTGTGTCTCGCGCACACCGAAGCGCAGCACGGGCAACAACAGCAGCGGTAGTGCGCCGATGAGATACAAGCCGCGCCAATGCGCGCCATCGTGCGCAATGCCCAGCCAGCCGGACGTCACGGCGACACAGTGCATCGCGAAGTCGTGGGCCGGGTTGCCAACCGCGCCCTCAAGCAGCAGAAAGAACGGTGACAGTTTTGCCATGGCGACCGTGCCGACGGTCGCGAAGGCGGTGAGGATCGTAATGCCCGTGCCGCGCAGACGCGCAGGCAATTCTTCACCGGCAATGATGATGGCGAGCCCGTATTGCGCCGTCAGAAACAGGCGCGCCAGGGTCTGCCAGAAGGCAAACTCCGTCTTCGTCTGTACAAACGCTGTTGCGCCGCTGGCAATCGCAAAGCCGGCGACAGTCAGCAATAGCAGTGTCCGGCGACCGAACCGATCCGCGCACATGAGAAAGAAGAAGGAAGCGACCACGCCTGCACGCGTGATGGCGTACAGCGTGCCCCATTCATCGAGTCGAATGCCAAGCGTGGCGCGCACGTCGACCGATGCCAGGGTGAGCATGGAGGCATCGAAGCCTTCATACAGCGTTGTGATGCCGAGCAGTGCCAGAAGCAGCACGTGATAGGACGAGAAGCGTTCCTTTTCCGGGGCGTCTGAACTCATGTGCTCAGTGCTCCGCACACGGCCGCCACGCGCAGCCAGCATGCTGGCACGAAGTTGCTCATCATCATGATTTCCCCGAACTGACCCCGCCCGGATGGTGCCATCGCGGTTGACCTACGGCTACCATCGACTGTCGACGTAGCGGTTGCAGCATCAGGAGTTACTCAGCATGAGTTGGATTGCGTCACTACCGGCCGCAACGCCATTCGAGGCAGTGCTGGCCCAGCGGCCGGAGTTGCTGTCACGATTTCGCAGCTTCATGGCCACATTGGACAACAGCGAGCGCGTGCCGCAGCGCATGCTTGAGCTGTGCCGACTGCGTGTTGCGGCGATCCATGAGTGCGCGCAGGAGTGGCAATTGCGAACGTCGGATGTGCAATTGCTGCCTGCGGAGCTCGAGGATCTGCGGCGCGGCGCGTTCGCGCGGTTCAGTGCAGGCGAACAGGCGGCATTGGCGATCGCCGAGCAATTGCCCTATGCCCATCACAACGTAAGCGATGCCGATGTCGAGGCAGTGCGAGTGGCGTTGGGTGAGGCAGGCACGGTGGCGCTGCTCACCAGCATTGCATTCTTCGACGTGAATTGCCGAATGAAACTCACGCTTGGCATTGCGAACGCGACGACGCATGCAGAAGCAGACACGAACATGAAGACGTTGCGCTGATCGTCAAGCGCAGCCGTAGTCCGATCTTGAGCACCGCGCAGCGTCCCAGATACTCGATCAACGGAGTAAACCCTTGTCCACCACCCCCAGAATTGCCTCCGCACTTCCCGGCGAGCCTGCACACTTCGGCTCGGTCATGAGTCACGTGCCGGATACCATCGGCAGCTTCTTCGCGCTGTATTCAGAGTTCTGGCAGCATGGCGTTGTGCCGCCCGTGCTGAAGGAAATGACGCGCTTGCGCAACGCGCGCGTAACCGACTGCGGTTACTGAAAACGCGTTCGCTTCGACTCTGCCCGTGCGGCAGGGCTGGATGAGGAAAAGGCCGATCGCGTTCAGGACGGCTATGCGGCTGTGCTGGCACCGGCAGAAACGGCGATTCTGGAATTGACTGACGCGATCATCGGTCGGCCACAGAGCTTGAGCGATGCCACGCGCCAACAACTGCAAGCGCATTACACCGATGCACAGATCGTTGAACTGGTGTTGGGCGTGGGCTTGTTCATGGGCATGTCCAAAGTACTCATTACCTTGGGGCTGGAACCTGAAGAGATGCCGGTGACGGTGCTGCCCACGCCGGGAAGTCCTGCGAAGCTGGCATGAAGAAGCCTGCATGAATCTGATGGCGCGCGATGCGCGCTGCTGAGTGGCGACAAGCCCAAGCCCAAGCCCAAGCCCAAGCCCAAGCCCAAGCCCAAGCCCAAGCCCAAGCCCAAGCCCAAGCTAAAGCAAATGGAGAACGACAGATGAAAGACAAAGTAGCGTTGGTCACCGGTGCGGCGCAGGGGATTGGTGCAGAAGTGTGTCGTCAGCTTGCTGCAGCAGGCGCACGCGTGGTGGTGATGGACATCAACGCGACTAACGGCGAAGCGCTGGCGCGGGAAGTGCACGGCCTGTTCGTTTCCTGCAATGTAGCTGACCCCGCAAGTGTTCGGCAGGCCGTGCAGACCTGTGTCGATCGCGTTGGCATTCCCGACTACGCGCATCTGAACGCTGGCGTGATGAGCGTCGGCGCGAACGATGCGTTCCTGTCGATTGAGCAACTGCCCATCGAGAACTATCGACGTATCGTCGGTGTGAACTTCGACGGCGTGGTGTTTGGCTTGCAGGCCCTGCTGCCCTTGATGCGCGAGCGTGGCGGCGCCATCACGGTGACTGCCTCGATCGCCGGCATGGTCGCGCTGCCCATCGATCCCATGTACAGCGCCACCAAACATGCGGTCATCGGTCTGGTGCGCAGCGTCGCGGAGTCGTTGGCGCAATCGCCCGTACGCGTGAATGCAATCTGCCCCGGCGGCGTCGACACGGCCATTGTGCCGGCGGCACTGCGCGCAGGGGATATGGCCATGATGTCGACCTCGGACATCGCGCGCGAAGTGGTGGACCTGCTGGCGCGCGGTTCGTCTGGCGAGATCCGCGTGAAGCTTGGTGCGGGCATCCCTGCCTACGTGGCGCCAGCGATCAAGCTTGGCTGAACCAATGGGCCGGGGCGCGCGGGCTTGCGCCGTGGGCTGTGCAGGGCCGGAGGATCGTAAATTCGTGTCAGCCTCTTTTACACACGCACATTTTCCGTATGGGACGTCGGGCGAGGCGAGGGTGCGGCGCGGATAACTCTCTGAATAGTTGGGTGGCCGGGAAATTGTCGTCGCACGTGGCACGAACAGTGCCCGAGCAAGCGAAGCAGTCTGGAAGTGTTGTTTTTCAGCCGTCCAGGCTCCCCGGAACTATCTTTCGGAGTTCCTCATGATCGCTCGCTCACCCAAGTTGGCTGCCGCTGCGCTTGCGCAAGGTGAGGGCTGCGCAGTGTTGGCAAGCGGTCCCTGCACCCGAACACCCTGCTGACCGCGGCTGTTTCGTCGAATGCCGCCGGAACCTGGTCTGACCCGACGTCGCGTCGACGTCGAATACCGCGGCCTTGAGCCGGAGTTTTCGTTTGCGGGGTCCGGAATCCAGGCTTCGCGCATCGGCCAATAACCCCTAGCATCCGCCCTCCTGTTTCCAAAGGCATAGCCCGATGAGCGCCCAGCATCCTCACGCCGAGTCACGCGACGAAGCCGCTCAGTTCGATGTCATCGTGGTCGGGGCCGGTTTTGCAGGCATGTACCTGCTGCATCGCCTGCGTGGCATGGGGCTCAGCGCTCGGGTGTACGAAGCAGGCCACAGCGTCGGCGGCACCTGGTACTGGAACCGCTACCCGGGTGCGCGCTGCGATGCCGAGAGCCTGGCGTACTCCTACTCGTTCTCACCTGAGCTGGAACAGTCCTGGAACTGGACCGAGCGTTACGCCACGCAACCGGAAATCCTGCGCTATGCGGATCATGTGGCCGACACCCTCGATCTGCGCCGCGACATTCGCTTTGAAACGCGTGTCACGAGTGCGAAGTACGACGACAGCACGGGCCAGTGGGTTGTGCAGACCGATCGCGGTGATCGCGCGCATGCGCAATTCTGTGTGATGGCGACCGGCTGCCTGTCGGTGCCGCAGGTGCCGAAGATTGCCGGCGTCGACGAGTTCAAAGGCAAGCTGTACTACGCCAGCAAGTGGCCACATCACCCAGTTGATTTCTCCGGGCAGCGTGTCGGCATCATTGGCACCGGCTCGTCGGCGATCCAGGCCATCCCGGTCATTGCCGAGACGGCCGGGCATCTCAGCGTCTTTCAGCGCACACCGAACTTCAGCGTGCCCGCAGCCAACGGCCCGCTTGATCCGAAGTTCGTGGCCGCATTCAAAGAACACTATCCGGCGCATCGCCAGAACCACCGCCTGGGTATGGGCTCTGGATTCGGCGACCTGGAAGTTCAGCCGCACCCGGGCCTGCCGCCGCTGCTTACGTCAGCGGGTCAGCCACTTGAGACGTTGCACGCGGCGCTCGAGAAGTACTGGCACGTCGGCGGCGCGCGCTTCATGGGCGTGATTGCCGACACGCTGGCAAACAAGGACACCAACGAGATCGTCGCCGACTTCGTGCGCAACAAGATCCGCAGCATCGTGAAGGATCCTGCGACTGCGGAAGCGCTTTGCCCGACCTCACATCCGATCGGCACGAAGCGCATCTGCGTGGATACGGGTTACTACGAGACCTTCAATCGTCCGAATGTCGCGCTGCTGGACATTGCAAAGACGCCCATCGAGCGCGTGACCGCAAGCGGCGTGCAGCTCGCCGACGGTCGGCACATCGCGCTGGATATGCTGGTGCTTGCGACCGGTTTCGACGCGATGACAGGCGCACTGCTGCGCATCGACGTGCGTGGCTCGAAGGGCGTGTCGCTGGCGGACAAGTGGGCTGCCGGTCCGCGCAGCTATCTTGGCATCGGCGTCAGCGGGTTCCCCAATCTGTTCACCATCACCGGCCCGGGTAGTCCATCGGTGCTGAGCAACATGCTGGTGTCCATCGAGCAGCACGTGGATTGGACGCTGGACTGCATCGCCTACATGCGCAGCCACGGACTCGCGCGCATCGAGCCGCTGCTGTCGGCAGAGGATCAGTGGGTCGATCACGTCAACATGGTTGCCAACAGCACGCTGTTTCCCGAAGGCGGCTCCTGGTATCTGGGCGCCAACATTCCCGGTAAGCCGCGCGTGTTCATGCCCTATGCCGCAGGCGTTGGGGCGTATCGCGAGATCTGTGATCGTGTTTCGGCGAACGGCTATGAAGGCTTTGCCCTGCTGAGCTGATGCCTGCTGAGCTGATGCCTGCTCAACTGATGCCCGCGCAACTGATTTTCGGGCAGGGCGCGAGGCTCAGACCGGCTGCGGCTTCGCCAACCACGCGGGCTTGGTCTCATGCGGTGAGTCGAGGCCAGGGAATGGTCCGGCTTCACCATCGAAGTGCGTTGCCGTGGTGCCTGACGGCGTGAGCGTTGCGCAGAAGATCCTGTCGTTCGGCTGATGAAACGAAAGCGTTGTTGCTTCGTCCAGCCCAAGCACCACTGACAACATGGCTTTGCCGATCATGCCGTGCGAAATGATGGCAATCGAACGCGCCGGCAATTGCATCAGCTCGTGCAGAAATGGCGTGGCGCGCGCAATCATGTCCGGATAGTTTTCGCAGTTCGGGCCGCGGTAGTAGAACGGGTCTGCGCGCCAGGCGCGCCATTCATCGGGCCACTTCGCCTCGACTTCGGAGTACAGGTGCCCGCTCCAGTCGCCGCTGTCCCATTCCATGATGCGCGGGTCGCAGGTCACTGGCAGGTTGACGTGCCGGTTGATGATCTCGGCCGTTTGTCGTGTGCGATCGAGCGGGGATGCGAACACCGCCTCGATGGCAAGCGTTGCCAGCAGTCTGCCGCTCACGTCGGCCTGCGCGCGCCCGAGTTCATCGAGGTTTGAATTCCATTGGCCCTGCATACGCGCAATGGCGTTCCACTCGGTGCGGCCGTGACGTACGAAATAAAGATGCTGCATGGGTGCTGACTTGGATCCGGTTCAGGGCACGGCAAGCATTGCCCAGGCAAAGCATGTTCTCAATGGGACGGCGCGTGCTTCGGCGCGCCCGCACGTGCCTGTGGTGCTGTAGAACGTGCCTGCGGCGAAACAAGCGGGGGTTGATATCGCGTCCAACGCCCAAACACTGATGGTCGCCGTCAGCACGCGATGGCGCGCCTGAAACGCCTGGATGCACTGGCCCGTTCCGGCGCATGAAGGGCAGCAACCTGGAGCTTCTGCACATGCAACGAGTCTGCGCCGCGTGCGGCCAACGCAACAACATTCCACTGCGCCACGCGGCCTCGGTCGGACGCTGCGGCAACTGCAAAGGCGCCTTGCCGCCGCCGTCAGAGCCGATCAACGTCGCAAGCGAGTCTGAATTCCGGCAGCTGATTACCGAAGTGAAGGTGCCAGTTCTCGTGGACTTCTGGGCGGCCTGGTGTGGGCCGTGCCGTGCTGCAGCGCCTGAGCTTGTGAAGGTGGCCGCGAACACCGCAGGACATGCGCTGGTACTGAAGGTGGATACCGAACAGCTGCCGCAACTCGCGCAGGCATATGCGGTGCGCAGCATTCCAAACTTCCTGGTGTTCCATGGCAACGCGGTCGTGCGCCAGGAATCCGGTTTGACGAGCCACGCCGTAATGCAGCAGTGGCTTTCCGAAGCGGCGGCCTGAGTCAGTCGTCTGCTGGGTCTGTAGTTTGCGGGGCGGTTGCGAGTTCCGCGTCGTGCGCCAACGCGCGTGTTCAGGGCGAGACCAACGGCAGCAACGCCAGTTGTCGCGACTGTGCGACCAGCTGATCGTTGCTGTCCCAGATCTCGCCGTCTTCCTCGATGAAGCCACTGCTGGCAAAACGGTGCGTGAACTGCGCTCGTAGCCAGCCTGCTGCAGGACGCGCGCGCACATGCACCGTCAGCTCGACGGTGGGCGTCCAGCCACCTGGGAGCGCCGTGTTGAAGATCGTCGGCGGAAACGCATCTGCGGCCAACAGCAGCGCAAGGGTGCTCATGGGCTCTTCGCCGTCCAGGCGGAACCAGCCACGCAGCCGGGCTTCGCCGCTTGGCATGTTCTGCATGAAGCCTGCATCGTCAGGATGCAGCAACAGCTCAACGCGATCGCGGAACAGCGACGGTGCCACAACATTCTGGCTGCTCACGCGCACGCAGCTTGACGGCTCAGGCAGCGTTGGCGGGCCGCCGTGAATGCGTTCCGGAAAGTCGCCGCGCGCAGACAGGTCGCCGAAGCTGCCGAGTAGCTGCAGCACAGGGCTGTCGTTGGCCGCAAGCGTGGCCGATACCGTGGCCAACTGCCGGCCAGCGCGAATGGTGTGTGCCGTCAGCGTTGCCGGCCCGGCTTTGCCCGGCGCCAGATAGTGCGCGGTGATGGTAATGGGATCAGGGCGATCAACATGCGCACGCATCGCGCTCGCACACAGCGCCAGCAGATAGCCGCCGTTGGCATTGCCGCGAATATCCCAGCCGCTGCGGATTGGCGTTGACCAGTGCGCTGCATCGAGTCGATCTGCATGGGTATCTGCGGCGAATGTCATCGGTCAACCCGCTGCGCGCCCCACGGGCGCAGGCAACTGTGCAGGCAGCGGCGTGTGCAGCGGCCTAGGCAGCCGCGCAACGATGGCTTTGTAGATGCCTTCTTCATCGAGCCCACAGGCGATCAACTGATCGTTGACGTTGCCGTGCGGCACGAACCGATCGGGGATGCCCAGGTGCAACAGTGGATGCGCGATGCCGTGCGCCGCCAGCAGCTCTGCGACCGCTGAGCCTGCACCGCCCGCCAGAACGTTTTCTTCCAGTGTGACGATGAGCGGGTGGTCCGCAATCAACGACAGAATGAGATCGCGGTCGAGCGGCTTCACGAAGCGCATGTTGACCAGCGTGGCGTCCAGGCGGGTGGCAGCGCTGCGCGCGCGTTGCAACAGCGTGCCGAACGCAAGTATCGCCGCGCCGTGACCTTGTCGAACCACTTGCGCGCGACCCACCGGCAACGTTTCCAGGCGCGCCTCCATCTCTACGCCCGTGCCGGTACCGCGCGGATAGCGCACCGCTGCCGGGCCCTCGTGCAGATACGCGGTAGTCAGCAGGCGGCGCAGTTCGTTTTCGTCTGACGGCGCCATCACGATCATGTTGGGCACACAGCGCAGGAACGACAGATCGAAGATGCCGGAGTGCGTCGGGCCATCTTCCACCAGGCCGGCGCGATCGATCGCAAACGTCACATCCAGATTCTGGATGGCGACATCGTGGATCAGTTGGTCGTAGGCGCGCTGCAGAAAGGTCGAATAGATCGCAACGACAGGCTTCATGCCTTCGCACGCCATCCCTGCCGCCAGCGTTACCGTGTGCTGTTCGGCAATCGCCGAATCGAAGTAGCGGTCCGGAAAGCGCTCGGAGAATGCCACCAGGTCGGAACCTTCACGCATGGCCGGCGTGAGCCCGAGCAGCCGTTCGTCGGTGCCGGCCATGTCGCACATCCAGCGACCAAACACATTGGAGAACTTCGGCAGGTTCGAGGTGCTTGGCGCACCGCCTGCGGGCTCGATCTTCGACAACGCATGCAGCCCGATCGGGTTCTGTTCGGCCGGCAGGTAGCCCTTGCCTTTGGTTGTGACCACATGCAGAAACTGGCGGCCGCGGCGCTCGCACATGTTGCGCAGCGTCAGCACCAGTTCGTGGACGTCGTGTCCGTCGCTTGGGCCAACGTAGTTGAAGCCCAGTTCTTCGAACAGCGTGCTGGGCACCACCATGCCCTTCATGTGTTCTTCTGTGCGTCGCGCAAGTTCTGTTGCAGCCGGCGGCAGGCGCTTGAGCACTTTCTTGCCCGTGTCGCGAACGCTGGCATACAGACGGCTGGACAGGATGCGCGCGAAGTAACGCGCCAGACCGCCTGTGTTCTGGGAGATGGACATGGCGTTGTCGTTCAGCACAACGAGCAGATCGACATCCAGTTCTGCGGCATGATTCAGCGCTTCGAACGCCATGCCCGCAGTCATCGCGCCATCGCCGATGATTGCAACTACGCGACGTTCGCGGCCGCGCAATCGATCAGCGACGGCCATGCCCAAGGCTGCGCTGATGGAGGTGCTCGAGTGGCCGACGCCGAAGGCATCGAAACGGCTCTCATCGCGCTGCGGAAACGGTGCCAGACCATCGGTCTGGCGCATGCTGAGCATGCGTTCGCGACGGCCCGTGAGAATCTTGTGTGGGTAGGCTTGGTGGCCCACGTCCCACACGAGGATGTCGTCTGGCGTGTTGAACACATAGTGCAGGGCGATGGTCAGCTCGATCACGCCGAGACCAGCGCCGAAATGCCCGCCCGTCTGGCCGACACAAAACAGCAGGTACTCACGCAGCTCGTTGGCAACGCTGAGGAGGTCCTTTTCCTGCAGCGTGCGCAACAGCGCAGGGTGGCTGATGCCGTCCAACATCGGCGTGCTGGGGCGGACGCGTGGAATGGCGTCGAAGGCCTTCGGCATGTCAGTGGTCTCTGTCGCGCAATTGGCGAGCGATGTCACGCAGCGGTTCCGCTGCGCTACCGAGGTCGGCAATGGCCAGCAGCGCAGTGTCGTGCAGCTGGGCCAGCTTCGCGCGCGTACCGTCGATGCCAAGTAACGCCGGATAGGTGTTCTTGCCCAGCGCTGCGTCGCTGCCAACGGCTTTGCCAAGTCTGGCCGGATCGCTGGTGACGTTCAGCAGATCGTCGGCAACCTGAAAACCAAGACCGATGCAGCCCGCGAAATCGTCGAGTTGGGCAAGCACGTGGCTGCTGCTGCAACCGCCGGCAAGTGCGCCGACGCGTACTGCCACGCGAATGAGTGCGCCGGTCTTCGCCGCATGCAGGGCTTGCAGTTGTGGCTCGTCCAACTGCGCAAGGTTGGCGCTTGCACTGCCGGTGTTGAGCAGATCAACCGATTGACCGGCCAGCATGCCCTTCGCGCCTGCGGCATCGGCGGTCGCGGTGACGATCGCCAGGCGCACTTCAGCGTCGAGCCAGGGTGCATTGGCGAGCAGATGAAACGCATGCGTCAGCAGCCCACACCCCGCAAGGATGGCCGTGGCTTCATCGAACGCCACATGGCAGGTGGGTTTGCCGCGTCGCAGGACATCGTTGTCCATGCCGGGCAAGTCGTCGTGGATCAGTGAATAGGTGTGGATGTACTCAAGCGCGCAGGCAGGCACAACGGCGTGCTGCATCTGGCCACCCACACAGGCCGCCGCCGCCAGCGTCAGCAGAGGGCGAATACGTTTTCCGCCAGCGAGCGTGCTGTAGCGCATGGCCTGCAGCAGCCGTGGCGACAGCGCCTCGTCGGTCGGCAGATTGGCTGCAAGGTGTTCTTCGAGTTGGTCGAGAAGTGTTGTGAGGGATTCGCTCATGAGCCGCGCTCGGTCACGAGGCGTCTCGGGATTCATCTTCGGCGGGGCCGCGCTCGGGGCCACTGGCCGGGTTGAGCGGCACCAGCGTGTTGTTGGCCAGCACCTGCACACGCAGCTGCGCCTGACTGAGCGCGCTCTGGCACTGACGTGTGAGTTGGATGCCGCGTTCGAACGCAGACAGAGACGCTTCCAGCGAGAGGTTGCCGCTTTCCATTTCTTCGACGATGCGCTTCAGATCGTCGAGTGCGGTTTCGAAAGATGCGAGGGAAATTTCTTCGGACATGACCAACACGCGGGGCGGCGGCGGGCACGTTAAACCGGGGTGACGGCAGGGTCAACGCGCCCTGACTAGACTGATCCAGCGGGGCGGCGCTCAGCGGGGTAAAGCGCCGGGTGCGCGGGCCGGCTGATGGGGCCAACTCCAGGCGGCGGCAAGTGCAGAAGGCACGGGCGGCGGGCCGCCCAGATCATCGTGAGTGAGAAATGCTAATGAACGAGAAACGAGCATGAACGAGAGACGGCGGTACTTTCGGATTGAAGATGAGTTCCAGGTGCGCTTCGCGCCGAGTGTGGACGGGGCCATGCGGACGGCGGATGTACCCTCGGAGGCGCGTGAGCTCGGACAGGCACTGACGCGCCTGCGGCAGAAGCTGCCGGAAGCTGCAGAGGCCATCGAGATGATTGCCCGCCGGGTGGCCATGCTTGAGCAGCACACCGAGTCCGACGGCCTGTCGCCGGCCGAGCTGGTGCAGGGTGCCAACATCAGCGGCTGCGGTCTGGCGTTTTTCAGCCGCCGGCCGCTGACGCATGGCCGGCTGTTCGATCTCGATCTGTATCTCGAGTCGGGCGCGGTGCATCTGCGTACGGTGGGCCGAGTGGTCGCATGCGAGGCACTGAAGCAAGGTGCGAAGCCGGGCAGTCCGGGCTGCCTGGTCCGGGTTGACTTCGTGCAGATCGAGCCCGACGACGAGGAAACGCTGGTGCAGTACGTGCTGCGCCGACAGTTGCGCCAACTGCGCAAAGGGCGCGAGTCGCAGGAGCAGCAATCTACGCGCAAGCGCTGAGTGCGCGCAGGCGCGACGCGTGTTGGCAGGTGCCGTGTGCCCTGCCAGACGGCGTTATCCGACGACGTCCGGGACGACCAAGCCATAGACCGGCGTGCTGTTGCCGACCGGCGTGACGCTACGCGCAGGGGTCCGTTTCCGGATTGAGCGTTTGCCTGCGGGGCTGCTGTCTGCGCCCGGCTGGGCGTTGGCGACGGCGGGCTGCGCCAAGCGGAGATGGCGCTTCGCCTCGGCGCGCAGACGGTTGCGCTGCTCGAGCTCCAGGAGCCTGCTTTCACTACGATCGATCATTTCCGGACAGTCCTGTTAGTCACGATTCGGCGCGAACACCTGCGCATGCGCGGACGTGTCTTGCCGGTCTGAGAGTCGGGCACACGGTTGGACGACAGGACGATGATGGTCAGCGCAGCTCAGCGGCGCCTGTCATCAAAGTGATGCATCCACGTGTAGGCTCGGTTTGCGGCGAGGCGGGCCCAGATGGGCATGCCGGCGTTGACCGAGGTGCCGCCGACGTTGGCGGCCATCGGACCACCGCCAACTTTGGCCGTGATCGAATCAGCGAGGCCGCGCTTGCTACATGCACACGCGATCACACTAAAGCGGTTCAAGGCTAGTGAACGAAACCAAAAGCGTCCAATTGGGCGCTCATCAAGGAGTTTCAATGGGACAGTCATTCCTTCGCGGGGCATTCCTGCCATTCGTCCAGAACGCCGTG
>CAMAVY010000150.1 GCA_945861675.1 Klebsiella pneumoniae | reverse complement strand
GGACCGGCAAGAGTAGCGCAGGGGGCATCGATTCGTGCGTAGCGCAGCAATTGAAGCTGCGTTCGGAGAGCGCATACATGCGTGATTTCCGCGTGGAATGCACGACCTGTTTGGTCGCTACCGCTTGGCGACGCGACGGCAGGACAGCGATGTTGCTGTCGCACGCCGATTGCAAGACCAGGGCGGCGTGCGCCAAGGTAGAGATGTAGACAGTTGTGGAGACATCCATGTCGGACATTGCGCTCGAAGGTGCCGAACGCGCTGGCAGGCGCGTGGCCTCGCCCGAGCAGACGGGTTCCAATGGACTGCCCGATGCCCAGACAGTCGGTGCCCAGGCAGTCGATGCCCGGGAGTTGCATGACAAGGCAACTGACGACGAGGCAGTTCACGACAAAGAGGCATACCGCCAGGTTGGCAGGTCTCTGTTTGAGTCGCGGCTGTTGCTGGATCTGCCGGTGCCGCCCTGGATTGCGGCGGCGCTTGTCAGTGTGACCGTGTTCCTGCTCAGCGCGCTGCCGAACCTGCGGTATCACGAGGTGTTCACGCGTGTGCTGTCGCGTTCGCCTGCCGACGCTCTTTATGGCCAGTTTGGTGATGAGGCCACCTGGTCGGCGTTCGTCTGGTCGTTGCTGTTGGGTTATGTGCTGGGTGGCCTGGCTGTGCTGCCTCGGCGCGCCATCGCTGATACGTTGGCAGCCGTGCAACATCTGCCGGACGAGATCATGCAGACCCGCATGCGCGGCAGCATGGTCGGTCTGACCAGCGACACGATTCGTGGGAGCCGCCGCGCCGGTGCCATCTGGGCGTTGCTCGGGTTTGCGGGTCTGTTGCGCACGGCATGGGTGTTGATCGCGCCAGCCAGCCTGGCTGAGTTCGCGCTGCCGTTTGTGGCGCGCTTCGCCTGGTTCATTGTCGTCGTGCCCATCACCTGCTTTGTCATCGGTCGGGCCGCGTACATCAGCATTCGCACCACGCGATCGTCAGAGCGGGACTTGTTGCAGACACTGCGTTTTCACGTGTTGGATGCCAGTCCATTCGATGGGCTGGTGCGCATGGCCATGCGAACGGCGGCGGTGTGGATTGGCGGCGCTACCATCTGCTCGTTGTTCCTGTTCAACGTGCCTATGCGCTATCTCGGCGCCACGATGCCGCTGGCGCTGTTGTCGTGCGGCATGGCCGCAGCCGTGATCTGGATGCCGCTGATCAACGTCAACCGGCGCATGCGCGAACTCAAGCGTGTGGAACTTGTGCGGGTACTCGCGGAGATCGAACGCGATCGCAACAGCCTTTCTACATCGCCGCAGCACACCTCCTCACAACACACCTCTTCACAACAAACAGCGGCACATGACGCGTCGCTCGCTGCGACCGCATCGCGTCTGACTGCGTTGCTTGCCTACCGTGATGCGGTGCGCCAGGCGCCCGAGTGGCCGATCGGCATCTCCAACGGCTCACGAATCGTGGTGCTGATGGTGCTGCCGGTGCTTGGCTGGGTGGCCGCGGCATTGGTCGAGCGGATGCTCGGGGTATTGCTCTGATAGAGCGGAAGGGCACTGCTGCCGGCTGGCCGCACGTCGCAAGCGCCGCAGCGCCGCAGCGCCGCAGCGCCGCAAAGAAAGAAAGCGCACTTCGAACGGCTCAGGGCTTCTCGAACACAATGACGTGCTGCCACGGCAGGCTGCGCACGGTCGTCTGCCAGCGCAGGCCCTGAGCACTTGCCTCGCGTCGAACCTGCGCCTCAGTCATCTTGTGCAGCGGCCGAATGGGTACGGCAGCGTCCTCGGCTCGATACTCAACGAACACCACACGACCGTGCGGCCGCAACGCTCGGACAATGCTCGCCAGCAGCTCAAAGGGTGCTTCCAGCTCGTGATAGACATCGACCAGCAGGGCCAGATCAATGCTTGCCGGCGGCAGATTGACGTGGTCAGCCGTTGCCAGCACGGGCACGATGTTGCGCAGTCCTGCAGCTTCAGCACGCTTGCGCAACAAGCTCAGCATCTGTGGCTGCACATCGACGGCGTACACACGACCTTGTGCGCGCAGGCGCGCCGCGATGCGCCGGCTGTAGTAGCCCGTACCGGCACCAATGTCGGCGACCACCATGTTCGGTTGCAGGCGCAACGCGCGTAGCAGCAGGTCGCTGCGCTCCTCGCGTTCGCGCTCGTTGCGTTCCAGCCAGCCAGCAGCCTGCCAGCCCATTACCCCTGCAATTTCGCGGCCCATGTAGACCTTGCCGATGCCGTCGCGCGAGGCCGGGATCTGTTGATAGCGCGATGCGAGCGCGTCGGTGTTGGCGTCGGCGGCGACCGTGCGCCAGGCCAGCAAGGCCACGAGCAACAGCCAGCTTCGCGCTGAGCCCGCACGGTAACGATTGCAGGCCGCGCTGGCCCCGTGGTCGTATGCGGTTGACCGGCTGTCGTCGCAATTGATTGGGGGAGTCGAGCGCATGAGCAGATACCTGGAAGTGGCCGAACAAGCACTGGGTTACGTGGACTGGCTGCGCGTGCCAGCGCTGCCGCCGCAATCGAGCGGCCGTAAGTGGCGGCGCAGTGACGATGCCACAGCACCGGCGGATCGCAGTCTGTACTACGGTTCGGCGGGCATCGCACTGGCCTTGCTCGAACAGCACAGCGCGACGGGCGCGCAGCAGTCGCTCGACGACGCGGTTCAGGCGGGCGAGGAGATCATGAAGTGGCTTGCCGACCGGCTCGCCGGCGTTGACTGGCTGTCTGCCAGCATCGCGACAGGTTGGCCCGGTTATGCGTTTGTGCTGAATGAACTGGCGCGGGTCACGCATCGCGCAGACTTTCGTGCCGCCGCCGCGATGTGCATCGAGCGCCTGCACGCACAGGCGTCTGCGCTGGGTCAGGGCATCGGCTGGATCGAACCGATGCCGTTCTCGGATATCACGGGCTTCAAGGGCGACCGCGAAATCTTCGATCAGTCTGTGGGCGCCGCGGGTGCGGGGCTGGCGCTGCTGTATGCGGGCCGTGAACGTCTGCATCCGCGTGCCATTGAATGGGCGACGGCGGTGGGTGAACGACTGTTGGAAGTCGCAGAGCCCGATCCTGCCGGGCTGCGCTGGGTACTGATGGCCGACATGCCGTTTGCCTTCACCGCACCGAACTTTGCACACGGCGGTGCCGGCGTGGGCTACTTCCTTGGGCAACTCTACGCAGCCACGGCCGACCAACGATTCCTTGCTGCTGCGCTTGAAGGCGCACGCTACGTGTTGAGCCGTGCTACGGCGATGGCTGACGACGGCCTGTTGATCTGCCACACCGAGGAAGCGCGCAAGCCGTTCTTCTACCTTGGTGCGTGCCACGGTCCCGCAGGTACCGGGCGTTTCTTCATGCTGCTGCACGAACTCACCGGTGACGTGGCGTGGCGGCGCGCTGCGGAGCAACTGGTCCGCGGGCTGCTGGGGCTCGGTGCACCCGAGCAACGCTCGAAGGGCTTCTGGAACAACCATGGCCAGTGCTGCGGCGATGCTGGTGTGGGCGACTTTGCGCTGTTGATGTGGCGCAAGACCGGAGAAGCCAGATATCTCGAGCTGGCCCAGCGCTGTGCGGAGGTGTTGATCAATGTCAGCGCGTTCGATGGCGCACAGCGCTGCTGGCGACATGCAGAGCATCGCGAACGTCCTGAGTTTCTGCAGGCGCAGACGGGCTACATGCAGGGCGCCGCCGGCATCGCCAGTTTTCTGCTGCACCTCGACAGTTGTCTCGAGGGGCGCCCACACAAGATTGAGTTGCCAGACTGGTCATTCGCGAAAGCGCAGCTTGTCGGAGCGTGACGCGTGGACTGTGACGATGAATTGAAGTCGCGCATCCTGCTCAATCTGCGGCAGCATGCGCTGCACGATGCCGTGCATCTGCGCGGCGCTGAAGCGGCGTCGTTACGGCGCGCCGCGGTGGCGGTGGTGGTGCTTGACGAAGGGCACGGCGCTGACCTCGAAGGGCTGCCGATCCTGACCGACTGGAGTCGTCGCGCAGCGCTGCTGCTGACCCGCCGAAGTGCGCACCTGAATCACCATGCAGGGCAGTGGGCATTGCCGGGTGGGCGTTCTGAGCAGGGCGAGTCAGCCGAGCAGACCGCCTTGCGCGAACTGCATGAGGAAGTCGGCCTGTATCTGCCCGACGACGCCGTGCTCGGTCGGCTGGACGACTTCGTGACCCGCTCCGGATTCATCATGACGCCCGTGGTGGTGTGGGGCGGCCCATCGCGGCAGTTGGTCGCAGACCCCACAGAAGTTGCGTCCATTCATCGCATACCCGTGCGTGAATTCATGCGCAGCGATGCCCCCGTGCTGGAGCAGATTCCCGAGAGCGAACGTCCGGTGCTGCGGATGCCGGTCGGCGACAGTTGGATCGCGGCGCCTACCGCAGCCATCCTGTATCAGTTCCGTGAAGTGGCCATTCATGCGCGTGCCACACGTGTGGCGCACTTTGAGCAACCGGTGTTTGCCTGGCGCTGACTCGAAACACGAACCTTGGCGCATGTCCTGCCCGAAGCGGGAAGCGGGAAGCGGGAAGCGGGCAGCGGTAAACAGGTTGTGCGTTGACGCTGCAGGCGGCGCTGGCCAAGATGCGCGCCCGTTTCACCAATTCAGGAATTTCGACACATGACAATTAAAGAGGGCGACAAACTGCCGGAAGCCAGCATGTTCACCATGGGCGCGGAAGGCCGCCCGAAGAAGGTGACGACGGCTGACCTGTTCGCCGGCAAGAAAGTAGTGGTGTTTGCGGTACCCGGCGCATTCACGCCGACCTGTTCGCTGGCGCACCTGCCCGGTTTCGTGACCTATGCAGACAAGATCAAGGCCAAAGGCGTGGACAGCATTGTCTGCGTGTCGGTGAATGACGCATTCGTCATGGATTCCTGGGGCAAGGACAAGAATGCCGAGGAACTGGTGATGGTTGGCGATGGCAACGGCGAATTCACCAAGGCAATCGGCCTGGAAATGGACGGTTCGGGCTTTGGCCTGGGCACACGCTCGCAGCGCTACGCCATGATCGTGGAAGATGGCGTGGTCAAGAAGCTGAACGTTGAAGCGGGCGGCAAATTCGAAGTGAGCAAGGCCGAGGCAATTCTCGAAGCGCTTTGACCTATCTGCGCGCGCTTCGCGCTTGCCCCCTGCGACTTCCTGTCGCAGGGGGCCCTCCGCCAGCTCACATGCTTCGCATGTGAGCTGCGCTTGGCCTTCCCTGGCCAGATTGGGTGCCATGGTTCGATTCGTTGCGATTTGAATGGCGTTGACCTTGCGGTGTGGCGTCCATGAGCTCCGTTTACGATCCTTGGTTGCGGCGCTGGGCGCTCACGCCTGACGGCGATCCGATTTTTTCCAATTGGAGTCAGTTGCTGCCTGTTCGGCGTGGCAACGAACGCCTGATGCTGAAAGCTGCGATGGCGGAGCAGGAGATCGCCGGCTCTGTGTTTCTGCAGGGGCTCGATGGTGAAGGTGCCGCTCGCGTGCTCGAGCGTGAGCACGATGCGGTGTTGCTGGAACGGCTCGACGGACCGACCGCGCTGGCCGAGCTTGCGAAGCAACAGGGCGACCGCGCGGCGCTCGCCGTGCTCTGTGGCGTTGCGCAGCGCATCCATTCGCTGCGGTCGCGGCCGCTGTTTGAGGGTCTGATCCCGGTCGAGCAATGGTTCTCGGCGCTGACGAGCGCAGCGTCGGAACGCGGCAGCCTCGATGCGCAGGCCGCTGCGACCTTCGATGCACTCCTGCGCACGGCAGGGCCGCGCGTCGTGCTGCATGGCGACATCCACCACGCCAATGTGATGCAGCGTGCAACCGGCGAGTGGGCTGCCATCGATCCGAAGGGCCTCGTCGGCGAAGCGACGCTGGATTTCGCCATGATGATCATGGTGGATGTGCACGCCGAAGGCGGTATCGGCGACGCGCAAGGCGCGATTCGTCGCGCGCCGTTCGTGGCCGATATGGCCGGGCTCGACACCGATCGGTTGCTTGCCTGGACCTTCTGCCAGTTCGCGCTCTATGCGATCTGGGCCCGAGGACACCCGATCGAAGCGGTGTGGCGCCCATTGGCCGAAGGACTATTGCCGTTCGCGATGCGGTAGACCGGGCCGCATTCGATCTCGCGTTTCCCGGCGCATTCGGGCTTGATTCGTTGCAACGTTCATCTGCGTTCTGTCCATTCATTGGCGTTGCGCCATGTCAGTGGCGTTGCGGCATGCCCATCCTCGGTCCCGAGCACGATCTGCAGCATCCCGTCGAAGGTGATTCGGCGTGGAGGGAGTCGTATTGCTTCAATGCCTAGGATCCCGATGCGGACGTGGGCTTCTACACGCGCTGCGGCATTCGGCCCACAAGTGAACGAACGGGTGAGCGCGAGTTGGCGGCGTTACTGCAAAGCGCCGGACCTATTGCAGCGCATTGCCGCGCTGCCGATGCCCGTGCACTACGTGCTCGCGGACGAGGAGATTCGCCGGCTGGCTGACGCACGCGGAGGTTTTGCCAAAAATCCGTCGTGAGGTGCTTGGACTTACGCACTGATTCACCAGGTGCGTGCGTTGCGAACCGCGCACGCACCCGGGTTCACCTCAGGGCACGAACGGCTCGTTGTAGTTCTCCGCACCGCCGCGCTTCACATCGCCGAGCCAATCGCCTGCGTAGGGCCACGACGCTTCGTCATCCGGCTTCGGTCCTTGCCAGAAACGTGCGAGCGGGCCGTCGCCCATGCGCTCGAGCGACCAGGCCTGGCGCCTGAACGTCCAGCTGTCGGGCACCAGGCGATGCGCTTCGCGGAAGTGCTTTACCGCCAGTTCGTGATGACCTTCGACTTCGAGCTCGGTGGCCAGCTGGAAGTGCGCGTGCCCCAACGAGACGTCGCCGTCGCGCGGCCGCGAACGTTCGACGACCTGCTCTGGCGTCAGCACAAATCGACTGGCTGCTCCTTTGGCCACCCAATCGCGCAATGCAGCGTGATACGCCGGCGCATCGCTGCGGATCTTCGCCGCCTCGGTCATCATTTCGCGCAACCGTTGCGGCGTGCCTTCGGGCAGGTCGAAGCGCGGCGCAACAACATCGCGAGGGGGCGCCGCAGCGGTCTCGGCGGGGCGCACGATCATGCCCTGTTCGTCGATCCAGACGCTCTGCGGAATGTTGGTGATGCCGAAGTGCTCGGCCAGCACGTGGTGCCGATCGATCAACGATGGGTGTTCGGGTTTGGCCGCTTCAATGAAGGCACGACAGCCGTCGTTGCCCAGGGCGTCCAGTCCGACGGTGACCAGTTCGAAACCCTGGCCGTGCAGTTCGTTCCGCAATGCCTGCCACACGGGCAGGTCGCCAGAACAGCCTCAGTAAGGGGCCCACGCGTACAACAACACCTTCTGGCCGCGCAGGCTGCTGAGCCGGAACGGGTTGCCGTTGAGATCCGGCAGGCTGATGTCTGGCGCTTCCGCAGTCGTGAGTGCGCGCGCGCCCACCGCTGCCGGGCCGAGCGCCCAGAGGTTGAACTCAGGCTCGCCGACCAGCGGCAGGCCCATGTCGGCGGCGACGCTGGCGACATCGATAGACGCCTCCGCTTCCGTGGCATCGATCCGCTTCGAGAGCGGAATGCAGACGCTGCCTTTGCAGGCGCCCTCGGGTTTGAGCGCCCAGCCGGTACCGGCCTCGAACTCCGATTTACTCACCATCAATGAACGCAGCAGCATGAACAATGCTCCGGGTGTGGGGTCCGGGCAGTCTAGCGCCAGAAACCGCTGCGTTTACTTGGGTTCTCTGGCCGCCCCGGCTGCGTTGGTTGCGGGCAGATTCCGCGGCCTGATCAGGCATTCCTGCGCAGCGCTCACGACAAGCTCGCCGTCTTGCGTGAAGAAATCCCCACGCACGAAGCCACGCGCGCCGTGTGCGCGCGGGCTCTCCTTGCAGAACAGCAGCCACTTATCCACGCGTACCGGCTTGTGCAGCCACAGGCTGTGATCGAGGCTGGTGGCCTGCATCTGCCCGCGATCCATCGGCGCGTTGAGGTGCGGCATCATGCTGGTGCTCATGAAGTCCAGGTCGGACAGATAGCCGAGCACGCTTTCATGCACGCGCGGATCATCTGGCAATGCGTGTGCCGCACGGATCCATGTGTGCTTGCGCGGTTCGCGTTGGAGTGCTGCAAACGGCGACGCGTCCTCGACCTGACGCGAGTCGAACGCCTCGAAACGAAATGCGAACTGCGCCACTTCCGGGCGCTGCCTGGCGAGATCTGCGAAGCGCCTAGCGTCGGTCTGCAGGCCGTCGGGACCGGGCACCGCAGGCGGCTGGTTCTGGTGCGAGAAACCTTGTTCTTCGATGTGCCAGGAGGCAGTCATCTGCAGAATCGGCCCGCGGCGCTGCAACGCCGTGATGCGCCGCGCGCTGAAGCTTGCGCCGTCGCGCACGCGCTGTACTTCGAAGCGAATGTCCTGTTCCCAGTCGCCCGGCGCAAGAAAGTACGCGTGCAGCGAATGCAGGTGCCGGTCTGCGGCGACCGTCCTCCCGCCGGCTGCGATCGCCTGGCCAACGACCTGACCGCCAAACACATGCGCCGAGTGCACGTTGCGACCCACGAATGCGTCTGTTGCCTCGGCACTCCGCTGATCTGAGACGGGCAGTACATCGAGTACCGCAAGGATTTCATCAAGCACGCGGCGCAAAACAGCGGGTCCGGTTCGGCAATGGGAAGCCGTGCAGTCTAGCCGCGCGAACAGGATATGTGGCTCGGGTTTGCGGCTACCATCGGCCCGACTGACGAACTCACGGTAGAACAACGATGGGCTTGAAGATCTATGGTGTGGCGCAGAGCCGGGCGATTCGCGTGTTGTGGATGGCACACGAACTGGGCATTGCATTCGAGCATGTGCCGCAGAACTTCGTCGGCGAAAAAGGGCCGGAATTCCTTGCGATCAATCCGAACGGCCGGATTCCCGTGATCGATGACGATGGGTTGCGGGTCTACGAATCCATGGCCATCAATCTGTATCTGGCGAAGAAGTACGACAAGGGGCTGGCGCCCGCCAATCTGGCCGAAGACGCGCTGGCCACGCAGTGGAGTTTCTGGGTGATGACTGAGGTGGAGAAGACCTTGCTCAATGCCATGTTTTCGTCGCGCGGCATGATGGGCAACGCGAAGGACCCGGAGAAGGCCGCTGCCTACCTTGCGGAACTGGATAAGCCGTTCAGCGTGCTGAATGCGCATCTGGCCACGCAGGACTATCTGCTTGGCGGGCGCTTCACGGTTGCGGATCTGAATGTGGCGTCGGTGCTGACCTGGGCCAAGCCCGCCGGCGTTGTGCTGGCCAACTATCCGAACATGGATGCCTGGCTGGCTCGCTGCCTTGGTCGTCCGGCGTTCGCCAAAGCGCGCGCCTGACGGTTTTATCCTGCCGCGTACAGGCGACCACACAGACGACGAAGACTGAAGGAGTACCTGATGCCCGAGAACACCTGGCAGGTTGGCGAAGTCGAAGCACGCCCCGAGGCAGTTGGTATGTCGAGCGCCGGGCTGCAACGCCTGGGCCGGCTGGTGGATGGCTATATCGCTGACGGCAAGATTCCCGGTGCCATCGTCATGGTGGCGCGGCGTGGCCAGGTTGTGCACCACAGCCTGCACGGCCAGATGGATGTCGAGGCTGGCAAGCCGATGCGCGCAGACGCGATCTTCCGCATCTATTCGATGACCAAGCCCATCGCCAGTGTGGCGTTGATGCAGTTGTACGAGACGGGCGCGTTCCAGCTGGATGACCCGGTCGCCCGGTTCATTCCAGAGTGGCGCGATCTCAAGGTGTTTGAAGACGGCACGGCGGACGACTACGAGGTGCGCACGCCGCGTCGAGCGATGACCGTTCGTGATGTGCTGATGCATACGTCGGGTCTGGTCAGCAGCGCAACCGAACATCCCGTGGGCGAGTTGTACAAGCGCGCGCGCGTGTTCGGCTCGAGTTCGGGCGGCACGTTGTCGGACATGATTGCCAAGCTTGCTGAATTGCCACTCAAGTGCGATCCCGGTGCAGAGTGGAACTACGGCATCTCGACGGACATCGTCGGCTATCTGGTGGAGCGCATCAGTGGTCAACGTTTCGATCGCTATCTGCAGCAGCACGTGTTTGCGCCGCTGGGCATGCAGGACACTGCGTTTCATGTTGCGGCTGACCAAGTCGAACGATTGACGGCCTGCTACCGACGCGCGCCTGGCGCTGCGGGCTACGAGCTTGTGGATGCGCCGGCCAGCAGCACCTGGCTCGGCGAGAAAACCTACTTCTCCGGCGCCGGTGGTCTGGTGTCCACGGCCGATGACTACATGCGCTTCTGCAAGATGCTCGCAGGTCGTGGGTGCCATGCAGGTGCGCGCCTGCTGGGCTCACGCACGCTGCAGTACATGGCAACGAATCATCTACCCGGGCATGGTGACCTTGCATCGATGGGACAGCCGCGCTTCACGGAATCCACTACCGAGGGCATTGGTTTTGGTCTGGGCTTTGCGGTGTTGCTTGATCCCACGCTGTCGCAGGTGATCGGCACGCCGGGCGAGTACTACTGGGGTGGTGCAGCATCCACCGCATTCTTCATCGCGCCGGGCGAGGATCTGGCCGCCCTGTTTCTGACCCAGCTGTTGCCGTCTGGGACCTACGCATTTCGGCGTGAGCTTCGCGCGGCCATCTATGGCGCGATCGACGACTGATGCAGACGGCGCGCGGGCGACGCAGTCAGCTACCCGCGCGTGCATCAACTTTTCTTGAAGTGCTGGGCGAAAAAGCTACCGACGCTGTCGATTGCCTGCTGCCCTTGCGGCAGGAACGATGCAAAGAAGTGCCAGATGTGTGGCATGCCGTCAGCGACCTCGAGCGTGACCGGCACGTCGGCTGCGCGTGCGCGTGCAGCGAGTTCGCGCGCCTCGCCGACGAACACTTCCTGGGAGCCCACCTGGACAAGCAGTGGCGGCAATCCAGTCAGATCGGCAAACAGTGGCGATATGGCGCTGTCGCGTGCATCGCGGGTTCCAAGGTAGGCGTCCATGTACGGCTTCAGTGACGCACGCGATGCTGTCGGGTCCTGCACTGTCTCGTAGGTGTCGTTGCCCATCGACAGATCGACCCAGGGCGACAGCACTGCAGCGGCTGCGGGCAATGGCAGCTTGCCAGCACGTGCACGCAGCAGCGTCGACAGGACCAGGGTGGCCCCGGCGGAGTCGCCGCTGATGGCCAGTGCGCCCGGATCAACGCCGTTCGCCAGCAGCCCTGTGTAGATGTTGAAGCAGTCGTCGGGTGCAGCCGGGTAGGGGTGTTCGGGGGCAAGGCGATACTCCGCCAGTACCACGGTTGCGTTTGTCGCAAGCGCAAGGCCGGCGCCAAGTGCCAGGAAATCGCTGCCATTGCCGCTGGCGAAGGCGCCGCCGTGAATATGCATGATCGTGCGCGTTGGCGTCACACCTGCAGGTCGCACGCTCATGCACGGCAGACCGTTCGCCGAGATGATCTCTGTAACGACGCCCTGCGGAATGGGGAACTGACGAATCCAGACAGCGAACAACCTGCGACCGTCATACAAACCAGGGTTGGGCACAGCCGCAAATGAACCGATGAGCTGTTCGAGTTGCTGGAATGCTGCGGCGGTGCTGTCGGACATCGGTGTTGCTCCTTGTTTCGGCGGACGATCAGATCTCATTCCAGCGATGGCAGCGCACGCTGCTGCCATCGCTGAAGGCTTCCAGTTGTGGCGCCGCGGTGCGGCACTGATCGGTGGCATGCATGCAGCGCGTATGAAAACGGCAACCGGCGGGCAGGTTGATGGGCGAGGGTACGTCATCGTTCAAGCGAATTCGTGTACTCCGTGATGGTGAGAGCTGACGCTCGGCCGCGCTGGTCGGGTTGCCGATCGGGTCCCCATTCCTCTGTCCGCGCGAGTCGCCGTGCCCGTGCGCGGGGATCGCCGAAATCAGTGCCCGTGTGTACGGATGTCGGGGCGCGCTGTAGATGCGCGTGGACGACGCTGTCTCGACAATCTGCCCCAGATACATCACAGCAACGCGATCGGACACGTGCTTCACCACCGTCAGATCGTGGGC
>CAMAVY010000149.1 GCA_945861675.1 Klebsiella pneumoniae | reverse complement strand
CTTCGTGGTGATGTTGGGCACCAGCGCCGGGCTGCTGCTGTTTGTGCCCGAGCTCATGTGGTACCGCGGCGCATCCGGTGTGCTCTACGGTTTGCTGTTGTGGCTCATGCTCGACCTGGGCAGGTTCTGGCGGCCCGGTTACCTGGTTGCGGTCGCATTGCTTGCGAAGGTGTTCTACGAAGCGTTGTTTGGCGCTTCGCTGACAAGCGGCGCGGCAAGCCTTGGCGGCGAAGTCATCACCGCCGCGCATACCGCTGGCGTGATCACCGCAGCAGTGTGCTGGCTGGCGACGCGGGCGTACCACCTACTTGGAAACCACAGCTAGGTCATAGGCCCCATGCACCAGCGCTGAAACGCTGGCCGCTGTGCAAGACGCGCATACCAGGCATCCAGGTGCGGTGTCGGCGGCCGGTCGGGCACGAGGTTCAACCAGCGATGGACCTGCGGCCCCAACGGAATGTCGCCCATGCTGAACTGGCTGCCCGCGACATAGTCGTGCCGGGCAAGATGCGCATCGAGCAGCGCAAACACAGTGCCGGCGCGTTTGATCGAGCGTGCTATCAGCGCGGTATCGCGGTCCGCAGGCGGCGTTCGAACCAGGCCCCAGAAGATCGGCGTAATCACCGGCATCACGCTGGTCTGTTTCCAGTCCATCCATTGGTCCGCGAGCGCGCGCACTTGGATGTCCTCGGGCCACAGCACACCGGCGCCATAGCGCGCGCACAGATAGCGCGTGATGGCATTGGACTCCCAGAGCACGAAGCCATCGTCATCGATGGTCGGCACAAGCCCGCTGGGGTTCATCGCACGGTAGTCCGGCGCATCCGTGCCGCCGAACGGGCCGCCCACGTCGAACTGCTCATAAGGGATGCCAAGCTCATCAGCCACCCAGAGCGGTTTCATCACGTTTGCCGAACTCGTACGGCCATGAATCTTGAGCATTCGAACCTGCGTGCCACGAACGGGAGACAGCTGAAGAGCTTGCCGAATGCGGGCAGTGAGCGCCACAGTCGCGCACCTCCCGCACCGCGGACCCACACAGCCACACTCAGCCAGAAGAGGGCGGAATGTCGGAGCAGTTCAGCAATACACCTGCGGCGCCGATCAGCATCGCCGCGAACACGACTGACCCGACATCGTTGGGCCCGGCATCGTTTGGGCCTGCATCCTTGGACGAGCACTCACACGGCGCCCTGGCCGGCGTCCGCGTGCTGGACCTCGCCACGCCCATGGCCGAACTGGCCGGGCGCGTGCTCGCGGATCTCGGCGCCGATGTTTTGAAGCTGGAACCTGCTGACGGCGCAGCCGCACGACGCCTGCCGCCCTTTGCGCGCGACAACACAACCTCGTTGTGCCCGTCGTTGTACTGGGCCGCGGTTGCGCGCGGTAAACGCGCCGCCACATTGGACGTCACAGATGCCCGCAACCAGGCCCAGCTGCACACGTTGCTCAGCGAAGCCGACATTCTGATCGAGAGCTTCAGCAACGCCGAGGCGCGCGCAGCAGGGCTGACCGCAGCGTCCATCGCTGCGCGCCACCCGCACCTGGTGCACGTGTCGGTCACGGCGTTCGGCCGCACCGGTCCCAAGGTCGACGCGCCAGCCACCAACCTGACGCTTGAGGCCGCCGGCGGCCTGCTGGGACTACAGGGCGACGGCGATCGCCCGCCGGTGCCCATCGGCTTTCCACAAGCGTATTTCCATGCCGGTGTGCAGGCCGCTGCTGATGCACTGATTGCGCTCTACGCGCGGCGCGCGCATGGCCTTGGCCAGCATCTCGACCTATCCGCACAGCAAGCCATGGTCTGGACGTTGATGAATGCCACCGGCTACATGCCGCTGACCGGGGCAGACGCACCCGGTACCGGCGCGCTGCGCGCAACACCTGCAGAAGCGGGACCCGGCGTGCGGCTACCGCGTTCATTGCTCTGCGCCGATGGGCACGTGCTGGTGGGTCTGACCGTGCCGGGCATCAGCGAGAAGACTATGGCGCGCCTGCTGCACCACGCGCTGGAACACCGCCGCAGCGTGCACCCGGACGCGCCCGACGATTCCGTGCTGGCGCAGGTGGACTTCACCCAGTGGCTTGCGCCACTGCGTGAGGGGCGCATCCCGGCTGCCATCGCCAATCTTGCGCTGCAGCGCATCGCAGAGTGGGCGGCAGTCAGGAGCAAGCGCCAACTGCAGGCGCTGGCTGTAGAAGAAGGCATTCTGATTGCCAATATTCAGCGCCCTGGGGAGCTGCTTTCCGACCCGCAGCTTGCGGCTCGCGATTTCTGGCAGCACATCGATGGTCGAACTCATCCTGGCCCCTTTGCGAAGCTGTCGGCGACGCCGATCGATGCCACACGGCCGGCGCCGGCATCCTCCAGCGTGCCGCCCGCCTTTCTCAGCAGCGCGGGCCGCCGCGCGATGCCCGCGTCGAACCCTGCAACGCGCACGGCTTCCGCTGCATTCGCCGGCCTGAAGGTTGCGGATTTCGCCTGGGTCGGTGTCGGCCCGATCATCAGCAAAGCACTGGCGGACCATGGCGCCACCGTCGTGCACGTTGAGTCTGCGAAGCGTCCCGACGTTTTGCGCAATCTGCCGCCATTTCTGCACAACGAGCGCGGGCTCGATCGTTCGCACTTCATGGCCAACTTCAACACCAACAAGTTGGGCATGGCGCTGGACATGAGCGGCGAGCAGGGCCGCAGCATTGCCCGCCAGCTGGCGGACTGGGCCGACGTGATCGTTGAGAGTTTCACGCCGGGCACCATGGCCCGCCTGGGTCTCGACTACCCGACACTGAGTGCGCATCGAAGCGATCTGGTCATGGTGTCAACCTGCATGCGTGGGCAGACCGGCCCGGAGAATCGTTACTCCGGCTTCGGCGGTCAGGGCGCTGCACTGGCCGGCATCGTCGCCATCACAGGCTGGCCAGACCGTGCGCCGGCCGGACCCTGGGGCGCATACACCGACTTCATCGCGCCACGCTTCGGCATCAGCGCGCTTGTAGCAGCACTTCATCATCGCGCCGACACGGGCCAGGGCCAGTACATCGACCTGTCGCAGATCGAGGCAGGCATTCAGTTCATCGAACCGCTGCTGCTGGATTGCGCCGAGCATTCGCGTGATGCGCCCGCGCCCGGCCATTACTCCATGTTCGAAAGCCCACACGGGGTGTACGCGTGCGCGGGCACGGAGCGCTACCTGGCCCTGTCGATCACAACAACGGCGCAATGGCGCGCATTGGCCAGCGTGCTCGCCGATCAGAATCTGCAGCACGAGCACTACGATTCGGAAGCACTCCGTCGAATGGAAGCCGAACGCATCGACCGTGCGATTCGCCAGTGGTGCGCCGACAAAGACGCCTTCGCCGCAGCCGAGCAGCTGCGCCAGTGCGGTGTGCCGGCGGAGGCGGTGCGCAGGCCGGCGGACCTGTACCTGGACGCGCAGCTGAACCACCGCGGCCATTTCGTTGCGCTGCCACATCCGGTGTTGGGCAATTGCGCGTTCGATGGGCTGGCAACGCATTTCGCGGGCGCCATCTGCGGGCCAGTGCGCGCCGCGCCCACACTCGGCCAACACACGGATGAAGTGCTGCAGAACATTCTTGGCTACAGCGCACAAAAGATCGACGCGCTTCGCAACGCAGGCGTTCTCACATGACCAACAACCTGCCGCTGGCGCGCTATCGCGTACTGGACCTCACCATTGCGCGCGCGGGCCCGGTGGCCGTTCGCCTGCTGGCAGACTGGGGCGCGGACGTCATCCGCATCGAGCCGCCCGCATCAGACACAGCAGGCAACTCGGTCACCGGCGCACGCAACGGCGCCGACGAACAGAACCTGCATCGCAACAAGCGCAGCCTTGCCATCGATCTGAAGAGCAGCGCAGGTGCCGCGTTGTTTCGTCGGCTCGTGGGCAAGGCCGATGTAGTCGTCGAGAACTTTCGCGCAGACGTGAAGACGCGGCTTGGCATCGACTACGCAAGCCTGAAAGCGGTCAACGCACGCATCATCCTGGCCAGCATCTCGGGCTTCGGCCAGGACGGGCCATACAGCCTGCGCCCCGGTGTCGATCAGATCATCCAGGGCACCAGCGGCCTGATGTCGATCACCGGCGAACCAGGCCACGGCCCCATGCGCGTCGGCGTTGCGATCTCCGACACCAGCGCGGGGATGTTCCTCGGCCAGGGCATTCTGCTGGCGCTGCTGCAGCGCGAACACACAGGTGAAGGTCAGTGGGTACATACGTCGTTACTCGAAGCCATGCTCAGCAAGCTCGACTTTCAAGGCGCGCGCTACACCATGAGCGGCGAGATCCCGGATCAGCAAGGCAACTTCCATCCCACGCAGGTGCCCATGGGCACGTTCGAAGCCAGCGATGGCCTGGTCAACATCGCCGCCAGCAGCGGCAAGATGTGGACGAACTTCTGCAACACACTGAACGCAAACCACCTCGCCAACGATCCGCGCTATGCCGATGGTCGGCTGCGTGCACGCAATCGCGAACAGCTGAATGCCGACATGAATGCGGTCTCGCGTCGCTTCACAACGCCCGAATTGGTTGAGCGCCTCAACGCGGTCGGCGTGCCCTGCGGACCGATCCACAACATCGGTCAGGCCTTCGAAGACGAACAGGTGCAACACCTGCGCATGACGCGGCCTGCAGCACACCCGCGGCTCGGTGACATCAATCTGGTGCGTTCACCGGTGAACCTGTCCAGCCATCCGTTTCCCGAGCGCTTTCATCACGCAGCGCCTGATGTGGGCGAACACGGCAGCGAAGTGCTGCGCGAGCTTGGCTTTGACGATAAGGAGATCGCGGCGCTGCAGGCGGCCAGGGCGATTGGCTAAAGAAGCGCTGCCTGAGCTACAGACACGCTACTGGGTGTGGCGGGATCTGCGTGGGAACGGCAGCGGCACATGGGCCGGCGAATTACACGTAGGCGCATGACGCGACGCACGTTCAGGTCCCGCGTTAGCTCAAGGATTTGTTCAGCCGGCCTCATCATGCAGTTCAGCTTGCGGAACGACGGCGACGCTTCGTAGTGTGCTCTTGCGATTTCGCCAACGTACCCTCGACCGGCTCTGCAAGACGACCAGTAACGTACTTGTGGAGCACGCTGGCGATCAACGTTTGGTAGGGCACTCCCTCCTGAAGCGCTCTAACTTGAATGTCGCTGAGATCTCCCGAGGAAAGACGGATATTCACTCGCTTGTCCTTGGTTGCCATTGCCCGAGCGGCTGCTTTGAACTTGGCGAGCGCGCTCTTTGTAGCGACAGACTTCAGCTTTCCGCTGTCAAAGTCTTGAAGCAGCTCCAGCTCTTCGTGATCAAGCTTCATCAGATGCACCTTTCTTCAGATACTCCCGCGCAGCTTTGCGGCTGGGAATGATGGTCTTGAGAAAGTAATACCCTTCCTCTTCAACAAACGGCACCAACTGGACGTAGCCGTCGAAAGCCACAACCAGAATGCGTTGCCGCGGATACTTCGCAGGACTTTGATGGGCGAGAATATCAAGGAGTCCGTTCGAATCGATTGCAACGACCACACGCTCAAAGGACATTTCGCGCTCAGCCTTGAGCTGCTGGTTCTTCTCCGGGCTCCAGCGATATGGCTTCATCCGACGACTCAACGCAATGCGTGCCGTTTGTACACCGCCCCAGCACAGACAGGGACCCTCGCACCTACGCCGGTGGCTCTACACGCGGATGGGCCGCTGGAGTTCGTGTGGTTGCTGAACGAGATGCTGGGCGCATTCGGTGGGCGAGTTCTTTTGCAGCCTCTGTCAGTTGCCAACGTGTGTAACAGCACCGACCGCCGCAGTAGATATCGCCGCGACGATTTCAGGTACGAGGGCGATCAGATCGTCCAGGCGACTACGTCGCGAATGGATCAGCACGACTGCAATCGAGTACTTGGGAAGATGCTGTTGAAAGGAGAGGTTCCGATCGACAGTAACCAGCACATCGAACTGCGTTTGCGCAAGCGTGAGTAGCTTTCCGTTGGTGATGCCTGACCAACCCAAATCGTGAACGGTGCTTGTCGCAAAGCCAGTGATGTGCCGCGCGAGCCGACTATCGACGCACTCGTCGAGCAACACCTTCACACAGCGTTAGCGACAGCGAGTGTCGTCGCATGCTCCAGAAAAGCGATGACCGCGGCGCGGCTGACTGATGGAAAACCACCCAGGAAATCATCTATGCCGTCGCCGGACTCAAGATAGTCGAGCAGCGTTTGAACGGGGACGCGTGTCCCCGCAAACACAGGCGTGCCGCCCATGATTTCTTTCGTGACTGTGATGATTGGTGCAGACATGCCGCGACGTTAACCCCCGTCGTTTCTATGTACAAGCCAGAGCTAACCTGGGCAAGGGATGGTTGTTTCCCGAGCGCTTTCATCACGCGGCGCCTGATGTAGGCGAACACGGCAGCGAAGTGCTGCGGGAGCTTGGCTTTGGTGAAGCGGAGATCGCGGCGCTGCGGGTGGCCAAGGCGATTGGCTAGGGACGCTCTACTTGAGATGAGCTTCCCGCATGCGCGCAGGACGGCTGGAAGATTACGCCCGTGAGACTACGCACAAGATGCGGCGAAGCTGCATAGCGACCGCAGCGTGTGCTGGTACACCTCGGGCGTGATGTCAGCAAAGACCATGTCGCCGCCGTGCGTCGTGCCGTGCAGCGTTTGCGCCACCGCGGAAACGCCGGCTCGCACGAGCTTTCGATAGAACGCCAACCCTTCGTCGCGCAGCGGATCCAGTTCATTCACGGAAATGACATGCGGTGGCAGGCCCTGCAACTCAGCGGGTTGCGCAACCAGCGGCCACGCCAACGGATTGTTGGCATGGGCGCCCGTCGGATCGTAGACGCGCGTCAGCACGGCCATCAGCGCGCAATCGATCACGTAGCCATCGTTCTCGAACAGTGACAACAGCTGAGGTGGAGGACTGGCGTAGGCGCCCGAGATGTACGGACACATTGAGAACACGCCGCTGATCTGTGCCACCCAACCTTCGCGATTTGCCTTGAGGGCAGTGGCAATCGACAGGTTGCCGCCGCCCGACTCGCCCGAGATCACAATATTCGAGATACCGAGCGCATCGCGGTTCACATGCGTCCACTGCACGGCGGCGGCACAATCGTTCAGGCCGGCGGGAAATGGATGATTGCCCAACCGGCCGCCGCCGTTGCGAAACTCGACACCCACCGCAAGTACGCCCGCGTGGGCGAGGTTATCGCGCCAGCGCACGTAATTCGGATCGGCCGCCGTGGCCAGCACCATGCCACCGCCATGCAGGTGTACGACACACGGCATACGGCGCGGAGCACTCTTTGGCCGATGCACGTAGAGCGTGATGCGATTGCCGTCGATACCCGCGATGGTCTCGGTGGACCTGTGCACCGTGTCGAGTATTGGCAGGGCATCGAGCAGTGCTTTGTGATTGACCGAGCCCGCGTCTTCGAAGGCCCGGCAAAAATCGAGGCACTCTTCATAGGTTGCGTCGGGGCGAATCGCGCTGACGCCTGGCGCAAATCCGCCTGCGGCCTTGATCGCCGCGACGATGCGTGGATCGGCACGCGCGTCCGTCTCAAGCGTCACCAATGGACTGGCGAGACGGCCAGGAAGATACGCGTTGTGATCATTCATCTGACTTGCCTCGGTGTGCAGCGATGTATCGCGCCCGAGCATACGCACGAGCGTGAGGCGCAACCACACGAGGGCCTCCATCCCACCCAGGATGTCAATGCGGTAGCAGAAGTGCGGCGCGATGTAGGTGTTGGCAGCAATGAATCACCGTGTTCGTGCGCGCTCGAGCAAATGTGGCCGATGCAATCGCTTTGGCCAGCAGTTGCAGCGCGCCCTCTTCGCTGCCCCGTTTTCTCTACTGACACCATGCTGGCAAGTGCGCCCGGTTAGGCTCGTTGCATGCTTCGCCCGACTCCATGCTGTCGATGGCACAGCTCAATGCATAACAAATCCGTTCACACAACGCAGAGGAACCTGCCATGGTCATGTTGATTCATCACCCCAACACACGCTCATCGCGCTTCGTATTTCTGCTGGAAGAACTCGGCGCGCCCTACGAGCTGCGCACGCTTGGCGATATGGGCGACCCGGCGAACCCGCATCCGCACAAGAAATTCCCTGCACTGTTGGATGACGGTGCGCTGGTCTTCGAATCCTCGGCCATCGCGCTGTATCTCACCGACAAGTTTCCGCAGAACAAACTCGGGCCATTGCCGGGTGAGGCGCAGCGCGGCGCGTATCTGTCCTGGCTTGCCTACTACTGCGGTGTGATGGAGCCTGCGTGGGTGATGGCGTTCTTCAATGTCGAGCTACCGCGTGTCGCGCCAGGTTGGCCGCCCGTTGCCGAGGTGCTGGCACACATCGTTGCCACGCTCGAGCGCGGGCCGTACATGCTTGGCGATGCGTTCTCGGCGGTCGACGTGCTGGTGGGCACCACGTTCGCCATGTTCATGGGTGGGCCGACACTGCCGAAGACGCCATTGCTCGAAGCCTACGTGCAGCGAGTGCTCGGCCGGCCGGCCTATGCGCGGGCGATGGAGAAGGCGGGCGACACGCCGCGTCAGTGAGTAGCGGTAGACGCTGGCCCGCCGGTGAGCCAGTCGAGCCCATCTTCGCGCGTGCTGAACACGCGAGACTTGGATGCAGCGCACACGCAGCCTGCGGCTTGTTTACAGCGAAGCCTCATCCCAATATCGGGCGTTCACAATGGCGGGCGGCGGTGCAGAGATGGCGGACGAATTCTCTTTTGTCACGTTGCCCGACGGCCGGCGGCTCGAGTACCTGCGTTCCCCGCATGCCGGGCCGCGCCACGGCAGCACTGCCCTCGTCGTACACGCGGGTACTCCCAATGCCGCAGCGGGGTGGTCGCGCCTGAACGCCGCAGCCGAACGCAATGGCCTCGATCTCATCGCCTACAGCCGACCGGGCTATGGGCAGTCCGATCCCCATCAGGGACGGCGCATCGCCGACGCCGCGCACCACACAGCTGCGCTGCTCGATGCGCTCGGCATCGATGAGTTCGTATCGCTCGGTATCTCCGGTGGCGGGCCGCACGTGCTCGCCTGCGCGGCGCTGCTGCCCGCACGTTGCCGCGCCATCGCAGACGTGTGCGGCCTCGCGCCGGGCTTCCGCGCATTGAATCTCGGCGAAGGCATGTCCGAGTCCAACTCGGTGTGGTTCGACGCCGCCGAGCGCGGCATCGAAGCACTCGCACCGTTCGGCGAGATGCAGATGGCGGCGATGGGCAGCCTGAGCGTCGCGACCATGATGCACCTCGCGCAAACGACGATGCCGCCGGTGGATGCCGCCGCCTGCACCGGCGAGCTCGCGCAGATGCTGACGATGATGCTCAGGCGCGCGTTCGCGACGGGTCCGCAGGGCTATCTGGAAGACTCGCTGGCGTTCGTTGCCGCCCCTGGCTTCAACGTCGCCGACATCCGTTGCCCCACGTCTGTCTGGCACGGCGCGCTCGATGTGAACGTGCCGCAGTCGCACAGCCGTTGGCTGTTGTCGCAGCTCCCGCACGCGCGTGCGCATCTGTTCGAGCAGCACGGTCATCTGTCGCTGCTGCATGAAGTCGACGACATCGTCGAAGAGCTTGCGCAGCTTGGACGCTCAGGCGCGGCCGCACACCATTGACCCATTCACCTGTTGAGGCGCCGCCCATGAAGCAGCGCTCGCCTGCGCTCACCCATCTGGCCAACGACGCAACATCCGAGCAGGTGTTGGTGCATATGCAGCGCGACGGCGCCGTCATCCTCGACGACGTGCTCGATGCGACGCGCGTCGAGCACGTCGTCGCCGAACTCGAACCCTACGTGCGTTACGCGGCGCCGGTGGGCGACGATTTCGCGGGCGAACGCACTACACGTACCGGCGGGCTGCTGGTGAAGTCGGAAGCGGTGCGCGAACTCGTGGTCGATGCGCGCCTGCTCGCGATCGCAGGCGCATTCCTCGCGCGATTCACCGACAAGATTCAGCTGAGCCTAACGCAGGTCATCCGCCTGTTGCCGGGCCAGGGCGCGCAGGCCCTGCATCGCGACCGCTTCATCTGGGGCCAGGGGCTGCCGCGCGAGGTCGAGCCTGAACTCAACACGATCTGGGCGCTCACCGAATTCACTGAGCAGAACGGCGCCACACGCGTGGTGCCCGGCAGTCACCTGTGGGATTGGCAACGCGTGGCCGAACCGCACGAGATCACGCAGGCCGTGATGCGTCGCGGCCCCGTGCTCGTGTACTCCGGCAGTGTGGTGCACAGCGGCGGCGAGAACCGTGCGCAGAACGATCGCATCGCGATGAACATCAACTACGCGAACGCGTGGCTGCGCCATGAGGAGAACCAGTACCTGGCATGTCCTCTCGAATACGCACGCGCGTTAGTGCCTGAACTGCAGGCACTCATCGGCTACACGATGGCGAACTACGGTCTGGGCTACTACTCGCCACCGAAGTTCACACCCGGCAGCCCCGACACGCTGCCACCCGAGGTCGCGCTGCAGCACGCGGAGGCACTCGATCGTCGGCGCGCAGATGTGCCCGAGGTGCGAACGTTCTGAGCGCGATGCGCGTCAGCCGCAGCCGCCTTCCAGCACCCCAAGCGCCTGGGCTGCGCGGCCTTCGGCTTGCGCCAGAAACGCGTGCTGTTGCAGTTTCGTTTCGTTGCTCATGGTGCCGTTGCTCGTGTTTTTTGCGTGCAGAACACCCGCGTGACCGGCGCCGCACATGTCCGAGTGTCGATATCCGTCTCCTCGTCAGCTGCAGCGGCCCTGCGTCACGGTGGTCGCAGTGGCGGCGAAATATATGGCGACCGTTCGCTGATTCACGCTCTGCATCGCCATGCTGGCGGCGTTGTACGCGCGGGCCACGGCAGTGGCCGTAGCGCAGTCCACACCGCCTGAGCACGCATCAAGCTCTGCGTCACTCAGAAGTTGAACCGAATCGCTGTGCAGACTGCGTTGCGCTTGTTCGACATGAGTACTGGACATCGTCGTTGCTCCTGGTTGTTGTTGCGACCGCAAGCCCGTTTGCCGAACGCTGGGCGCTGCACGGTCAACCGGACTACGGCCGCTTTGCGAAGGACAGATGCGACCAGGATGCGCCGCAGCGACGAATCTTCCAGGAACGTGATGATGTCGCCAGGTCTTGCGTGACTGATCCGGCGAGATGATTGCGACGCAGTGTCGCGCGGCGACCACAGCCACGCGCGCGCACGCCACAGCCGCGCAAACGCAGCATTTGGGGTCCCGCTGATGCATTCGCTGCTGAAGCTGGATCAGGACGGATCGCTGCGCGCTTGCGCACAGGACAGGTCGACCATCGTTACGCGGGCAAGGGGCCGACGGCGGCGAGTTGCTGCTCCAATTGCGAGAATGCAGCGCCGGCGGGCAGCGCCTTCGCGGCCTGTCGCGACTGCCAGCGAAAGAAGAAAAAGGGCACGAGTACCGCAATGATGCCGACGATCCAGTTCACGATCGCGCCAATGACGATCAGGCATCCCAGCGCGGCCACCCAGCTCATCCATGCCGGTTTGGCGAATACAGAGGCAATGCGGTTCGGATGCACCACCACGCGATCGTTGGTGTTGTGATTGCGTGCGCTGAGGTAGGGCCCCTCTTCTACGCCTTCAGGAATCGCCCAGACCACCGATACGGTCTGCCCTTCACGACAGGGGAAGTCGAGATCGGTCATCTTGAAGCTGCGTTCGGCGCCGGCGGCGTCCTGCAGGAAGAACTCGTGGTGATCGACAGTGGTGGAGCTGATGTTCAGCGTGGGATTGCCCTGAGTGCCGCCCTGATGGCTGGAAACCTGGGTTTCCTTCTGCTTTTGGGTGGCCAGCACCTTGCCCGTGAAGTAGTGCAGCTGGCAGGGCTTGCCGCCTGCCGTCTCGCGCGGACCGACTGTCATTGCAGGGTGCTCCGTGTTCCCCCGGCCTCAGACTAGTTGTCGCCTCTCCCTTCACGCGGATGAACCGCACAGGAGTGACACGATATGCAAGGAACCCCTCATTCTCCAGCGTTCAAAGAACAGGCGCTGAGCAAGGCCAGACAGCGCGGTAATCGCACGCTGGGAT
>CAMAVY010000148.1 GCA_945861675.1 Klebsiella pneumoniae | reverse complement strand
GTTGTCCTGCAGCAGGTCAATCCGTCCGCGCAGCTGCAGCCGATAGCCTATGTGCTCGAACCGGTACGATACCTGCACTTCCGTGCTGCCGCCGAGGCGCCGCGCAAGCGTCTGATGTGCCGCAACGCCCTCACCTGGCAGTACCGCAGCGTCGTACATGAAGTGCAGATCGCCTGTTCTGAACAACGTTTCGGCCATCCGTCGCACGCTGATGCGCAACGGCTTCACGCGCGTGCGTCCGAATCTGCATCCGAATCTGTGTCCAAATCTCTCTCCAAATCTGGGGCCGCGAGAATGCGTGCCACCCAGGCGTGGTGGCCGACCTGATCCAACTGCTGCAGCCAGCGCCGCTGGGCCGGGTGCAGCTGATCGTTCGGTGATTTCACTTCGCAGAACACGGTCGGCGCATCGGCCTGGCGCAGGCTGAGATCGGGAAAACCCACGCGATGACGGCGCGGATCCAGCGCAATGTGCTCGCAGATCATTGCCGCGGCTTCGTCGCGCAACCCGGCGCAAAGATCGAAGAACAGCGGCCAGTCGATGTCGCGCCAGTGCACAAACGGGTTGGCAATGCCGTGCTTGTGCAGGTGTGTACTCGCGGCCCGTTGTCGCCAGTCCTCCGAGCCATTGCGTATGGCGTCGATGCGCGACTTGAAGCGCTCAAAGCGGCGCGCGTGGAAGTCGGCGCTGTCGAGGTCGGCGGGGCCGATCTGGTAGGCGTTGAAGAACGCACCCGGCAGCGCCGCAAACACAACATCCCAGCACAGCAGGCCGAACAGCGCCGTGGGGAACGCGTTCTCCAGATGCGCGCCTCGGTAACCTTGTCCGGTCAGCACTGCGAGTGTCTGGGCTTCCACTTCGCCCGGCCGCCAGGCGAGGCTGAAACTGCGCTCAGGCGGGCGGAACAGTGCCGCTTTCCTGCGGATGGGGCTGACCGCGGGGCTTTGTTCGTGGCCATCGCCGACCTCAGCGCTCCGCAGCACCGATGGCACGCGCATACGCAGCAATGACATCCGTCGTTGGGCTTCAGGGCTGTCCGCTGCGCTGCACACCGCAATGCCGGATTGGTAGAGGCCCAGCTTGCTGAACGTCTCGGCCAACAACACCAGCATGCGGTCGCGTCGACCCGGCAGCAGTACATGGTCCGGCGCCTCCAGCACAGCGTTGCTGACAGACAGCAGGGCGCGTGTGTTGCCACGCCAGGCACTGACGCGCGCCGACTGGCGCAGATCGAGCAGCGTGCGAAAACACTCGAAATCCGCGCGGTCCGAGAAGGGTCGCTGGCTTTCGTAAGGCACCACCTCGTAACGCACATGACCGAGCTCGGCGACAACGAACGTACTCAGGTCCTGTCGGCGGTTGCCGAAGTACAGCAGCATCAACGTGTCGATCCACTGCGTGTTCGCGGGACGCAGCCAGAGAAAGTACTGCCGCAGCCAGGCGCGCAACATGAAGTCGGGCAGCAGAGCATCGATGGCGGCGCGGCGCGCGGCAGCGGCCAGCGTTCTGGCAATGCCCAGCCCCGCGGCGAGCGGGCGCAACTCGGCGTCGGTCATAAGAGTCAACAAGGTCGCCGCGTCGATCGCCGCATCGCAACGGATGAAGCCATGGGCGATCAATGGCTGGGCGGCCGTCATGCAGTCGCCAACTTCGGTGTAGACCAGCTTGTCGCTGCGCAGCCACTTGTGGCCGTGGAACCCTCTATCGCTGCGTGGCTGCGGGGCGCTTCGCGTCAGCACGCGCACGAACAGATTGCGCGACGGTTCGGGGAGGCGCTGGAACTGCGCCAGACGAGCAGACTCTTCGCCGCTCAGCAGGTCCGCGTACAGGGTGGTCGCGTGGGTGGTGAGGCGTTCGAAGTTCTGCAGGTAGTAGGGACGCGTATCGATCATCGACGCTGGTGACCAACACTTGGTTCAGTCCTATCTGACCACAACTGGATGAACAAACAGTAGTCGTGGCGCCGCAGCGGGGTTAGCTGGCGGCGCGCCGTGGCTCCGCTGCGGGCGCGACCGGCGTTCGCCGCGGCTCGTCTGCACTTGAGGCCCAACACGCGGCATGATCGCCAGACTGCGCACGCTGGTGCGCGAGGCCGGAATCCCGAGGTGCCCATGTCTGAGGTCAGCGCAGGTTTTGCGCCCTACTGCTTCTGTACGCGCGTGAGCGAGACGGCGCTGAAGGCATTGCTCGATGTCGGCGATGGCGGCGCCTTCAAGGACAATCACCCCTGGTTCATCGCGCAGGAGCGGGTACTGGCCGCGCAGGCGCACGGGCTGCGGGTCGCGATCCTGTTTGCGGCCGGTGAACCGCTGGAATTCAGTCACTGGGCGGAGGTGACAGGGATCGAGGTCAACCGGTTTCGCCAGGGTGCGGAGAGCCGGATCAGCTTTACCGGTCTGCAGGTCATAAGTCCGCTGTGGTCCGAACTCGATTCGCTGCTGCTGCTGCCTTCAGCCGAACAGAGTCGGCGCGAACGCCTCGAGGGCTTGCGGCCGTCGCGGGTAGCATTGGCTGCGCACACGGTGCATCCGTATGCGATCTGCGAGCGTCCCGCGTTTCTGCTGCGTCCCGCTGCACTGGAAGCGCCTGACAGTGACGGTGTGCATGCCGGCTAGTCGCAGTCCTGCTGGCACAGAGGTCAACAAGCATCAGACATGGATCAGCTGTCTGACCGGACTGCGTCCCGCGCGTCTGCGTCTATGTCTACGTCTTCATCTTCATCCAATACGTCTACTTGCGGCTCATTCGCGGCAAGCGCGCCGTTGCCCTGGATGCGCGCCCAGACCTCTTTATGATGCACGGCCGTCGAGCTCGGCGCATCAATGCCAATGTGGACCTGTTTGCCTTTGATGCGCAGGACTTTCACTTCGATCAGGTCGTTCACCATGATCGACTCGCCTACACGTCGTGTGAGCACCAGCATGTTGTGTCTCCATCCAAAAATGGGGGCTTGATCGCCTGATCCCCGTGGGCAACACGCCATTGGAGAACTTGTTGGGGAGGCTAGGGGACGGTGCAGCGAAACGCTGTGCGCAGGCTGTGCCAACGTTGTAAAGGCGCGTTCACATGTGTTCAGCGGTAGCGAACAAGCGGCCGTCACGCAACGACTCAGGCAACCACGTGCGCAGCGTTCAGAAGCCGAACGCCAGAAGCAGCGGTTGCTGTACTCGAACACGACGTCAGTGTCGCCGGCCTCCGGGTCACCGAGTTCCAGCAGCGGCGCGGTGTCAGCGGCCGCATCGCCGCTTGTTCCGGCCGCAGCAGTTGCGTCAGACGAAGCATCAGCATCGTCCGAAGGTTTGCCCTCCGCTGCATCGTCGACATCCGCCGTGTCGTCAGCGGCTGTATCGTCAGCCGCTGCATCCTCTGGGGATTGTTCGGTTGCGGCAGCGCCGTCGCCTGACTCTGCAGCTGCGTCGACATCTGTGCTTTCCAGTAGTGGCGTGGACCGCGTTGTGCCAAGTCCGGCCGGCGGTTCAGCTTGCGGCATCGGTGGTGAATCGAAGCTTTCAACCACTGCAAAGCTGAACGATGCGTCGTCGCCGAGCTCCACACTGCCGCCTGCATTGGTCACGGTGATACCACCGTCGATCACGCCGATGTTCAGTTGCTCGTCACCGACGCTGTCGGCGTCGTCGCCATCATCGCCATCAGCATCCACCAGTACCGCGCCCCAGTCGGTGCCGCGAATTCCGATCACGGCTTGCGGCGTTGCGAATCGATAGGCCGTGCGGTTGCTTCGTCCGATACGCCCGGTAGCCGTGCGGAAGCCGCCGCGTTCCAGGCGAAACGCAATCTGATCAGTGCGGCTGCTGTCAGCTGCGTGATAGGCCTCGACGTAGAGCTTCGTCGATGGCCGCAGCGCCGGTCGGCCGCCGTCGTTGAATGTGATCTGCATGCGCGCAGCAGCATCGGTTCGCAGCGCCTCACCTTCGCAGATCCAGTCGCCCTTCTTGAGCGCGCGGCCCACGCCAGCGTCAGAGCGCGCGCCTCACCGGCCTGCGCCTGTTCGCGCTTGCCGTAGGCAGTGTCCACAAACGACAGCAGCGTCAAACCTTCGGCAATCGGCGGCGCCCAGGCTTCAACGCTGAGTTGTACCCCGCGGTCGGCTGCCAGCACACGCTCTTCGTAGCCACGCAGGGAATCCGAACCGCCGAAGCCAAGCTGCTCGCCGGAGATCAGCGGGTCTGCGCTGTATTGACCATTGAAACGTGCGCGCAGCAACCAGCGGTTACTGAACGAACAGTCTGCATTCGCGCCATAGCGCAGCACGCGCCAGTCGGTGTCGGCGCCAAGCCGAGAACGTTCGTAGTCACTGGTCGTGTTGTTGTTGCCACCACTCAGGTTGGCTGCCGCAGCCACGTAGAAACCGAGATTGCTGTTGGGATGGACCCATTCGCCACTGTAGCGAAGGCTGAGCCGGCGGCTGCGTACGTCGACGCCGATGGCGCGCCCACGAAAGTCGACGTTGTTGTCAAACAGACGGTCTTCAACCGACAGCTCTGCCTGACGGCGGAACTTGCCGATCGGGAGCAGCCGTTGAACGTAGCGCAGGCCGGCGAACTTTCCTTTGCCGCTCACCTGGAAATTGCCGCTCACCTGGAAGAATTCGGCTATCGTCCCGGAGTCGACATCGGAATAGCTGGAGAACGCCGAGCGCGCGCCGCCGACCGAGTAGAACGGAATGCTGTAGTTCAAACCGTACTGGGCAACGTCGTCCCGATGACCCGGCGATGTGGTGTAGGTCAGTGTCACGCTGTGGTCGCGGTTGAACAGGTTGCTCTGCGCAAAACCGATCGCCAATCGGCTGATGCCGGTGTCCTGCGAACCCCGGTTGTTGAAGTTGCTGAAGAACTGCTGCGGCGATTGCTCCTGCACCTTCAGCGTCGCATCGAGGTAACCCGGTCGCGCGGCCTTCTCCACTGTGATGCCGACACGACGCGTCGGGTGCGTGTCGGCCAGTTCGAGGCTGCGACCCAGCGCGCGGCTGTTGGGGGTCTGACCCTCCACCAGGGCAGGCACGCTGGCAAGTACTGTTGCGTCGCCGGCGCGCTCCGCCCCTTCAATGTTGATGCTGGCAATTCGATACGCTCGAATGACAAAGCGGATGCGTCCGCTGCTGATGCGCTGTAGCGGAATCGTGACGCGGTGAAAGGCATATCCACGCTCGCGCAGCAGTTCTTCCAGCGACTCGGCGGCACCCTGCAGACCCAGGAAACCTTCGTGCTCACCCAGGTAGGGCGCAAGCAGGGTCTGGGTGTCCTGCTCGGTCAGCGGGTCATCGCCTTCGATTGCGAACGCCGTCACGATGAAATGCGCCTCGGTCGACGGCGTAGGCGTGGTCTGAAGGCCCCCGCAGCCTGCAGCAATGGTGCCCTGTCCAGGCGCGCACATCGCGGGCATGGGACAGAGCGCAAGCGCGGCCAGACACACGCCAATCCGCGCGATCGTTGCTGCCGCATCTGGCCGCCAGGGCGGCTGCTTCGACTCCGCGGCCGCATGCGTCGGTCTACACCCTGCTGGGGGGACAGGAAGGAGTTCGCAGGGCATCCAGCAGTCCTTGCAAGCCGCGGATCACGGATAAAGCCAGCGACGAAATCAGTACGCGACGGATCGCGCGGCCGACGACCAGCGCAAGCGGGTTCCAGCCTCGGCATCTCCATGTGCCGAAGCGAAACTCCAATGCGAGGCGTGATTCAGGACTCTGCATCCGTGAGGCGGCCCGCCCAATGGCTCCATGGGTGCCTGTGAGTCCCACGCGGGCAGCAGGTCGCGTTGATAATGCGGAAAGCCGGCCTCTATAGTGCGGCCGCGTCAGTGCGGCCGCGTCAGAGTGGCCGCGGCGCCGTGCCTGATCGCCATTCCGTTGCCGAACCTTGAGTTGCCATCCACATGATTGTCGTCAGCGATCTGATCCGCCGTTTCGGCGCCTTGACTGCCGTCAACGGGCTGAACTTCAGTGTGCAGGCTGGCGAAGTGCTTGGCTTCCTTGGGCCAAACGGGGCGGGCAAGACAACCACAATGAAGCTGATCACGGGCTTCATTGCACCCACCTCCGGGCACGTCGAGATATTTGGCATCGACGTGCAGCGCGATCCAAAGCGCTGCCGTCAGCGCATCGGCTATCTGCCCGAAGGCGCACCGCTGTACGGCGACATGACGCCGCGGCAGCTCCTGCAGTTCTGCGCGCGCATGCGGCAGCTGGCGCCAGCACGCGCCCGTCAGCGCATGGACACGGTGGTCGCACGGCTTGGCCTCGGAGCCGTGGTCGACCAGCGCATCGAAACGCTGTCGAAGGGTTTCAGACGTCGCGTTGGCATTGCGCAGGCCATCCTGCATGAACCCGATGCCATCATTCTCGATGAACCCACCGACGGCCTCGATCCCAATCAGAAGCACGAGGTGCGCGAGCTGATTCGCGAGCTCGCGCCGGGGCGCATCATCATTGTGTCGACGCACATTCTCGAAGAAGTCGATGCAGTGTGTTCACGCGCCATGATCATCGGGGAAGGCCGACTGCTGGCCGACGGCACACCTGCGGCGCTGGCCAGTCGGTCGCGCTATCACGGCGCGGTGACGTTGCTTGTACAACAGCAACCGCAGGACGTTGAAGTCCTGGCCAGTCTCGACGGCGTCAGCAGCATGGAGCAGGAAGCTGTTGCCCAGGGTGTGCGCATCACATTGCTTCCCAGCGGTCGGGCGCGTTCAGATGGCAAGTCACTGTTCGAAGTGGTCCGCCAGCTTGCAGCAGAACGGCGTTGGTCGCTCGACGGACTGGTGGTTGAACAAGGTCGATTGGACGAGGTATTTCGCACACTGACCATGGGCCACAGCAATGCCCCCGCAGCCGCGCGCAAGCCCTCGCCTGCCGCCGCACTCCAAGCCTAGGACCACCATGAACCAGGTATTCGCAATTGTTCGGCGCGAGCTGCTGAGCTACTTCAATACGCCCTTGGCCTACGTGTTCATCGTCATCTTTCTGATGATGAATGGTGTGTTTACGTTCTTCCTTGGGCAGTGGTTCGAACGCGGTCAGGCCGACCTCGGTCCATTCTTCGGCTTTCATCCGTGGTTGTATCTGTTTCTGGTCTCTGCGATCTCCATGCGTTTATGGGCAGAGGAACGGCGCACCGGCACATTGGAGCTGCTGCTGACAATGCCAGTCAGTCTGGCGCAGGCCGTCGCTGGAAAATTCCTTGCTGCCTGGCTCGTAATTGCGGTCGCGCTGTTGCTGACGTTTCCAATGTGGCTCACGGTCAACTACCTGGGTGACCCGGACAATGGCGTCATCCTGGCAGGCTATCTGGGCAGCTGGGTCCTGGCTGGTGCATTTCTCGCCATCGGCAGCTGTGTCTCTGCGGCAACCAGCAATCAGGTACTAGCATTCATCGGCACTGTTGTGCTTGGCTTCGGGTTCGTCATTGCGGGCTTCACCCCAGTCACCGATTTCCTGAAGGACGCGCTATCGGCCGAGCTGATCGATGGGCTTGCGGGCTTGAGCTTTCTGTCGCGTTTCGAGGCGATTGCCAAGGGCGTGCTCGATCTGCGTGACCTGTTGTTCTTCGTCTTCACCATCATTGGCTGGCTGTTTGCTGCGGCCATTGTCATTGACCTGAAGAAGGCTGGTTGAAGATGAATAGTCGGCTGTTCTCGAGTCTCGGTCTTGTGGCGGTGTTGCTCGCCACGGTTGTGCTTGCGCCCGCATTGGCCGTGCTGTTGCGAGGTCACCGCATCGACCTCACACAAGGGCAGATCTACACACTGTCCGACGGCAGTCGGAGCTTGCTTTCGTCCATGCCGACGCCAGTCGATCTGACGTTGTACTTTTCCGACGAGATCACCGGCGGCATGCCGGACCTGCGCAACTACGCAGGCCACGTGCGCGATCTGCTGCATGAGATGGCGGCAGCGTCAGGGGGCAAACTGCGCATTACAGAACGCGACCCCGCACCATTTTCAGAAGCGCAGGACGCCGCCGATGCGGCAAATCTCCAGTCCATCCAGGCCAACACGGCGGGCGATGCGATCTACCTCGGACTGGTCGGTCGCAACAGCCGTGGCGGCCAGGAAGTGGTGCCGTTCTTTCAGCCGAATCGTGAGCAGTTTCTCGAGTACGACATCGCCAAGCTGATCTATTCAGTCGGGCGTGACAAACCACCGAGCGTTGGTCTGGTCACCCAGCTGCAGGTTGCCGGGCAGTTCGATTTTCAAACCGGGCAGCCAGCAGGTGCATGGGCGTCGATCGCCCAGTTGCAACAGCTGGTCGACCTACAGCGTCCAGCGCTTGCAGACGCCGTGGCCCTGGCAAAGCTTGACGTGCTGGTGCTCATTCACCCGCAGCATCTGCAACCCGTTGAGTTGTTCAACCTCGATCAGTTCGTGCTGCGTGGTGGCAGGCTGCTGCTGTTTGTCGACCCGCATGCCGAACACCAGTCACGCGGCAATCCAATGCAGGCGTCCCCAGACGAGGACCTGTCGTCGGACCTCGCTCCGCTGCTGCATGCGTGGGGCGTGCGCTACGACCGCAAGCACGTCGTCGCTGATCCCCGCTACGCGATGACCGTGACGATGAGCGAATCGGGTCCTCCGGTCCGTCACCTGGGCATCCTGACGCTTGATGGCGCTGCGGTCGATCGCACGGACGTCGTTTCTGCACAGCTGGAGCGCGTCAATTTCGCCAGTGCGGGCGCATTGATCCCGATCCGCGGGGCCAGCACGCGTTTCACGGCGCTGGCGCGCAGCGGCACAGATGCCGCGCTGCTGGACGCCGAGCGCTTCAAGTTCCTGATGGATCCCACCAGCCTGACCGATGGCTTCACACCTGGGACGCGTCGGCTGGCACTCATGGCGCGCGTACAAGGGCAAGCGCGCACGGCGTTCCCTGGCGGCATGCCCGCCAGTGCGCGCGGGGGCGAAGCGACCTCAAGCGCTGCATCAACGGCGGCGAGCAGCGGGGCTTCGCTGCGCGGCACCGGTCAGATCAACGTCATCATTGTTGCCGACACCGACATGCTGACGGATCTGATGTGGGTGCAGAGCGAGGAGTTCTTCGGCCAGACAGTCGCACGACCGTGGGCCGGGACTGGCGACCTGTTGCTGAATGCGGTGGAGAATCTCACCGGCAGCACGGCGCTTGCCGGCATTCGCGGCCGGGCGCAGTACCAGCGGCCCTTCACCCGCGTGCAGGGCCTGATGCGCCGCGCCGATGAACGCATCGCCGAGCAGGAACACGCACTCGAGAAGCAGTTGAGTGCCACCGAAGCAAAGCTTGCGCAGCTCGAGCGTTCGGGTCAGGGTGGCGACGGGGTGGCATTGACGCCTGCGCAACAGGCAGAGATTCAGCGCTTTCAGCAGCAGAAGCTCTCGATTCGCAAAGACCTTCGCCAGGTTCAGCGCGACCTGACCGTCGACATCGATCGTCTGGGCAGTATGCTCAAGTTGCTCAACATGTTTGCTGTGCCCGCCGTGTTGACACTGCTGCTGGTCGGTTGGCAATTGCGGCGCCGCTGGCGTCGCGCCGCACATTCTTCGAGCTGAGCGCTTCGTCGTAGCGGCGACCTGCGCCGACATCAACCAGTCAGTCGCAATTGGAGAACGCCGAGGATGGAAGTTGCGAAAGGTGGTCACCTGCTGCTGGTCGATGACGACGCACGTTATCTGCGCAGTCTCAAACTTCTGCTGCAAGGCGAACGCCATGTGGTGCGTACCGCCGGCAGCGTCGCAGATGCCCTCGGTCTGCTCGTAGACATCGAATTCGATGTGGTCGTGCTGGATCTCAACATGCCCAGCGGTCACGGGACCGAGCTGCTGCGTCATCTCGGCCGGGATTCGCGCAACATCAAAGCCATCGTCGCCAGCGCGGAGACACAGCGCGACGCGATGACGGCCGTGCTGCGCCTCGGCGCCAATGACTACATCTTGAAAGGCAGCCCTCCGGAGCAACTGCTCGGGAGCATTGCCAACCAGATTCAGCGCAAGCGGCTCGAGGATGAGAATCGCCGCATGCAGCAGCGCATCGAGGCCTCAGACCAGCTGCACCGCTTTCTCGTCAATCAATCCCCTGACGTCATCTACATGCTCGATGATGCCGGCTGCTTCAGCTATCTCAATTCGAAAGTGCGTGAGGTGTTCGGCTGTGACAAGGAAGATCTGATCGGCGAACACTGGACACGTCTGTTCGAGCCTGCGTTCGTCGAAATGGCGCGCTACATATTCAATGAGCGCCGTTCCGGCGAGCGAGCGTCCCGCCATGCCGAACTGCGCGCATTGCCGCCGGGCAGCAACGAGCAGATCTACCTCGAAGTCACCGCCATGGGCGTCGCGCGCAGCAGTGTCACGGACGATCGGCAATTCTTCGGCACCTATGGTGTGGCGAGAGACGTCACGCAACGCCGTCTTACCGAACACGCACTGTCACAGAGCCAGCGCCAATTCTTCACGCTGTTTCAGTCGAGCCCCGACGCGATCTTCATCAGCCGGCTCGACACCGGCGAGTTGCTCGAATTCAACGCGAGCTTTGGCGATATCGCTCGGGCGCTGGCGGGCATGCGAGAACGGCACGCCGCGCCTACGTCTTCGCACAATGCAGCGAATGAACCTCGGGACGCCACGGCTGAGCGTGAGACTGATGGGTTTCTGTGGTTGAACGCGGCGCATCGGGCGGCGTTTGCGAGTGGCCTGCTGCGTGCCCCGGATCGATTCCGCGACGAAATCAGTCTGCAGGTCGGCCCGGTCGAGCAGCACTTCGAACTCGCTGCGCGGCACATCGTGGTCGAGGAGCATGACTGCATGCTTGGGACCCTGCGCGATTTCACTGCGCAGAAAGCGGCGGAACGCGAGCGCATTACGCTCGAGCAACAGCTTCAGCAGGCGCAGAAGATGGAAGCGCTCGGGCAGCTCGCTGGCGGGATTGCCCATGACTTCAACAACATTCTTGCCAGCATGATCGGCTACGCCGACCTCGCGTTGATGCCCGATGCGCGCATCACTGAACAGAAACGGCGCGGCTATCTTGAGCAGGTGATCGATGCCGGACAGCGCGCGCGCGATCTGATCGCGCAGCTGCTCTCGTTCAGCCGCACCAATCGCGACCATGCGTTGCAGGTTGAACTGGGCGAGGAGATTCAGCAGGCGTTGAAAATGCTTCGCGCAGCCATTCCCACCACCATCGACATCGCGTACGCCGGGCGTGAAGAGCAGCTTCCCGCTGTGCTGATCGACCCGGTGCATCTGCAGCAGGTGCTGATCAACCTGATCGTGAATGCGCGTGAGGCCATTGACGGCGTGGGCCGCATCACGATCAGCATGCAGTCGGGCATTGCCAGCGGTATCTGCGCCTCCTGTCATGCGACGTTCGGTGGCCGCTGGGTCGGCTTTGAAGTGGCCGACACGGGGTGCGGCATCGAGCTGGGCATGTTGCCGCGCATGTTCGATCGCTTCGTGACCAGCCGTGAGCCCGGGCAAGGCACTGGCATAGGGCTGGCGGTTGTGCACTCGATCGTGCATGAGTATGGCGGTCATCTGGTGGTGGACTCTGTTCCTCACGCCGGTACGCGTTTCCGCATCCTGCTGCCGCCATCAGATGCAGCGACACATCCTGAAAGCCCGTCCGCGCGTGCGGCACTGGGTCCGATGGACGCGCGTGGCCGCGTACTTGTGGTCGACGATGAAGCGTCGGTTGGCAACATGATTGCCGAAGCGCTGCGTTTCTCTGGCCTTGAGGTGTTGCTGTTCAACGATGCTGCCGACGCGCTTGCGTGCATTGAAGATGCACCCGGCGAACTGGACCTGATCATCACGGACCAGACCATGCCGCGCATGTCCGGGCTGGAGCTGGCAGCGCGCGTCAAGGCGTTGCCGATCGCCATTCCTCTGCTTCTGGTCACTGGCTACCAGGACACCGTTCGATCCCGTGCAGTGGGCGTGGATCGCATCCTGTTGAAACCATTCAACGTGCTTGATCTACTGGCGATCGCGCGCGAAATGATTGCTGACGGGCAGAACCGGGACGCCAAACGTCCGCGCGAACCGACAAGCGGGCATGAAGATGTGGCAAGCGACGATGAGCTGGCTGATAGCGCACTGGCCGACAACAAGCTGATCGACTGAGCGCTGCTGTCGAACTCCGCGACCGGGCGAGGCTGATGCTGCGCCGGCCACGTAGACAACGCCGATTGGCCCCGGCCAGATTCAATCCAGAACGTGCAGACGGAGTAGC
>CAMAVY010000147.1 GCA_945861675.1 Klebsiella pneumoniae | reverse complement strand
AGCGATCGCAGCGCCCAGCTCATGGCTTTGACCACCATGTCGTGGCGATCGTCCAGCAGCAGCGTCGCGATCATCAACGTCGCCGCGGCGTTGCCTCGTCCACCGTGCGCACGCGTGTTCTGACACACGCAGGCGACCAGCGCGGTGCGGCGTTGCCAGTGGTCGTCCGATGCGGCCCAGCGCTGAATGTCCTGGTCGTTGATCTGGCCGCGCATCCAGCAGGGGCCGGCGATGTAGATGCCGAACGTATCGACTTCGTCCCAGGATGCGTTGCCCATGCCCAGTGCTTCGACCTGCTGAATGTCGAGACGCCGGTGTGCCGCCGGATGCCTGGCGATCAGCTCCCAGCCGATCCAGCGTGCCCGCACTGGCCGCATGGACGCACTGCTGGCAATGCCGAGGCCGACGGCGACAACGGCGTGCCCCGGCGCCGAGCGGAGACGTGCGCTCAGGCGCTGACGAACTGTGCGCAGTGCTGGCACACCCTTGCTGGTCAGCATCAGGAGTTCCTGCACGGTGGCCGCAATTTCTGCATTGATGTCGACATCGACATCGACGTGTGTGCGTGCGTGCGTGGGTGTCATGCAGGTCTGCACTTCGAAGTGGCCTTGAGTCGCAGTATCGCCCGAGCCGGCCGGCGCGGTGCACAATCGTACTGACTTCTGAGGGCATCTCAGGCCATCTCATGGCGGTGATCAGCATGACGAGTTCGTCCAGCGACGTGTTGAGTACCGCCGCCTATGCCCGAGATGGGTTCGTCCTGCTGGGCAAGCTGCTGGACGATGCGCTTGTGCAGCGGCTCATTGCGGAGGAGCAACGCTTTCGCAAGCGCGATCAGCGGCTGGTGGTGATCACACAGCTGATGCATCGCTCCGCGTTGATTCGCGAGGTCGCGACGCATGGGCCGCACATCGCGGCGTTGCGACAGCTCATGGGCAACAACATCTGTCTGACCCATCAGCAGTACGTGAGCAAACATGCACATCCCGATACGCCGGAAATCGATGTGCCCTGGCATCAGGACAACGGCTACGGTCGGCTGGACCCCATGACCGATATCACGGTGTGGTTCGCGCTCAACGACTGTGATGAAAGCAGTGGCTGTCTGTGGGTCATCCCCGGCTCGCAGCACGGGCCACTGGCAGAACACACAGACATGCATGGCTTGCGCGGCATGTCGGTGGATCAACCCGGTGTCGCATTGCCCATGCGTGCGGGGGAAGCTGTCGCCTTTTCGGGCTTGTTGGTGCATTGCTCCAAAGCGCATCGCGGCCCGCATACGCGCCATGCGTTCTACCTGCGTTATTGCGAGCCGCATGTACGCATGCTCGGGCACGCGGGGACGCGCGCCGGCGCGGCGGAAGGCAAGCCGGTGCTGGACGACGGCTACTCATGGATGGTCAGCGGCGAGGCGTGACACACTCGCAGGCTTCTCCGAGCCACCCGAGTATTCGGCTCGGGGTCCGAATTTCATGCAGGGGAAGTGGTTTCGCAGTGCTGCTGACGCGCCGATTGAAGACAGCACCATGAGCTTGCCAGACACCGCGCCTGCGCGATCCGGCCGTGTGGCCGCGCTGCTTGTTGCTTCGGGCATTCTGCTCAGTCGCGTGGTGGGTCTGCTGCGTGAGCGCGTGCTTGCAACCTACTTCGGCACGGGTCTGCATGCCGACGTGTTCAGTGCGGGGCTGCGCATGCCCAACGTGCTGCAGAACCTGCTGGGTGAAGGCACGCTGAGTGCGTCGTTCATTCCCGTGTACTCGGAACTGCTTGGGCAGGGCAGGACGAAGGAAGCCGGACGCGTGGCGGGCGCCGCCTTTGCGTTGCTGTTGGGCATCGCGGGTACCATTGCCTTGCTTGGCGTCGTGCTTGCCCCGTTTCTTGTCAGTGTGTTCACGCCGGGCTTCGAGGGGCAGCGCCGTGAACTCATGATCGACGTGGTGCGCATCCTGTTTCCGATGACGGGTGTGCTGGTGCTGTCGGCCTGGTCGCTCGGCATTCTCAACAGCCATCGCAAGTTCTTCGTGCCGTATTTCGCGCCCGTGTTGTGGAACGCAGGGATCATCGTGGCGCTGGTGGTCGCCTACGCGCAGATGGACAAAGCAGGCGGCGTCGATCTGGATCAGCTGTTGATGGCGGCTGCCTGGGGTGCACTGCTGGGCGGCTTCCTGCAGTTTGCTTTTCAACTGCCCTGGGTGTTGAAGCTCGACCGTGAGATTCGCCTGAACAGCGGGCGCGCCGAGCCTGCATTCAAGGAGGTGCTGAACAACGCCGGGCCCGCCATTCTGGGTCGGGGTGTGGTGCAGATCAGTTCGTATGTGGATCTTGTGCTGGCCAGCTTGCTGGCCATCGGTGCGGTGTCGCGGCTGCGCTTTGCACAGACGTTGTATGTGCTGCCAGTGAGCCTGTTTGGCATGAGCATCGCTGCGGCGGAGCTGCCGGAACTCTCGCGCGAGCGCGGCGCAGGCATCGATGTATTGCGTGCGCGCGCCATCGCAGCAGCACGGCGAGTGACGTTCTTCGTACTGCCGAGTTGTGTTGTGTTCATCGCATTGGGTGATGTGCTGGTGGCCGGCATCTATCGCTCCGGTGCCTTTGGTCACGCCGACGTACTGATTGTGTGGGCGACGTTGGCGGCCTACAGCCTTGGCCTGGTTGCGTCGACGACAACGCGCATCTATCAGTCGGCGTTCTATGCGCTGCGTGATACGAAGACACCCGCACGTGTAGCCGGCGCGCGCGTGCTCACCTCTGCGGTCGTGGGCGCGGCACTGATGATGCAGTTTGAGGGCTTGACGATCGCCGGCGTGACGTTGCCTGCGGGCGCGCTCGGGGCGCTGCGCATCGAAGGCCTGCCGTTGGGCCCGGTGGGGCTGGCATTGGGTGCATCAGTAGGTGCGTGGCTCGAGTGGACCCTGTTGCGTCGCAGTCTTGCGCGATTGGTTGGCAGCGTTGGCGTGGGGCGCAGCCACCTTGTTCGAATTGCGACGGCGGCAGCGCTGGGCGCTGTGGCCGGGCACGCTGTTCATCTACTCGTGCTGGCCCAGCATCCAGTGCTGATTGCCGTATGCGTATCGGGTGCGTTCGGTGTGGTGTACATCGGGCTTGCGTATGCGCTGGGGCTTGAGGAAGCCCGTGCGTTCATGGGTGCCCTGCGCCGTCGTGTACGGCGCAGTGGGTGAGAGACCGTCGTGTACGGCGCGTGGGTTAGCGCGTCTGGATCGGGCTCAGGCGCTTGTTGACACCTGAACACCCATCCGCGCAGATATGACTTCCGCCTCGTCCAGCCAGGTCGCCACGCTTGCTTCGATGCCGCGCCGCCAGAATGCCGGGTCACGCGGGTCGAGGCCAAACGGCGCCATCAGTTCAACGGCGCTCTGGCTGCCGCCCGCACGCAACAGGCTCAGATACAGCGGCTCGAACTCACTCCCGAAATCGCTGCGCCGCGCGAACAACGACTGCGTGAACAGTTCGCCGAAGGCATAGGCATACACATAGAACGGCCGCAGGAAGTGGCTGACGTAGCTCCACAGGTTGTCCACGTTTTCATAGGTGAACAACGCGCCGGGTTCGCCGTAGAACGCGCGCGTTACATCCATCCAGACGCTGTTGAAGTCTTCCACCGTCAGCTTCGCGCCGCGCCGCGCTTCATGTACGCGGCGCTCGAAGTTCGAGAACGAGATCTGCCGCACGACCGTGTTGATGTGATCGGCCGACTTCTCCATGAGCAGCGCCAGCTTCTGTTCGTCGTTGGTCGTGCGCTGCAGCAGGTAGCGGAAGGTGGTCATCTCGCCGAAGATCGATGCGGTCTCGGCATAGGCCATCGGCGCGCGGAACATCAGTGCACCCTGGCTGCGTGCGGCAAGGATGCCGTGTACGCCGTGCCCAACCTCATGCGCTACGGTCATGATGTCGCGCGGCGAGCCGAGATAGTTCAGCAGGTTGTAGGCGCGCGCTTCACCGTTCGGCAACAGCACGGAGTAGTTGAAGGCGCCGCCGGACTTGCCCGCATAGGGCGGTGCATCCACCCATTTGCGATCGAGCATCTGCGCGACCAGATCACGCAGCGTAGGGCTGAACGAGCCGTAGGCAGAGAGCACCGTCTCCACGCACTCGCCCCAGGGCACAACACGGTTCGACGAGTAGGGCAGGGGTGCATTGCGATCCGACCACCTGAGTGTCGGCTTGCCAAGATGCGCGGCCAGCAGGCGGTAGTAGCGGCGGCCCTGTTCGGCGCCGAAATCGGCCACTGCCTTGTGCAGTGCTTCAACGGTCTCGTCGTCAACGCGATTGCCGATGTTGGCGAAACTCATTGGGTTGGCGTAGCCGCGTTCGCGGTCCTCAACGTACTTGGCGCCAATCACCACGTTCAACGTGCGCGCCATCAGGCGGTCGAAGCGTTGGCTGGTCAGGCCCTTGCTGAAGACTTCCAGCGCTTTTGCCCGGCGCGCCTCGTCACGATCGTTGGACACGATGTGCAGCGTTTCCGGCAGCGTCAGTTCGCGGTCGTCGAACGAGAAGCGCAGTTCGGCTTCCACCTCGTCGATGTGGTCGGACCATTCAGACGCACCGTACGGCGAACGCAATGTCAGTGCGCGCTCCACGTCTTCGGCAAGCAGAAATTGCCGATTCGCGCGGATATGGTCCAGCAGCGACTGGTGCTGCTTCGCGGTGGCGTCGCGTTCGAGAATGGCGGTGTAGGTTGCGTTGTCGATGGCCACCAGTTCGTGTTCGAAGAACGTCAGATAGTCGGCGCTGGCCTGGCTCCAGGCTTCCTGAACCACACCGAGCTTCTGCTGGATGCGCTGATTGCCCGCGTCGGTGCTTCGGCGCAGGAACAGGTACACGAACAGCTGGTCAACAATGCAGGTCATGCGCGCCTGGGCGTCCAGGGCGGCACCGAGCGTCTGCGTCAGCTTGCCGGCGTGATCGCTGTGGTACTGCTGCGCCATGGCGATGACCCGTGCAAGGTCGGCATCGAGCGCGGCATCGTCGATGTCCTTGTAGAGATCGGTCAGATCCCAATGAACAGACTCTGCCCCGGTAGCTTCTTGAAGTGACACGTTGTTGTTCGTTCCTGGTGAACCGTGTGGAACTCTAGCACTGCCCGCTGGCGTCTTGAGCTGGCGCGCTGCGCGGCAGGTTCACTTGGCCGCATAGCGTGATGCGGGCCATGGTGCTGCCCATGCGGGGATCTGGATGAGCCCATCCAGCCAGCGCACGATGTGTGCACGACGGGCGATGGGCATCTGCGTGTCGCGCCAGTACATGGCCATGGATGCCAGGTAGAAGTCGGCGATCGTGAGCCTGTCGCAGGCAACGAAACTGCGCTCCTGCAGATGCGCGTCCAGCACCCCCGCATAGCGGTCGAGATCGGCCAGCAACGCGGGCTGTGTCAGCGCGACGGCATCCGGCGCGCCTATCGCAAATGTCGGCTTCACGATGTGTTCGAAGTAGAAGTGCGCAACCGGCGGTGCCCAGTGACTGTCGTTCCAGGCCAGCCAGCGCATGACCTGCACCTGCTCTGCGGGATTGTTCGCGGGCCACATGTCCGAGCCGGCCTTGATGCACAGATGCGCCATGATGGCCGACGACTCCCAGAGCACCAGATCGCCATCCACGAGTACCGGTGCCTTCATGTTGGGATTCAGGGCCACGAACTCCGGCGTGCGCAGGCCACCGCCCATCATGTCGACTTCGATGAGTTCAGCGTCGCAGCGCAGGTGTTTGACCAGCGCCAACACGCGTTGCGGGGCTTGGGCTTTGAACCAGAAGATTTGCATCAATGATCGTCTGCAGTGGTCGAGGCGGTCAGCATGCCTTTGAAGTGGATCGACTGGGAAGGCCGTGCTGTGCACACGCGGCCTGAGCACCCGCCCGTCGGACGCGCGGAGGTTGGATACGCGCTCGCGTCCTTGGCTGCGCACCACGACCAACATCGGGACAGCCGAGCTTCACAGCACGGTTGGCGCGCGTGCGCGCGTTGGGCCCGGCTTTCCGACCGCCCGCGAACCAGATTCCTCGTTCGTCACTCACGCTCTGCTGAATGGCTGGAGCTGTCGTTGTGCAGTACCGCGCGGGGTGGTCGCGCGCGGTTTTCAGAGGAACAACAGATGTCGAGCAGAACCCTGCCGCCAGCGCGGCGGTCAGCCGCCTTGCCGCATCGACTGGCGGCGCCCAGGTCACACGCAGCATCACGCAGAGCTTCATCGACCTGCTGCTGCTACCTCTGCGTAGTCGCTTTGCATCGTCTGCAATGGAGCAGGCGCAGCGGCGTGTTGCTGTGGCGTTGCTTGAGCTGTCGATGGATGTCGAGGTGGCCTGGTTCGATGCAGCGGGCGCAGAGCAGATCGCGGCGACGCGCGCGCTGGCGGCATCGGCTGCGGCGCAGCAACAACGCGAGCTGCGCGCCGAAGCGTTGACCATCACACGACGCTGGCGCTGCCGATCTTCAACCAGGGCCAGGCTGAGCTGGCGCGCGCAGAGGCCGAGTTGCTGAACACTGACGCGCAGCTGCGCGACATGACGCTGCAGCTGTTCGATCTGATTGCTGCCAAACAGGCGGAGTACGACACCTATCAGGGTTACCTGGAAGCCGGGCGCGATTACTGGATTGAACACGTACAACGGCAAGCAGACGTTGGCGGGCGATTGCCTGACGACAATCCGAGTGTGGTTGGCCCAGCTGCGGAGATAGGTGGAGCGGAGATGGGTGCGGCGAAGATAGGTGCAGCGAAGACAGGTGCAGCGAAGACAGGTGCAGCGGAAGTGAGTGAAGCAGACATGAGTGCGACAGACGCACCGGCCGCGCACGAACACGGCGTTGATCAATGAACATTTAGCGACGTCGATGGTTTCGCTACAGCGGCCTGGGCCCGCTTTCGTCACTGGCATTGTTTGGTTCGCGTGCACAGGCCAGCGAAGGCGCCGGGCATGTGATGTCGGACGACATGGTGATGCCTGGCGGGCCCGGGAAGGACGTCGCCGTGCCGGCGCGTAAAGATACTGAGACGCCAATGCAGGCGCGGTGCACAAGCGGGTCCTACACGTTTGTCTACACGCCTAACGGATGGACGCTGCCGCATCGCACTGTCGATGGTGTGAAAGAGTTTCATCTCGATGCAGGGGAGATTGAGCACGAGTTCGCACCGGGCACGCGTGCGAGGTGCTGGGGCTACAACGGCAGCACACCCGGGCCGACCATCGAAGCCGTGGAAGGTGATCGCGTACGCATCTATGTCACCAATCGCCTGCCCGAGCACACCAGCGTGCACTGGCATGGCGTTCTGTTGCCCAGCGGCATGGACGGTGTGGGCGGGTTGTCGCAATCACACATCAAGCCCGGTGAAACGTTTGCCTACGAGTTCACGCTGCGCCAGCACGGCACGCACAGGTATCACCCGCATGCAGACGAGATGGTGCAGTTGGCGGTCGGCATGATGGGCATGTTCATCATCCATCCGAAGGCGGGTGAACCCGAGCCGATCGATCGCGACCATGTGGTGATGCTACACAACCGGGCACTGCATCCTGGCACGTATCGTCCCGACCCTTCGGTGATGCAGAACTTCGATCTGTGGACGTTCAACAGCAAAGTGTTCCCGGCCATCGAGCCGTTTGTGGCGCGCACAGGTGAACAGGTGCACATCCGCTTCGGCAACCTGTCGATGTGGAACCATCCCATCCACATGCACGGGCCGCGCTTTCAGGTGACAGGCGGCGATGGAGGTCGCTGGCCAAGATCACAGTGGCGCAGTGAAGTGACGGAGCGCGTGGGCGCAGGTCAGACGCGCGACCTGGAGTTCGTTGCAGTGCCCGGCGACGGGGCGTTGCACTGCCACATGTCGCACCACCCCATGAATGCGATAGGGCATGACGTGCCCAATGTGCTTGGCGTTGATCAGTCCGACGTGCGGGCCGCAATTCGACGATGGCTGCCGGGTTACATGGCGATGGGTGAGCACGGCATGGCCGAGCACCAGCATGTTCACGTTGGTCAAGGTCCGCGACGCGCTGCCGCTGGGGCGCTATGCCGATCCGGGTTGGTGTACCAACCCGCACGGCACGGTTGCGCAGAAGGTCAGCGGGGATCCCGCGTTCGGTGCGTCTGCACGTCGTGGCGGGCCGCCCATCAGCAGCGTTCCGGCGGCGGAGTTGAATCAGGCCGTTCCGCCGGACCATTCGCGAATGCACATGGAATGAGTAGCCGATCTATCTGCGGCCCGTGCTTGCGCGGGTCGCGCGACGTATCACGCCGGGACGCGCGCGCCAGGCCACAGCCGCAGGAAGTTCTCGCTGTAGAAACGGGTCTTGACCGTTTCGTCGCTGTCGGCCAGGTACTTGTCGAACTTGCCGATCGGATCGCGTCCACCTTCTACGTGTGGATAGTCGCTCGAGAACAGATATAGCTCATCGTTCGACCGCTCGATGAGATCGGCAACGTTTTCGTGTGGGAACGGCGTGAAGCCCATCTGCTGTGTCAGTTGCTCAGAGGGCAGGCGCTTGAAACGCACCGACTCATCGACGCGGCCATAGATGCGTGCAACGTCGTCGAGCCGGCGCACCATCTCGGGTACCCAGCCGGCGCCCAGTTCGACGGCTGCACCGCGCAGCTTGGGATGGCGATCGAGCACCCCATCGAGCAACAGCATGCTGATGAACGTCTCTGGCGGTTGGTGCATGACCGCGGCGTCTTTGGTGCGCACGTTCTCGCCGCCACCCATCCAATCGCGCGTGGCCGCGCGGCCGTTATTGGTCCAGGACTTCAGTGTCTGCAGCGGCGAGCCGCCAACATGCAACACGAACGGCACGCCGGCTTCAGCGAGCCTCGCCCAGAAGGGCTCGAGGTCCACATGCCCCGGGGCAAAGCCGATCGGTGCGCGATGCGGCACCCAGATGGCCTCGTGTCCAAGCTTCAATGCGAACTCGAGTTCAGCGATCGCTTCTTCAGGATGATCCAGCGGTACGACACCAACGCCCATCAGGCGGGCATCGTCGGCGCAGATCGCGGCAATGTGGCGGTTGACGGCGCGCGCGGCACCGTAACGCAGGTCTACTCGCGTCTTTGAGCTGGGATGAAACGGCTGCACCACGGAGTGTGTGGCGAATACCAGCTGCTTCTTGAAGCCCAGCATGTCCATGGCCACGCTTCGGTCTTTGCCGTCGAATGCGCCCAGTGCCTGGATTTCCTTGGACTTGGCGATGAGCGCATCGCCGAGCGCAATCTGCTGCGCAATATGCTCGGCAGAATGCTTGCCGCCCTGATTCATGATGACCGCCACTTCCTCGTCGGTGACGAGCGAAGCGTTGTAGTTGACCAGGGCGATCTCGTCGCGCAGCTTCGGATCGGCGAAGTCGCGCAGGAAGTTCGGCAGCTCCATCACGTGGCTGTCGGCGTCGTAGAACGGGCGGCTTGCAGGTGCGTAGGTCATCACGGTCTCCGGTTGGTGCGGCATTAGAGCCCCGCAGCTCAGGGTGCCACAAGCTGGTGCAGTGGTGTGGCGATGTATAGGTGCCCATGTCGTCTGGCCAGACTTTGCGCCGGCAGTGAGTTGCGTAGCGCCGGCCCAACGATGTCCCGTGCCGGCAGGGTGGTGACGTATTGGTTGCTCATGAGCGCGACGATGGACCACGAGCGCTACCTGCTGCCGAAGCCGCGCGCGAATGCCTGTGCACGATCTTGCCGGGGCTGGCCACATCGCGCGCAACCGCCAACGGCTTTACTCGGGCGCCGCTCCGAGCTTGCGATAGTCGCTCGACACTTGGTGCAGGATCATCGAGCGGACCTGCCAGCCACCAGGCGCGCTGTACACCACGTCCTCCTCGTAGGTGCCGATGAACAGCCATAGGTCGTTGTTCGCCTTCGCGTGCCACGCCTGCAAGTAGCTCGTCATGTGCGCCGCGCCACCCCGACCTTCAGCATCCGGCAGGGTGAGGCCCGTGATGTACTGCGTGCCGATGAGATGCTGAGTGGCGTTGTAGGGCTTGAGCGCGGTGGCCACGATGTCGACCCACGCGTCCGGGCCCGTCACCGTCTCCACCGTAGCCGCGCCGATCACTGCGTCCTTCGTGAAGATGCGGTGATAGATCCCCCGGCCCGCCTCGATGTCAGCCGGCGTGTTCCTTCCGATCAGATCCGTGGCCACGCCGTAGGCGTGGCGCAGGGCCTTGATCTCCTCGCGCGCGAGCAGCTCGCGCAGTCCAGCCTGGATACCTGCATTACTCATTACGTGGCCCCTCGTTGGATTCGTTGGATTCGTTGGTTGCGTGCACCGGCGAATGTGCGGCATGAGTTTCACGCCGCGCACCTGCCCGCGTCCACGCCGATCGTCTTGCCGGTGTGTTGGTCGCGGATGAACTGCGGCATGGACAGCAGCAGTTCACGTGTGCCGGTGTCGGCACTCTGCATGGCAAACGCGTTCGCCCACTGCAGCAGACGATGCTCGGGGTCGTCGTAGTAGGCGTGCAGATAGTGCGCGAGCACCAGCCGATCCTCATCGCCGCAGGCGAATGGGTAGGTCCGGGCCGATGCATGTCGTAACTGCTGCGTGGCCGAAACAGCACGCGCTGCTCGCCCAGCAGCACAGGCTGCGTATGGCAATAGTGGGTGCTGTCGTAGTAGTCGGACACTTCAAGCCTTTCGACGTCGGTCCGTCACGGTCCGCGGCTGGCGCGAACCCCGTGTGTGTTCGACAGCGCACCGAGTGCGGCAATGAACGACGTTAGGGTGACGATGTGCGACCCCTCTCCCGGGCCGGGATCGCCGCCTCCACGCTGCGGCCTGTGGTTCAAGCGAGGCTTCTGTGAACAACATCCGAATCGCCGCAATGGCATTGATCGTGGGCGGTGTCCTTGCGCTTGCTTATGGCGGTTTCAGCTACACGCGCGAGACGCATCAGGCAAAGATCGGCCCGATCGATCTCTCGATCGAGGAAAAGAAGACCGTGAACATTCCAATCTGGGCGGGCGCAGGGGCGGTCATAGCTGGCGTGTTGCTGCTGTTGATGCCCGCGCGGACCTGAGTGCTCACCATGTTCATGCCCCTCTCCGTCCATCGCGGCGTGCTCTGCGCGTGCACGTGCAGATTCATTGTCCTTTTCCTGCTCGGCATGCTGCCGCTCAGCCTGACGGTGCAGTCCGCACAGGCAGCGCACGCCGATCCCTCGGGACGCGTGGCCTATCTGAGTGACTCCCGCGGTGATGTCAGCTACTCGCCGGCGGGGGAGGACGACTGGCTCCAGGTGGTACGCAACCGGCCTGTGATCCGCGGCGATCGCCTGTGGACCGATGCCGGCGCACGCGCCGAGTTGCAGATCGGTGGCGCCCTGTTGCGCCTTGGATCGAACACCAGCTTTGAGATCCTTGAACTGAACGACGGCATCGCGCAGATCGAGATGACCCAAGGCACGCTCTACCTGCGCATCCGGCGTGTGTACGCGGGACAGACCTACGAAGTGGCCACCCCGAACATGGTGTTCAGCTTCAAGCGTGCCGGGCGATATCGCATTGATGTCGATGCGGCATCTGATGACGAAGCTGACGATGGGTCTGGGCCATCCGGCGGCGACACGCGTGTCATCGTCTGGGAAGGTGCAGGCGAGGTGCAGGGCGAGGACGAACGCTTTCCGTTGCGTGCTGGCGACGCCATACATTTCTACAGCGGCGATCTGCGCGACTATGAAGACGAAGGCCTGCCGCCGCGCGACGCCTTCGACCGCTACTGTCTCGAACGCGATCGCAGACTCGATCGGTCGGTCGCGCGTCGCTACATCAACGACGACATGGTCGGCTACTCGGAGCTCGACACTTATGGCGATTGGCGGTCGGTCGCGGAATACGGCTCTGTCTGGTTTCCGCGCCGTGTAGACGTCAATTGGGCGCCTTATCGTGACGGCCACTGGGTGTGGCAGGAGCCCTGGGGCTGGACCTGGGTCGATGCAGCGCCCTGGGGATTTGCACCGTTCCACTACGGACGTTGGGTGCATGCCTCTGATCGCTGGGGCTGGGTCCCGGGGCCGCGCGGCCTGCGCCCGGTGTATGCGCCTGCACTCGTGGCATTTGTCGGTGGCCGTGGCTGGAGCCTGACTGTTGCATTGGGTAGCCGATCGCCGGTGGGATGGTTTCCCCTGGGTCCACGCGAGGTGTACGTGCCGTCCTACCGCGTCAGTCGCGACTACTTCAATCGTGTGAACGTGAACAACACGGTGGTAAACACGACCACGATCACCAACATCTACAACATCTACAACAACTACAACA
>CAMAVY010000146.1 GCA_945861675.1 Klebsiella pneumoniae | reverse complement strand
GGCGGGCCTGCCCAAAGTCATCCGGTTCATGAATCTATGGGCCGAGGCATTGCAGCGGCTGCCGCATGTGATGGTGCTGCGCTATGAAGACCTGCGCGATGACACGGCCGGGCGGCTTGCGGCGACGCTGGCGTTTCTCGGTACGCCCGCCACCGAAGCGGAGATTGCCGATGCCGTGGAGTACGCCCGCCTGGAAAACATGCGCCAGCGCGAAGCCGAGGGTGCCGTAGACAGCCGGCGCTTGCGCGCTGCGGACAAATCCAATCCCGACTCCTTCAAGGCCCGTCGCGCAAAAGTGGGCGGTTACCGTGATTATTTTGACGCGGAGCAACTGGACGCCATCGATCAGATGATTCGCAGCACGCTGTCGCCGGTGTTTGGTTACGCAACGGACCAACCCGCGTCGGCCGTTACACCGAAACCCTGAACCTGGGGGCGTTGGTCGCCCTGTCCGCGCACGGAGAACGAGATGCAACACTGCGTATTCATTCACACCAACCATAAGCAGCTTGTGGGCGCCAAGGTGGCGGAGTACGCCATGCGGCGAAACTCGAAGCACAACGACAGGTTCGACATCCGCATCATCGACAACAACGACTATGCATGGTTTGCCGAGCTCGAAGGCAAGCTGTATCTGCGCGATGGCGACAAGCGGGTGTGGCTGAATGAGGACCTGCAGTCGTTCACGCCGCTGCGCTTCGCACCGCCGAAGGAGATGGGTTACAGCGGTCGCGCATTGATCATCGACCCGGACATCTTTGCTGTCGGAGATGTGTTCGAACTGCTCTCGAAAGACATGCAGGGCCACGGCATCCTCTGCCGAGCCCGTTCTGGCACCAAGGGTTTGATCGACCATTGCATGGCCACGAGTGTGATGTTGATGGACTGCGCACAGCTCAAGCATTGGGATGCTGAAAAGCTTTTTCGTGCCATGTTCAATTTTGAAGTCGACTATCACGACCTGATCTGTCTGAAGCGTCCGGAGGACCGCGCCCTGGTCGGTCCGCTCGAGCCGGAATGGAATGACTTCGACAAACTCAACGCGCGAACCAAGATGCTGCATACCACCCGGCGCAAGACGCAGCCGTGGAAGACCGGGCTGCCCGTGGACTGGCGTCCGGCTGAGCGTTTCCGCGCGTTTCCGCCCATCGGCTGGGCGATGCGTGCGCGCCGCAAGCTGTTTGGCGAATACGCCTTCATGGGCAAGTACAAGCAGCATCCGGATCAGAATCAGGAGAGGCTGTTCTTTGGTCTGCTGCGCGAGTGCCTCGATCAGGGCATTGTCACGGAGGCGATGTTGCGCGACGAAATGGCACGCAACCACGTTCGCCATGACGCATTGGAAGTGCTGCGCAGAGTTCAACCGTTGCAGCCGCCGCCGTTGCCGCCCCTCCCGCTGACGGCATGAACGGCCGCTGACGGCCTGAACGGCTACTGCTGATCAAGCAGCGCGTGTACACGCGCTGCTGCTTGTGCCAGTTCTTCGGCGCCGCTTGTCGATGCCATTGCTGTTGATGCTGGCTGCGGGCGCTTGTCCGTGTCATTGGGCCTGTCTTTCGGCCGCTGTTCCAAACCGAGCCAGTCGACCTGGCCCGTTGCGAGCAGCCGCTTGTGCAGCTGGCTGACGTCGCGGCGAAAGCGCTTGGGTGCAAGGCACTGCGCAAGGGCGAAGGTGATCGGCTTCCAGTACAGCTGGCCAAGCGGTTCGCGCGGTGGCCCGGCGAGATCGAACATCGACACGTGCTTACCCGTGCTGCAGGCCTCGGCGAACATCGATGCGCTTTCTGCGGTGACGACGAAATCGTCGGCAAGCCCGAGATACGCCGCATAAGGATTCGCCACCTGGCGATCCTGATGCCAGTTGTAGAAGTGCTGCGGGTGGCCGGCCAGTCCGGCGCGCAGCGCGGCGACGCTCGCCGGCGGTGTGCGACCGCTGGTGCTTACAAGCAGACTGCCGTGTCCGCGATGCTCAAGGAGCAGACGAGCGAAATGACTCGCACGTGCGGCGTTAAATCGAAACGGGCCGCTGTTGCCGCCGACCAGCACTGCCGTCCATGGACGTGGCAGGTGTTGCAGCGCGGGCAGCCACGCAGCGGCGCCGGCCGCGAGTGCTGCTGGGGTGAGTCCGTGCAGCGGCAAGGTCAGCAGCAGCACGTTGTCCGCCATCGGGACGAAGTACTGCGGCGTTGTGATGATCAGGTCAAAGTTCGCTGGCCTGGACCATGGACGGCCGATGTGCACGAGCTTGGTACGTTGTCCGGAGGCCTGTCTGATCCAGCGGGCGACCGGTTCGTTGCGGCGGCCGGCGCTGATGACCACATCGGGCCAAGGCGGTTGCAGTGCATCCGAATGCTGGGCTCGAAGTCCCAGGAGGGTCTTGCGCAAAAGCAGATTTGTTAGCAGCTCGGTGCCGCGAAACTGCAGATTGCGTGTCTCGAACGGTCCTACGGCAGCGGCCAGGGCACGCATTTGTGCGTTGTCCCCGGCCTTTGGCCCTGCGAGTACCCAGATGGTGTTTCGAGACAGGCCGGCGACCCTGCGGCAAAGGTAGGCAATATTGCGCCGGCCGCAAGAACGCCAGCAAGAGCGCGGTGTATGATCGCGCCGCTTTGACACGTTGAGACACGACTGCGTGGCGCGTTCGGTGTTGTCCCGTCGTCTCGCCTCGCTCAGCGAGGAAACGTCGTGGTTGCGTTACGTCGGCTGGTTCGTTGACGGACCCGCGATGCTGTTGTTCTGGGGCGTTTGCGCTTTGTTGCCGCCACAGTTCGCCAGCCGCATGGGCGCGGCGGTGCTTGGTTTCTTCGGCCCGCGCACGCATAAGCACAAACACGTGCTCGCGAATCTGACGGTTGCATTGAGGGGGGCGACGCCCGCCGAGATCGCTGTGCATGCACACGCCGTGTGGCGCGGCCTCGGGATGGTCATGTCTGAGTATCCGCATCTGGCGCGCATTGGTCGAACACGCATGACGGTGCACATTGCGCCGGGTGCGGCGGCTGTGTTCAACAGCGGTAAACGTGCCATTTTCGTCACGGCGCATGTGGGCAACTGGGAGCTTGGTGCGCCTGCGATCACGCAGTCGGGCGCGCGCTTGGCGGCGATCTACAGCAAGCAGTCGAACCCGCTGGCGGACTGGGCCATTCAGCGTTGCCGAAGCGTGTTCGCGTGCGAGTATCTGCCGAAGGAAAACGCGATGCGGGCCTGGTTGCGGATGGGCAGCGATGGGCCGTCGTTGGCGTTGATGGTCGATCAGCGTGTCGACGGCGGTGAACTGATGGCGTTCTTCGGCATCGAAGGTGAAACCGTCACCACGCCTGCTCGATTGGCCGCGCGCAACAATGTGCCGTTGATCCCGTTCCGCATTATTCGTGAGGGCTTTGCCCGTTATTCCGTGCAGTTCGAGGATCCCATTGCGCGGCCACAGGGCAGTGACGCCGCAGCGGTCATGATGCGTGCCTTGCTGAAACGCTTCGAGGCGTGGATCTGCGAGCGGCCCGACGAGTGGATGTGCACGAAACGTCGGTGGCCGAAGCATCGCGCTGGGCTCGCGCAGACTGGCTCCGCTCAATCTGAGCACGGGCAAGCGGGTGCGACCGATGCGCGTGATCAGCCTTGATTCTGCAGCGCTACATTCTGCGCGAGATCAGCGTGCCGGCAGTGGTTGCCATGCTGCTGCTCGCGGCAATCTATGCCGCTTACAGCGCCACCGATGTGCTGTCCGAGGCTGTTGCTGGTCGCGTTGCGGGTGACACGATCATGCAGTTGGTGGCACTTCGCACGCTGATTGCGTGTGAAGTGCTTCTGCCTACGGCCCTGTATCTGGCGGTCGTATGGGGGTTCGTTCGCCTCGATCGTGATGCGGAGCTGGGCGTTCTGCGCGCCAGTGGCGTGTCGTTGGCACAGCTGTTTGTGCCAGTGCTCTGGCTGGCGCTCATTGGCGCCGCGCTGGTAGGCGCGTTGACGCTGCAGCTGCGTCCATGGGCCTATCGCACCAGCTATGCAATTGAAGATCGGCTCGTGACCGGCGATCCGGAAACGCTCGAAGCTGGACGTTTCTACCAGGTCGGCGAGCGCTTGGTATTGATCGCCAACAGTATTGCGCCGGGTGGTGTCATTCGCGACGTGTTCGCCGAGGAGCGCCGTGACACGGAGGTTCAGGTGATCCGTGCCAAGGAGCTGCGGGTGCTGCCTGATGCTGATGGCGAGCGCCGCCTGATGGAATTCCGCGACGGCACGGCTTATCTGCTGCGTGCCCCTGGCCTGGGCGATCAGTCGCAGAAATTCGATGTACTGCGCTACCCGGCCGCGGCCGGCGCGGCAGAGGTGCGCAATCAACGGCGCGCGAAGACGACGCTTGCGCTGTTGAAGTCGCATGACCGCAAAGACATTGCCGAGTGGCAATGGCGCGCCAGTCTTCCGTTGACGACCGGCCTGATGGCGTTGCTTTCGGCGGCGATCGGCATTGGCCGTCCGCGCACCGGGACATTTCCGCGGCTGCTGCTCTCGGTGGGTGCGTACATTGTTGTGTTCAATGTCGCCGCGCTGGCGCGCACGCTGGTTGAGAACGGCGATGTGCCGTCGGTCCCCGGACTCTGGTGGTCGGTGTTGGTACCCGGCGTCGCTTTCATTGGAGTGTGGCTGTGGCGTCGCTGAGAGCGGGGATGGGTCGGCTCGGCCTCTACGTGTCGCTTGAGGCGCACCGTGGCTACTTTCTGGTGTCCATGGTGGTATTGGTGCTGCTCGGCCTCATCGGCATTCTGGAGGAACTGCAGGACGTTGGTGATGGTGCCTACGACACATCTGACGCGGTTTTTGTGGTGCTGGCGGGGTTGCCCAGCCGTTTGATCTCGTTTCTCCCCTTTGTTGCCTTGCTTGGATCGTTGTTCGCGCTGGGTGAGCTGGCGCGTCGGAACGAGCTTGTCGTAATTGCGGCGGTGGGCGTCTCGCGGCGACGTCTCGCGTTCTGGATCGCCGTGCCGGCATTGCTGTGGTCCGGACTTGGCATGTGGCTTGATGGTGAAGTTGCGGCGCCACTCTATCGCCAGGCGATGCTGACGCGATCGCTGCGCGTTGCTGACGACGCGAACGTCCTTTCAGGTTCCGGGTTCTGGGCGCGTGGCGACAACCGTGTAGTGAACATGGCGCAACTCGAGGCGGGCACGATTCCGCGCGATATCCGCATTTATGAGTTTGAGCCCGGCGGCGGCCTGTTACGGGTACGAGAGGCCGGGTTCGCGCAGATTCTTGAGAGTGGAAACTGGCGCTTGTTCGATGTCCGAGAGCGTCGTTTCGGACGGACTGACGGAGCGCGGATGAAGGACGGCGACATCTGGGAACCGCTTTGGGGGCGCGATGCACCGCTGGAACCTGTGCCGCTCGACAGCCTTTCACTTGCGGAGCTGGCGCGCTTTGTCCGCTATCTGGATCGCACCATGCAATCGTCAAGACAGGCGGAAACGGTGTTCTGGCGGCGTGCAATGCTGCCGGCGCTCACCGTGGTGATGGCACTGCTCGCGGTGCCGTTCGGCGCAGGCAGTGCGCGCTCGTCGCGAATTGGTCGGCGGCTTGGCATCGGAGCGGCGGTGGGGCTGGGGTTCTTCCTGGTAGATCAACTGCTGCTGAACATTGGTCTGCTGCTGCAGGTTCCCGCCTGGCTGACTGCCAGCATGCCAATCCTGCTGGGTTTCGCGTTGTTCGCATTTCTGCAGCGAAGTACGCGCTGAGCTCAGTTGTGCTCGATGCGCTGGACGCATCACGCTGACCTTCAATCGCGGCACTGTCAGCTGGTTGGTGCGCTGTCCAGCAGTTGGCAGATTCGTCCAAGTGTGCGCGCCATTGTCGGATCGTTGGCCTGATTGGTGACGGGCGCGTCGCCGAACGTGCCGATGCGACCATTGGCCAGCAGCCGTTCATGGGCGATGCCAATGTCACGCGATAGAACCTCCGGTCCCACACGCATGAGCAGCGAATAGCTGCGACTCTTCAGCGTGTGATCGCGACCGCGTTGCAGATCGAACAACGCGACAGGCTTGGTTGTCGCAAGTGCTTCCGAAATCATGGCGATGCTGTCAGACGTCACAACAATCTCATCGGCCCACCCGAGCATGCCGAAGTAGGGGTTTTGCGTGTCGCCAGCACGATAGTGGTAGCGCAATGCGTCGGGCAGTGCGTCATCGAGTGCAGCAATGGCCTCCGGGTGAGTCCGTGAACTTGTGCTGACGATCAGGCTGCCGCCGGACTGCCGTTGGCGCGTCAGCATGGCCGCGGCAAGCGTGTTTGCCGCGCCGGTGCGCAGCGCGAACGGCCCGCTGTCTCCGCCCACCAGGGCGAGGATGCGGGGTTGCGCAAGCGTCGCGAAGCGCGCGGTCCAACGGCCGCGCTCGGCCGCCAATCGAGCAGCGTGCACGCGATGCACGGTGGTGTCGTTTTCGAGCACGTTCGGCCCTGCGGGGAACCGGTACTGCGGGGTCACCACGATCAGGTCGAATTCTGCTGGCGGCGCCCACACGCGCCCGACGAAGACGATGCGGGTGCGTCCCTCGGACATTTGCCGGATCCAACGGGCGACGGGCTCATTGCGGACGCCAGCGCTGATGAGCAGGTCTGGCCAGGGTGGGCCGAAGGCGCGCGGAGACGTGCTCGCGACCCCGCGCAATCCCGTCCGTTGCAGCACGGAGAAGGGGCCCGAGAGGCGATTGAATGCACAGCGAAACGTGTCGAAGTCGACGCCATGGTGGCGCGCTACGGCCTCGGCCAGACCCAGAATCTGGGTTGTTTCGCCGGCGCGGTAGCTCTCGAGCGCCCAGATGTTGGGCGCGCGAGGCAGGTCTGACGACAGTTCGGGAACTGCGGGCTCTGAGGCGTCTGTTGAGCGGACCTGGTCCGGCGTGCCGGGAGACGTAGAGGGGTTTTTTGGGTCCACCGGGAACTTCAGTTGGATGACGAAGTCATTTCTACAGAATTTCTTCAGGTTGTATGCAGCGAATTTGCGTGGCACCATGCCTGCCTCGCTCGGGTCACTGCCACAAGACGTCAGATCTTTGTGGCCCGGCAGCTGGCAGACATGCAGGTCTCGGAAATGGACCTCGCTGCTCACCAGCCGGGAAATGTCGATGCGATTGCCTGATGGGGTCTCTTAACTGTGTGACTTGCCGGCGGGAATTGGTGCATGCCGGATTACAGGAAGTGTGTAGAGGAAATCCAGCGCCAGTTGGTCTCGATGACCGATCTGGAAGGAACGCTGGACGAGAATGCCGATCTGGTTGAAGAACTGGGGCTGGCATCGGTCGAGGTCATGGAGCTCATCGAAGAACTCGAAGAGACCTTTGATATCGCCTTTCCCCTCAACGACCTGGCCGATGTACGCACCATTGCCGATCTTGCACGTCACGTCCAGCAACTAGCCGGGTCCTCTGGATGACACTTCTCGACAAATTTCACACACCTCCTGCAATCGTCGACAGCATTGAACGCTACGGCATCAACCCTGCGGGGTTGACCGTTGAAGTTGACGGTTGTGCCACCGAAGGGGTGGTGAACGGTCAACGCGTTGTGTTGGCGGGTACCAACAACTATCTGGGTCTGACGTTTGACCCGCTGTGCATAGACGCCGCCATCGGCGCCTTGATCAGCCACGGCACCGGCACCACCGGCTCGCGCATGGCAAATGGCACGTACTCAGACCATCGTTGCCTCGAAGAGGAACTGGCTGATTTCTTCGAAGCCCGTTCTGCCATTGTCTTCACGACCGGTTATCAAGCCAACCTGGGCATCATTTCGGCCTTGTGCGGTCCTGACGATCTGATCCTGCTGGACGCCGACTCCCATGCGAGCATCTACGACGGCGCGAAGTTGTCTGGTGCGCAGATATATCGTTTTCCACATAACGATGCGGCGGCGCTCGAGAAGCGGCTGCAGCGGCTGGGCGACCGTGCGAAGCGCACGCTTGTGATCGTTGAAGGCCTGTACAGCATGATGGGCGACCGCGCCCCGCTGGCTAAAATGGTCGAGATCAAGGATCGCTACGGCGCGCTGCTGCTGGTCGACGAAGCGCATTCGATGGGCGTGCTCGGCGAACACGGCAGGGGCCGTGCCGAGGAAGAAGGCGTTCTGGCGAAGGTCGACTTCATTGTCGGCACGTTCTCCAAGAGCCTCGGCAGCATTGGCGGCTACTGCGTCAGCCCACATGTGGATCTGGATGTGATGCGCGCGTCCATTCGTGCATACATGTTCACAGCGTCGTCGGCGCCATCGGTCATTGCCGCCGCGCGTGCGGGGCTGCGCATCGTGCGTGAGCGCCCGGAACTGCGCGCGCGCCTGTGGCGCAACGCCAACGAGGTGCATCGCGGTCTGCGCAACATGGGTTTCGAGGTGGGTACTGAGGCATCGCCAGTGGTGCCGGTACGCTTCGATGACATGTCCGAAGCGGTAGATGCATGGCATGCACTGCTCGCCGAGGGCGTCTATGTGAACCTGGTGGCACCGCCAGCATCACCAGGCAACTTCAGCCTGTTGCGTTGTTCATTGTCTGCCGGGCATACGCGCGAGCAGGTGCAGCGCATCATCGATGGCTTCGGCGCGCTGCGTGGAAGGGCCCACGGCCGTTACACCGGTAGTCGCATCGGCTCGGCAGCTGTTCAGCGCTGAGAGCATTTCCGGCGCGCGGAAATCGGCCGAGCAGCAGCTGCTCGGCCGACCAGCCGGCAACCTCAATCGGGCAAGCCGAGCACTCGCTTCGCAATCACGTTCAACTGCACCTCACTTGAGCCGCCTTCAATCGAATTGGCCTTCGATCGCAGCCATCCGCGCGGTGTCGCCAGTTCGCCTTCGCTGAATCCGTCGCCGTCCCAGCCCAGTGCCTGAGTGGCCTGCAGACGCATCGTCAGCTCGAACTTGTTCTTGTTCTGCTCGCTGCCGTAAAGCTTGAACATGGAAGACAGGTTGCCATCGGTCTTGCCGGCGCGGCTGTTCTCACCTGCACGCGCAAGCGTCAGAGCGAACGCTTGGTCGTTGATCTGGTGCTGCACGATCTCGCTGCGCAGCGCCGGGTCGGCAATGCGTCCCTGTACTTCGCCGGCATAGCGTTTGGCCAGGTCCTGCAGGCGATCGCCGGACCCACCCAGTGCGGAATTGCCGCCAATGCCGGAGATCATGTTCCGCTCGTGTTGCAGCAGTCGTTTAGCGATATCCCAGCCCCGGTTTGGGCGCCCGACGAGCTGCTGCTTCGGCACCTTCACGTTGTCGAAGAACGTCTGACAGAAAGGCGAATAGCCGCTGATCAGTTTGATGGGCTGTGTCGACACGCCAGGGCTGTCCATGTCGAACAGCAGGAAGGATATGCCTTCGTGTTTGGGCGCCGCGGTGTCGGTGCGCACGAGACAGAAAATCCAGTCGGCGTAGTTGGCGTAGGACGTCCAGATCTTCGATCCGTTGACCAGGAGGTAGTCGCCCTTGTCTTCGGCTTTGGTCTGCAGCCCCGCAAGATCTGAGCCCGCGCCGGGCTCTGAGTAGCCCTGGCACCAGCGAATCTCGCCACGCACGATTTTCGGCAGATGTTCCTTCTTCTGCTCCTCGCTGGCGTATTCCAGGAGCGCGGGCCCGAGCATCCAGAGCCCGAAGCTCTGTAGTGGCGAACGCGCGTGAATGCGGCGCAGTTCTTCGCTCAGAACCCGGTCCTCCTCGTGGTTCAGGCCGCCGCCACCATATTCGGCCGGCCAGCGTGGCGCGGTCCAACCTTTCGCACCCATGCGGTCCAGCCAGAGCTTTGCGTCGGGGTTCGGATAGGTCGCCTTGCGGCCGCCCCAGACGGAGTCGTCTTCGCCTTTGGCAGGCGTGCGCATGGAGGGCGGGCAGTTCGCCTCGAGCCAGACGCGGGTCTCTGTGCGGAACTGTTCCAGGTTCATCTGATGAGCTCGATCAAGCGGCGAAGCGGCGATTCTAGTCCGGCAGCACCAGTGCGGTGGGTGGGCAATCGGGTCACTACAGACAGAAAATCGATCGTCCCGGTCAGGGCGCAGGCCGACCCGGAGCCCAGGCTAGTCGGGTTTGAACGAGGTGGCCTCGATGCCATAGCGGCGCAACAGCTTGTACAGGTCCGTGCGGTTCCGGCCCGACAGTTGCGCCGCACGCGCCACGTTGCCCGCAGTCATTTTCATGAGTTTCACCAGATACTCCTGGTCGAAGCGGGCGCGGGCCTCTTCCAACGAATCGATGGCCGGTGGTTTGTCGCGCACAGCGAGCACGCTGGCGGTGAGATCTGCTGGGATGCGAGCCGCGGTGGCAAGCGCATGGCAGTGCTCAACAACGTTGAAGAGCTGACGCACGTTGCCCGGCCAGGATGACCCCATGAGCAACTCCATCGCCGCAGGCGTGAAGGCTTCTGCGGCGCTGCCAGTCTGCTCACGAAGTTGACTGAGCCGGTAACGCACCAGTGCCGGGATGTCTTCGCGGCGTTCTTCCAACGCCGGCAGCACGAGTGCGGCGACGTTCAGCTGGTAGTAGAGGTCTTCGCGGAATCGGTTCTCCGCGATCGCAAGCTCCAGGTCCTGATGGGTTGCAGACACGACACGGATGTTCAGCGGCACGGCGTTGCTGTCGCCGAGCGGGCGAAACTGACGGTCCGCCAATGCACGCTGGAGCTTCGACTGCAGGGCAATCGGCATGTCGCCAACCTCGTCGAGAAACAACGTGCCGCCGTTGGCAGCGCGCAAGCGCCCTGCCTGATCCGCGCCAGGCGCGGTGCCGGCGCCGCGGCCGTGCTCGAACAACTCTGACTCGAGTACATGCTCTGCGACTGAGCCGCAGCTGACCGCGACGAATGGTCCACTGCTGCGCGGACTTGCGCGATGAATCGCTTGTGCAAGTTGCGCCTTGCCCGAGCCGCTCGGACCGCGGATCAGCACGCTGACGTCTGTTTCGGCAATCCGCGCCACGTGATCGAGCAGTGCCAGCATGCGCGGGTTGTGCGTGACGATCTCCTGTGCCCACTCGGCGCGCGCCTCGGTCTGATCTTCGGGTCGGACCAGCGCGATCGCACGTTCGATGTGCTCGATCAGCTCTCGGCCGTCGAACGGCTTGGTCAAAAACGCGAATACCCCGCGCCGCGTTGCATCGACCGCGTCGGGGATTGTTCCGTGCGCCGTGATGATAATGACCGGCAGCAGCGGATTGTCGCGGTGAATGGCCTCGTACAGCCCAAGGCCGTCCATGCCTTCCATGCGCAGGTCGGTGACCACCGTCAACGGTGCCTGTGCTGCCACGGCCGCCAGCGCCTCGCGCGCATTGTTTGCAGCGACGGGCGTGAAGCCTGCGCCTTGAACGCGCATGCACATCAGGCGCAGCAGGTCCGGATCGTCGTCGACCAGCAGCACCTTGCCGCGCGGTTTGCTGCGACCGGAGAGTTGGGTGTCGCTCATGGTGAAGTTCCGGCGCCGTGGCGCTCCTCGATGCTGCGTTCGATCGCCTGCAACTCGCGCATCTGGCGGCGCAGCGAATCGATCTGCTTGTGCTGGTCGCCGAGTTGCCGCTCCAGGGTCGCAATACGCCGGGCTTCTGCATCTACTTTTGCCGCCGATCGGCTGGTGAGTGCGTCCAACTGCTGTTGCTGCAGAACTGCGCGTGCCTCGGCCTCCTGGATCTTCGTCTGTTCGACGACGAGACGCCGATTCAGTTCGACGTCGTTGGCGAGCATGCGTCCGGTCAGAAGGCACAACCCAGCGAGCGCGGTGGCGGCCGGTTCGCCGGCGCAGGAAGCAAGCAGTTCGCCTGCTGTGCGGCGATCGTCTGGTGGGGCGTCCGGATGCGTGAGCAGCAGGGCCAGCTCCACGCGGTTCACCAGCGTTGGTTCGGCTGCAACGCGTGCGCGTAGCTTTGCGACGTTCAGCGCGCGCGTGGCACCGTCCAGATGCTGTGCGTACTGGTAGCGCGCCAGCAGTTCTTTGGCGGGATCATTGGCCGGCGGCAACACGACCGGCTGCGTGGTGCACGCGCTGAGCAGCAGGCCGATGCCCAGCAACCACGCTGCACCGGGCGCGCGGCAGTACGCACGCGGTGATCGTGCATGGGCGCACTTGCGCGGTCGTGCACTTGGGATTCGCTCGGACCTGGCAGCCACTGTGCATTCAACCTGCATGAGATTCTTCCAGCACGCGCGGCAACGTCAGGTGCATGCACCCTCCGCCGCCTGACGTTTCCGCCACATTGATTTCGCCGCCGTGTGCTGCCGCCGCTTCGCGAGCAATGGTCAGCCCGAGGCCCGTTCCCTTGACACCCTGG
>CAMAVY010000145.1 GCA_945861675.1 Klebsiella pneumoniae | reverse complement strand
CGTAGTCGAGCATGGCCTGCAGACGTTCGCGGCACACATAGCGCGGCGTGGCCCCGTAGATCGCGTCGCTGACGGTCATGTCGTAGGCGGAGATGCTCTTGGCGATCGTTCCCGACGCGCCGCCCGCCTGAAAGAACCAGCGCACCACTTCCTGGCCCGCGCCGATCTCTGCAAAGGTGCCGTAGCGGCGGCTGTCGAGATTCAACGCCAACGCCTTTTCACGCGGCGTGCGCGGGCGCGCCGCACTGTTCAACACGTTGTGCTCAACTGCGTTCATCAGCGTTTGCGGTCATCTGCGCTTGCCAATTGATTGCCGTGCTTGTCATGGCCGCCCAGATGGGGCCTGCACCCGCAAGGTCAACTGCGGGTGCTCAGGCTCCCGTTCCTGAGGCTCACGTCGCTCAGGCGGCGGCTTTGTTCCTCAGCTGCGGCCGCGCTCAGGCCGCGGCCTTTTTTCCTCAGCTGCAGCCGCGCTCAGGCCGCGGCTTCCTCCGCGCGCAACGCCGAGGCGATCTGCTCCAGCACGGCCTTCGCATCGCCGAACACCATCAGTGTGTTGTCGGCGGTGTAAAGCGCGTTGTCGATGCCGGCGAAGCCCGGCTTCATGCTGCGCTTGATCGCCAGCACGACCTTGGCCTTGTCGGCGTCGATGATCGGCATGCCATAGATCGGGCTGCCTTTATCGGAGCGTGCCGATGGATTGACCACGTCGTTGGCCCCGATGACCAGGCAGACATCGGCCTGCGGCATGTCGGGGTTGATGTCGTCCATTTCGACCAGCGCGTCGTAGGGGATTTCGGCTTCCGCGAGCAGCACGTTCATGTGCCCGGGCATCCGGCCGGCCACCGGGTGAATGGCGAATTTCACGTCGATGCCGCGCTTGGTCAACTGGTCGTAGATGTCGCGCACGCGGTGCTGTGCCTGCGACACGGCCATGCCATAGCCAGGGATGATCACCACCCGATGGGCATTGGCCAGGTAGTCCGCCGCGTCGTTGGCCTGGGCGCTCTTCACCGGCTTATCTTCGCCCTGGACGGTGGTACTGGCCTGCACCTGACCGAACGCACCGAACAGCACGTTGGTGAACGAGCGGTTCATGGCCTTGCACATGATCATCGCCAGAATGAAGCCCGAGGCCCCATCGAGTGCGCCCGCCGTGATCAGCAGGGTGTTGTCCAGTGCAAAGCCCATGCACACGGCCGCCAGGCCCGCATAGGAGTTCAGTAGTGCGATCACGGTCGGCATGTCCGCGCCGCCGATCGGAATGATGAGCAGCACGCCGAACGTCAGGGCCATGATGATCACAACGGCGAACAGCCAGGACTGGGTCGGGTCGAACACCAGCCAGATGCCGGCCGCCAGCCCGATCACCGTCAGAATGGCGCTGATGAAGTTCTGCCCCGGGTAGGTGATGGGCCGGGTGGGGATGACCTCCTGCAGTTTGCCGGCCGCCATCAGACTGCCGGTAAAGGTCAGGAAGCCGAGGTTCACTTCCAGCGCGATGGCCGCCATGCGGAACATGGTGAGCGAGCCTTCATCCAGCCAGATCAAGTACTTGGCTGTGCCGACGAGGCCGATGGCCAGGCCGCCGAAGGCGTGCGAAATGGCGGTTCGTTGCGGCACGGCCGTGAGCGGCACCCGCGACAGCGGCACACCGACGGCGATGCCGGCCAGAACAGCCAGCGTGATCCACTCGTAACCGAGGATCTCCGGACTGATGAGTGTGCCGAGGATGGCCAGCGACATGCCGATGACGCCCGCAGCCACACCCCGGCGAGCGGTGCTCGGCCGGTTGAGCCACATCAGCGAGAAGATGAACAGTGCGGCCGCGGCCAGGTAGCTGAGCTGGGTAACAGCCGCGATGATGGCTGGGTTCATGCGCCCGGCCCCTTCTGTTTGAACATCTTGAGCATGCGGTCCGTGATCATGAAGCCGCTGACGATGTTGGTGACTGAGCAGAACACTGCGATAGCGCCCAGGACCGTGGTGAGCGTGTCCTTCTGTTCGCCAGCGATCAGGATCGAACCAACCACGGCAATGGCCGAGATTGCGTTGGTTAGGGACATCAATGGCGTGTGCAGCAGTCGCGACACGTTTTCAATGACCTGGAAGCCGACGAACGTCGACAGCATCAGGACGAACAACATTAAGAAGGGCGTGATATCGACCATGGGTATTCCCGGTCCTCGGGCTGCCAGCAAACGGTCGCGGATTGTGCCCCAGGCGTGCCCCGTTTCGGAACGCTGATTGCGGTATCGGTTGTCTTTGATTTGCGAGGGCATGTGGATGGGTGTGAGCGGCTGTTGGCCCGGCAGGCTGGGCGCAGTCGGGTTAGTCGGCTGGTTGCGCAAGTTATTCGTCAATGACCTGTGCGCCAACGCAGCGTATCGTCGCGACCGGAATGCACTGCCAGGCCCGGCCCGGCAACGCCTGCTGTTGATGATTCCCGTGTTTGCACCTGTTTGCAGAAAGAGGCCGACCTGATGAAGCGTTCGAAATCAATTCAGCTTGTGCTCCTGGGCTCCGTGAGTGTGGTGGCCCTGGCGGGCTGCGGCGGCAACGAACAGGCCGCAGACCGGCAGGTTTTTCAGGACGAGCAGGCGTGTGCCCGTGAAAACGACGCTGCTGCCTGCGCCGACGCACTGCAAGCTGCACGCGCGGAGCACGCGCAGACGGCGCCGGCCTTCACCAGCCGCGAAAGCTGCGAGGCGAAGTTCGGCGCTGCCAATTGCGCGGCGACAGACGCCGTGCCGTCAGCACAGCAGCTGGCGCAGGGCGATGGTCCGGCCGCGGCGCAAGCTGCGGCCAACGGCGAGCAGACTGCCCATGGCGGCATGGGCTTCTTCATGCCGATGCTGCTCGGATACACCATGGGCAACATGCTGGGCGGCCGCGCGATGGGGCAGCCGGTCTGGCGCGATGCACGCAATACGGCCTTTGTCGGCGGCCGTCCTTCGGGCACCGTGGATCCCGCTGCAATGGCCCGCGCGCGTGCATCCGGCTCGCCGATGGCGGTATCGCGCGGTGGCTTCGGTGGGCGCGCGTTCGGCGGAAGCGCCAGCTGAAGCATCGGCACCAGGGCATGGGGTTCGCGCAATGAAACGCATCGCCGTGGCGCCGCGCGCCGATTGGCCTGAGCGCGCCGCCGCGCTCGGCTTCAACTTCCATACGATCGACGGTCAGCCCTACTGGACTGAGAACGCCGCGTATGAATTCACGGCGGAACAGATAGACACACTGGAGACTGCCACGAGCGATCTGGACGCCATGTGTCTTGAAGCGGTCGAGCGTGTGGTGGCGCGTGGTCTTTACGAACCGTTCGGGTTCGATAAGCGTGCGGCCGAGCTCATCGAAGCGAGTTGGCGCCGGCGTGATCGCAATCTGTATGGCCGCTTCGATCTCAGTTTTGTACCCGGTTCAGCGCCGAAACTGCTCGAATACAACGCCGATACGCCGACGGCGCTGTTCGAAGCCAGTGTTGTGCAGTGGGAGTGGCTGCAATCGCAATTCCCGGACGCCGATCAGTTCAATTCGATTCACGAGAAGCTGCTCGATGCGTGGCCGCGGCTCGCTATTCCGGATGGTGTGGTGCACTTCAGCTGTGTGCGCGACCACGATGAAGACCGCGGCACGGTGGACTACTTGCGCGATACGGCCATTCAGGCGGGCCTGACGGCGCCGTTTCTGCCCATCGACAGCATCGGCTGGGACGGTAAGCGCTTTGTCGACGATGAGAACGCGCCAATCCGCGCGTTGTTCAAGCTGTATCCGTGGGAGTGGTTGGTGCAGGAGGACTTCGCGGCACACATCGCGGGCAGCGGCATGCAGATCTTTGAGCCGGCCTGGAAGATGGTGTTGAGCAACAAGGCGGTGCTGTCATTGTTGTGGTCGATGTTCAAGGACCACCCCAATCTGTTGCCCGCGGCGTTTCGTCCGGAGGACATCAGCGGGCCCATTGTCGAGAAGCCGCTGCTGGGGCGTGAAGGCGCCAACGTTTCGCTGTATGCCGGTGGCTATGCCCGCGGACCGACGCTGACGGCGGATGGCCCGTACGGCAGTGGCGGCGTGATCTACCAGGCGCTGGCGCCGTTGCCGGAGTTTGCCGGTAACCACGCGGTGATCGGCTCATGGGTGGTGGCTTCGCAGCCCGCAGGGATTGGCGTACGCGAAGACGACGGGCCGATCACGCGCAACACAAGTCGATTCGTGCCGCACTTGTTTCGCTGACGCAACCAGCTATGGATTGACTGCCATGAAACCCAACAATGTTGTCATTGTGCTGCTCGACAGCCTGAACCGGCACATGCTCGGTGCCTATGGCGGTACGGATTTCACGACCCCGCACATCGACGCGTTTGCCAAGCGTTCGCTGAAGTTCGAGAAACACTTCGTCGGCTCGTTGCCTTGCATGCCGGCGCGGCATGACATTCTGTGCGGCGCATTGGACTTTCTCTGGCGACCCTGGGGATCGATCGAGCTGTGGGAAGACGCCATCACGCACCACCTGCGCGACAAGGGCGTCACCACGATGCTGGTGTCGGATCACCCGCACCTCTTTGAAACCGGTGGCGAGAACTACCACACCGATTTCGAAGCCTGGGACTATGTGCGCGGTCATGAAGGCGACCCGTGGAAGACCGTGCCCGATCTCAGCGGCACCGGCGCGCCGACATTGCCCGCACGCAAGTCGTTTGCCGTGGGTCGAGGCGGCCAGAAGATTCCCTTGCCGCGCCCCTACGACGCATCGCGTACCTATTTTCGCGAAGAGTCCGACTATCCCGGTCCGCGCACCATGGCGCGTGCGTCGCGCTGGTTGCAGGACAACGCTGGCAAGCACAGCAAGTTTGTGTTGTTCATCGACGAGTTCGATCCGCATGAGCCATTCGACACGCCTGCGCCCTGGGCCAATCGCTACGATCCTTCCTGGCAGGGCGAACAGATCATCTGGCCACCGTACTCTGTGGACACGGTCAAGAACGGCGTGATCACGGCGCGCGAAGCGCAACACGTGCGTGCCAACTATGGCGCAAAGCTGTCCATGATCGATCACTGGTTCGGCAAGCTGATGGCGACGCTGGATGCGCTGCAGCTCAATGACGACACCGCGGTGATCCTGTGTACCGACCACGGCCACTACCTCGGCGAGCGCGACATCTTCGGCAAACCCGGCGTACCGCACTACGAGCCGATCGGGCATACACCTTTGATGATCGCCTGGCCGGGTGTGGCGCCGCGTTCGGTGGATGCGCTGACGACCAACGTCGACATTCACGCAACGCTGGCCGAACTGTATGGCGTGACATCGGCACATCGCGTACACGGCAAGTCGCTGCTGCCGTTGATCAATGGCGAGGTTGCGCGGGTGCGCGACTGGGCGCTCGCGGGCGTGTTCGGTCGTTGGGTGCACGTGCTCGACGGCACACACAAATACGCGCGTGCACCCGTGCAGGCCGGCAATCTGCCGCTGTCGATGTGGTCGAATCGCTGGTCGACCATGCCTGTGCACGGTGCGCCGCAGTACCGATTGCCGCGGCCCGATGCGCGTGCGCGGCTGGACTTCATGCCGGGCTCGACTGTGCCGGTGATACGCCAGCCCTTCGAAGCAGGTGATGCGCAACCGTTCTGGTGCATCGGCCAGCCCATCGGACAGCATCACTGCTACGACCTCAGCAATGATCCCGCAGAGCTTGAGAACCGGCTCGGGGGTGCCGACGAGCGCGCCATGATCGAACTGTTACGCGTGGCCCTGAAGGATATGGAAGCACCGCACGAGCAGCTTGAGCGCTTAGGGATAAGTTGAGCCGACTTGGCTGACCGGCCGGGATCTTAGTGTTTGTCTGATCTAACCCATCGAACCAAATCACGCTCTTGCATTTGCGAGAAGCCGTCTACATTGAAATAGCGAGACGTTGATTTCGAATCGGCGGCACTACGCCAATTCATCGCTGGCGGCACTTCACCGGCACTTGGATAACACTGGTAAAAGGAATTCATCATGTCAGTGAAGAGGCTGGTACCGAGCGCGGGCCGTGTCGTGCTGCTGGCGGGATTTGCGGCGCTTGCTGGTCAGTATGGGCACGCGGCATCTGACACGGGTGCCGCCACTGCAACTGTCATCACGCCGATCACCATCAACAACACAGTTGACCTTGCGTTCGGCCGCTTTTCGGCAAACACGGGCGGCTCGATAACTGTCTCAACCGGTGGCGTGCGGTCAAAAACCGGGACCCTCGCGTTTTCGACAATCGGCAACGTGACCACGGCGGCGAGTTTCGACATCGGTGGTGCTTCGAACGCCACCTACACCGTGACGCTGCCATCGACAGACGTGACAATCACGGAGACTGTTGGTGGCACGGCGACCATGATCGTGAATACGTTTGTCAGTGCACCATCGGGCACCGCCGGCACACTGAGCACCGGTAGCGGGGGTGTAGGTGCGGAGACGCTGTTGGTCGGCGCGACGCTGACCGTTGGCTCCGGACAAACGCCCGGCGACTACACCGGCACCTTCTCGGTCGCTGTGGAATACAACTGACCCTGTACCGGGAGGCGGGCCTATCGGCCGCTTTCATCGCAGCCCCCGCGATGCATCGCGGCAGGATGCACCCGTCAGAACCGGCTCCGTTCGGGCGCCTCAACGCGCGCTGGCCTTTGGCGCAATTCGACCTATGGTTTAGCGCGGAAGGCGCGCTGCGGGACGAGTGCGCTTGGGCATGTGCTCGTTCGGGTATAGGTCATGGTCATTCGGCCAGCAGTTGCGATCATTGCGACCACCTTGGTGCTGCTTGCGACGACCTGCGCCGCAGAAGCGCCGCTATCCCTGGTCGCCGGCGGTGACCTCGTCTTTGGACGCTTCGTGGCTGGCACAGGTGGAACGCTGACGGTTGCACCCAACGGCAGTGCGACGGCGGCAGGCGCGGTCTTCATTCCGGCTTCAAGCGTCGCATCTGCGGCCAGCTTTGCTGTCAGCGGTGAGCCTGACTTTATCTATGTCCTGACGCTCCCGAGTGATGGGCAGGTGAGCTTGACTGGTAGCGCGGGCGCGATGGTGTTGAACGGATTCTCGAGCTCGATTGGCGCGCTGGGTCAGCTCAACTCAGCGGGCACACAAAGTCTGTCGATCGGGGCAACCCTGATTGTGGCTGGCGCCCAACCACCCGGCGCCTACGCCGGCTCATTTTCAATCATGGTGGAATACAACTGATGAACCCGCGTACGGGCACGCACTGCAGTTTTTGGCTCGCCGCCCTTGCACTTATGTTGGTGCTGGCGGTGCCGGCGATGGCGGACCTGATGATCTTTCCAACGCGCATCGTCTTCGAGGGGCGAACGCGTACCGCGCAGGTTGACCTGGTAAACACAGACAACCGCGCCGCCACGTATCGGATCGGTTTCGCACAGCGGCGTATGAATGAGAACGGCAGCTTCTCAAACATCGACACGCCCTTGGCGTCGGAGCAGTTCGCAGATCAGATGATCCGTTACTCGCCGCGCCAGGTGGTGCTGGCGCCGGGTGCCGGTCAGGCAGTTCGCCTGCTGCTGCGGCGACCCGAGAATCTTGCGGATGGCGAGTACCGTTCGCACCTCGTCTTCGAACGTGTGCCCGATGCGCCGCTGCCTGCGGCGAAGCCCGCAGACGATTCCGATCAGTCCAGCGCGGCGCCCGCTGCAGATATGAACATCAAGCTGACCGCGCTGGTGAGCGTATCGATTCCCGTCATCGTCCGACATGGCGTGACCAACGCGACAGTCTCGATCACGCAACCGCGAGTGCAACGCGACACGCAGGACGGCAAACCGTTGATCGCGTTCACTGTCGAGCGCTCTGGCAACAGATCGGTGTACGGAGACCTGACGGCGTACTACACCCCGCCAGGCGGAGAACCGAAAGCGATCGCCCAGGCCAGCGGGGTTGCGCTGTATGCGCCATATCCGAAGCGCAACGTGACGCTGCACTTGAATCCGGGTGCGGGTGTCCCCGCGGATGGTGGTCAGCTGCGCGTCGAGTTTCGGGCCCGGCCGGAAGATCATCGCGTGTTGCTCGGTAGTGCAGAGACGAGTCTCTGACGCGCCAGCGGTCGGCATGTTCGGCTGCCGCCCAGGTGCGTGAACTGTGCACCGCTGGGCGTCGTGCGCTGGCTGCAGCCTGCATTTTGCTGTGTACCACTGCCGGTGGCATAGCAGCGGATCCGGCACTGACGCTTGCCGCCACGACCGACGACGCATTGGTGCTGCTTGCGGTGCGCCTTGGCCAGTCACAGTTGAGCGACGCTTTGCCTGCGCAGGAGTTCAATGGCGAGTTGTATCTGCCGCTTGGGGGGCTGGCAGCACTATTGGGCATCGGCATCGAAAGCGCTGCGTCGCGTGCAACGGCCAGCGGTTTCATTCTTGATCCCGAGCGCAGCTTCTATCTCGACGCGCGCGCGGGCACCGTCGCCATTGCGGGCGTGACGGAGAATTTCGATGTGCAGGATATCCGCATGGGTGCCGACGACATCTATGTCGCGCGCCGACTGATCAGCGCGTGGTTGCCCGTCGACCTCGAGGTGGACATGCCGAGTCTGTGGCTGCTGGTGCATCCGCGTGAGCCGTTGCCGTTGCAGACGCTTGCGCAGCGCGAACGTCGTGCGGGCAGCCTGCCGGATCCGCATGCGCAGGCGGGTCCAACGCTTACGCACCGCGCGACGCCCTACACCTGGGCTCAGTTTCCGACGGTTGATCAGACGCTTGCGTTCGAAACGACGGCCAGCGGCGGCGAGTTTCGTTCTGCTGCCCGACTCACAACATTTGCCACTGCGGACCTGCTGCAGCTGGAGGGCGCAGCCTTTCTCACCGCCGCGTCGGGACGTGTCCCGACATCTGCACGCCTGACCCTGGCGCGTCATGACCCGGACAATGGTCTGTTGGGTTTCCTGCACGCAAACAGCATCAGTTTTGGCAGCGTGCCCATGGCGGGCGTGGCCAACGTCACTGAGGCGTCAACCCTGGGTTCAGGTTTCCATATCAGCAATTACCCGCTGACACGTCCCGAACGGTTCGACTCGCAGTCGCTCAACGGCCCATTGCCGCCGGGGTGGGATGTCGAGCTGTACTACAACGATGGTCTGGTCGCATGGCGCCAGGCCGATTCGTCGGGCATCTATGAGTTCACGGATCTGCCGCTCGAGTACGGTCGAAATGCGTTTCGTCTGGTGTTCCGCGGCCCGCAGGGCCAGTTCCGCACAGAAGAACAGATCTTTCAGGTCGGTGACGCGCTGGTGCCCGCCGGCGAGTTGTACTACCACGTGGCGGCGCAGCCGTGGGCAGATCGGGGGATCACGAGTAGCGCCCAACTTGATTGGGGTCTGGGCTCGCGACTTTCGCTTGCCGGCGGCGTCACCCTGCTGCACGGCGATTCTGCTCCGTTTGTCAGCGTCGGCGTACGCAGCGCTGTGGCTGGCAGTTTTGTCACTGCCGACCTGCTGCGCGCCCCAACAGGTGACTGGGCACGCGAGTTCGGGCTGCGCACGCGCGTGGCGGGCTTCGGCATCACCGCGACGCACAAGCAGCTGGACGGCTTCAGGAGTGATCTGTACCAGCGCGGAAACGATCTTCAATCTCAGAGCGAGCTGCGTCTGAGCGGCGGGTTGCCAGTGTTCGGCGCACGACTTCCTGTGGACCTGGAGTTTCGCCGCGACGATCGCGCAGGTGCCGACAACATGCAGGCGAACCTCAGACTTGGCGCGGTGTATCGCGGCACGGCCATCTCGAATCAGCTCGGCTGGCAGTCGACGGGCGAGCAAAGCGAGCTGTTCGGCAGGCTGCAGTTCAGCCGCCGATTCGAGCGTTTCGGATTACGCGCGCAGATCACCTACGGCGCCAGTGGTCCGGACGTCATCGACGACGTGTCGATGACGTTTGATCAACGCACGGGCAGCGGGTGGCTGTGGAGCTTGGGCTTTGATCGTTCGATGGTGGCGCAGAAATCAAGTCTCACGGCCAGCTTGAACCGCTCGTTCGAGTCGTTTTCTGTCGGTCTACAAGGCGGATGGTCGACGGATGACGTGTTCGCAGTTGGCATGAACCTGTTCATGTCAGTGGGCCGCGAACCTCGGACAGGCACGTGGAAGACGGGATCTGCGCCCACAGCAGACAGCGGCGCGGTGTCGGCGCGCGTGTTTCTCGACGGCAATCTGAACGGCGCGTTTGACGGCGGTGAAGTCTTGTTGTCAGGTGTTGCGTTTCAAGTCAATGGCGGACGCCAACAGGCGCGCACAGGGGAGTCCGGAATTGCCTTGCTGCAGCGTCTGCCAGTCAATCAGTTCGTGGACGTCGGGTCGAGGCGGGCACGCTTGAAGACCCTTACTGGTTGCCGCGACCGGGTGCCGTGCGCGTCGTTCCGCGGCCGGGCATGGCGCTTACCCTGGATTTTCCGATTGTGCCGACCACTGAGATTGACGGCGTGTTGTACGCGGACTTCGAAGGCAAGCGGCGTGCCCTTGCGGGTCGCAGAGTCGAGTTGCGTGCAGCCGACGGCACGCTCATCGCCAGCACGACCTCGGCGGGCGATGGCTATTACCTGCTGGAAGCGGTGCCGCCGGGCGCATGGCAACTCGTGGTGATCGGCGGCGACGGCGAAACCGCGCCGCCGCCACGCGTCATTCATGTACATCCGGCAGGCGATTTGATCAACGGGGTCGACATCGTATTCACGCGGCCGGGCGATACCTCAGGCAGCACAGTTGCGTCTGCAGATACGCCCGTATCGGCTGACGCGGTTGCTGCCGGCGCGGAAGCGCAAGAGCGATCTCTTCCGCCGCGTCGCATTGCAGTCGACCCAGGCGGCGTGTTTGCTGTGCAGACGGGTGCTTTCATGAGTTCCGCCAATGCTGAACGATATGCGGCCGCCGTCACAGCGTTGGGTTTTGAACCGCGTATCGAGCCCTTCCTGGATGCCAACAAGGTCCGTTGGTACCGCGTTCGCATTGGCCGGCTTGATGGTCTTGGCCTGGTGCTTGCGGCAACGGAAACGCTGCGCACACAGGTCTCGGAGGCCGCGATCCCGGTGCGTCTCACGCAGCGCCCATGAGCCGACGCACAGCGCCACGCCGAAGTCTTCCGCACCTGCAGCACTTCCCTGTTGCGCGCAATTGACTTAAACAACCATCCGATCAAATCGAAACGGAAGGGGCGCGACATGTGGTTGAGACTTCGTCAGATTGCGTTGGTGGCCCACGAGTTGGCGCCGGTCCAGGCCGACCTGGAAGCCGTACTGGGCATTGCGGTGTGTTTCCGCGATCCAGGCGTCGGCCATTTCGGCCTGGAGAACGCGCTGTTCCCGATCGGCAACGAGCTGCTCGAAGTGGTTGCGCCGATCCGCGAGCAGACGGCCGGTGGGCGCTATCTCGAGCGCCGTGGCGGTGATGGCGGCTACATGGTCATCACGCAATGCGACGACCACGCGCCGCGGCGCCGACGCGTCGAGCAATTGGGCGTGCGTATCGTGAATCAGTTCGACAACCATGAGTTCCGCAACATGCAGCTGCATCCGCGCGACACGGGTGGATCGTTCTTCGAAATCGACGAGCAGTACGGCCCCAACGCCCATGCGGAAGATGGCCCATGGGAGCCGGCAGGCCCGAGCTGGAAGGCCGGCCAACGGCTGGATAGGGTGGCGGGTATCGTGGCCGCCGAATTGCAATGCGATGACCCTGAGCAGGTGGCGGCACGTTGGGCGCAGATCGCCGAGATTGCCCTGCTGCGTGAAGCGAACGTGCCCGTGCTACCGCTCAGCAATGCGCGTCTGCGCTTTGTGCCCTGTACTGACGGCCGGCCTGAGGGGCTGGGTGGCATTGATGTGCGCACCACCAACAAGGCCGCCATTCTCAGCGCGGCGAACGCGCGCGGACAGCAGCGTGGCGATGGCCAGATCTACCTCTGTGGCATGCGGATCAATCTCGTATGAGTGCGGCACCGAGCTACCAGGACATCGAGGTTGAGATTGCGGATCCGGTCGCATTGATTCGTCTGAATCGACCGGAGAAGCTCAACGCGTTTACGTATCACACGCTGGCGGAGATTCGTTCGGCAATCGACGCCGCAGCGTGCGACCCACGCGTCGTCGGCATTGTGATCACGGGTAACGGCCGTGGTTTCAGTGCGGGCCTGGACTCGCAGGTGCTGGCCGATGTGACCAGCCGCAGCCAGGGCACAGCGGGCGTGGCCGCGCGCCCGCCGGATGCGCAAGCAGCGGCTGGCGACGCGTCCAGATCGGCTGCAGCAGAACTGCAGGAACAGGCACTGCCCGGCATCTTCAGCT
>CAMAVY010000144.1 GCA_945861675.1 Klebsiella pneumoniae | reverse complement strand
CTGCCCGTGTGCTACGTGCTCACCAACCCTGCACACACCGACATTGCACTGCTCGACAGCGTGACGAACCGCGCCGGCCGGCAGAACCCCTTCGCCGATCCTGAACTGCCCGGCGCGCCGCCGCGCTCGTGGTGCTTTCTCAATCGCCGGGTCGGCTGGGTGATCTCACGCTACGCACCCGTGGACTACCCTCGTCTGCTGGGCGCTGTGCTCGCCAGCGAGCGTAACTTCGCGCTGATCCCGGTCTCCATCTTCTGGGGGCGCGCACCGGGCAAAGAAGGATCGTTACTGCGCGCACTGGTGTCAGAACAGTGGACCGTATCCGGGCGTCTGCGTCGGCTGCTGACGATTCTGCTGTATCGCAACGACATCCTGATTCAATTCGGCAAGCCCGTGTCCTCTGCACAGATCCGCGAAGGATGTGATGCACCCACCGCATTGCGGCGCGCCAGTCGATTGTTGCGCCGACAACTGAAAGCGCATCGAACCACCGTGCTCGGACCGGATCTGTCGCATCGCCGAACCTTGATCGACACGATTGTGCATGGCGCAAAAGTACGCGCAGCAATTCGCGAACAGCTTGCCCGGCATGACGGGCCCGGCGGCACACAGCAGCCACACTTGCGCCAGGACCAGTTGGAACTCGCAGCCCGCAAGGCGGCCGAGAGCATTGCGTCGGACATGTCTTATCTGGTCATCCGGTTCATGCACACGTTGCTGCGCTGGCTGTGGCAACGCCTGTATGAAGGCATTCAAGTACAGGGGCTGGATCGGTTGCGACCCTACGCGGCCGACTACGCGCTGGTGTATGTGCCATCGCACCGCAGCCACATCGACTACCTGCTGCTGTCCTACGTACTCAACGAAGGCGGCATGATCATTCCGCATATCGCAGCCGGCGATAACCTCGACTTGCCTGTGGTCGGCGGCCTGCTGCGGCGCTCCGGCGCATTCTTCCTGCGGCGATCATTTCGTAACGATCCCATCTACGCAGCCGTATTCGCCGAATATCTGCTGCGTGTGTTCGCGCGTGGGCACAGCGTGGAGTATTTCATCGAAGGCGGCAGATCGCGCACGGGCCGACTGATGGACGCGCGTCCCGGCCTGCTTGCCGTCACCGTCGCCGCTGCGCAACAGACCACTGTTCGCCCGTTGGCATTTGTACCGGTGTATTTCGGCTACGAGCGCCTGTTCGAGGATCACAGCTATCTGAATGAGCTGCGTGGTGCCAGCAAGCAACGCGAATCCTTGTTCGATATCGTGCGCGCGGCGGCCCGGCTGACAAGCTCGTTCGGGCGCGCGACCGTCAGCTTCGGCGAAGTGCTTCCGCTTGCCGACTACCTTGACCAACGCGCGCCGGACTGGCGTCGGCTTGATCTGCAATCCGAACAAGCGGCGAGTCTCGTACCCGATCTGGGCCGAACACTGCTGGCGAAGATCAATGCCAGCGCGATGTTGAACGCGCATAACCTGGTCGCACTGGTGCTGCTGGCAACGCCACACTATGCACTCGCGCGACGCACACTGATCACCCAGATCGATATGTACGTTGAACTGCTGCGCAACTCGCCTGAGGGACACTTCAGTTGCCTCATCACATCTGGTGAAGAAGCCGTTGTGCGCACCGAGGCACAGAAGACCCTGATCGTTGAGGCAGATCCACTTGGCGCCATCGCAAGCCTTCCCGTACTGAAGGCACCGCTGGCGAACTGGTATCGCAACAACGTGCTGCACACGCTCGCTACGCCTTCGCTCATTCTGGCGTTGTGCCAGGGTTTCGGTCAGAGCCCCGCATTGGGCGCCGGCCAAGGTTCAGGCCCTAGCTCAAGCTACGGAACAGTGTCACGCGAGTGGCTGCGCAATCGCACGCTTCTACTGCGCCCGTTCCTGGTTCGCGAGCTGCACATGTCGACACCGGGCGAAGCTGCCGCAATCGTCGACGCGTGGATCGAAACGCTGGTCAATGGGGGTTGGCTGTACGAGCGAACCGATGGCGCGTTGGTACCGCCCCCGATCACCCACAACCACTGGCAGCGGACTGCACTGCTCGCACGCATCATTCTGCCGAGCCTCGAGCGCTACTACATCGGCGTAACGCTGCTGCGTGCCGCTGGCGATGCGGGCATAGAACGCAACGCGCTGCTGGATCAGTGCCTGCTTGTTGCACGTCGATTGGCGCGCCTGCATGGACTCGATGCGCCGGAGTTCTTCGATCGTCGGCTGTTCGAGTCGCTGCTCACGGAACTGCTTGCCGGCGGATGGATGATGAGTACAGAGCAGGGCAAGCTGCGTGGCGATCAGCGGCTTGCCATTGTGTTGCGCGAAGGTGCAGCCGTCGTCGGCGCGGATTTCCGAACAGCTTTGTGGCAACTCCGGCACAAGGCGCCCGAGGTTATTGCCGCGCCCACGCAGTGACGATGCGGGTCCTGTCTCTGCGCTCGCGCTGCGTCAGTTGTTCAGGTACACGTCGAAGCGCACACGTCGCCCAACAATGCGATGGCTCGGCTGTGGCTCGGCAAGCAACGGCGATTGGGTGCGCGCGCGCTTCACGACAATGCGCGGCGGCGCCAGTGCCAGCGCAATCCGCAGCAGTCCCTGACCCTCATGCGCTGCCGTTGCCGCATCGGGCAAATCACGCAGCACCGCAATCCGCGCGAGCAGTTGCGCCTCACGCTGCGGCAACGCGGACGTTTCCCGCTCGAACATTGGATCGAGATAGATCACATCGTGCCCGGCAAACACCTCGCCCAGAACTTCGCGGGCATCCGCGGCGTGCAGGCTCAAGCGGCTGGGTACGGATTGCCGCGCCAGGGCGTCCACAAGCAGTACCTGCAACAACGGTTCGCGCTCGATCATGTCCACGCGGGCACCCACCTGGGCCAGCACAAATGCGTCGCGTCCAAGCCCGGCGGTTGCATCCAGTACGCGCTTGTCGACCAACGGCAGGCCACATGCGCGCAACAGCTCCAGGCGTCGTCCCGCGGCTGCACGCCGTCGCACCTCGAGACTGTCTGCGTCCAACGCAAAGGGCTGGGCAAAGCCTGGCACACGCAGATCGATGCGATCCGCGAACACCGCCAGACACATCCGGTCCGCCGGCAGCGAAGCGCAATACTCGGCACACAGTTGCGCTGCCAACAGTTCGGCGCGCGGGTGCGCTTCCGGCACCATGGCGTGCACGCTCAGTGACCTTGCCAGATCCAGATCTATTTGATCCTGCGCATCCACTGGCGCCAGCGCGTCGAGCTGCAGCGCTGCTGATGCACTGTCAGACGAAGACGTGGAATCGCGAGAGAGCGGGCGGCGTGTAGGGAGCTTCGTTTTCACGATACAGCTCGAGCTGACGTGCGATGCCGAAACTCGGCCCGACGATGCGTTCCGGGCGGCCGGCCGAAAAGAACGCGCCGCGCTGGGACTGATCGCCCGGCAACGCCCGAGCAGCGCGCACATCCAACGATGCGCGCGGCGCGGGTAACGACTGTTCGTAGGGCGATACGCGCAACGGCACTTCTCCGCCAAGCGCCGCAGTGTAGTTGGCGATTGCAGATTGGCCAGTGCGCACCGCTGAACGCGCGTCGCCCCTCAACCCCAGGCATCGGCACCTCGCAGGTACAGTGGTTGGGCCTGCGCTGGCGCCGGACGCTCACCCGCCGTCCAGCGCTGCCAGGCCAACGCACCGACATCCCAAGCCTGGGGTACTGCATGCTCGTAGACCATGATCGATCCGCGTCGCATCGCTGCCGGAAAGCGCGGGTCAGACCACGCATCGCCAATCGCAATGTAGCGCTCGGCCAATCGGCACTCGGACTCGATCTGCGCCCAACCCACCACTTGCCATGCGGCCGCTGTATGCGGGCGACTACCGGATACCTGCAACCAGTACAGCTGGCCCATCCGGGCATCCAGCGCTACCAGGACATCGGGTTGCGCGCGGTCTGTGCCACCTTCGAATCGCGCGCTCTGCTGCCCCGGGGGCATGCGTCCATCTGCGCCGCGCTGATCAGCGTTCTCCAACTGATCGTGACTGCGCCAGGCCAGCTGAGCCAACGCCTCACCACAGTCCACGGCAAACACGGGCAGTTCATACGCCCAGGCAAACGCCTGGGCAGCAGCCGCCGCGAGTCGCACGCCCGTAAAGCTGCCGGGCCCATAGCCGAACGCCAACGCGGCCAGCGCGCGACTTTCGATACCTGCAGCAGCCAATAGTGCGGTGATCTCACCCAGCAGCATTTCGTTGTGCTGGCGCGGCACATCCAGCACGCGCTCGCAGACGAGCACGCCGTCACGCAGCAGCGCAACGCTGCCGCGCACCGCGCTTGTCTCGATCGCCAGTAACCAGCTCATTGAACTGCCGTCTATGATTGGCCGCGGATGGTAACGCGCAGAATGCAGCAGGAGGTTTGACATGAGTCTGCTTGATCTCGACGACGCGTTGCTGCGCATGCGCGCGTTGCTGACGTCGGTACCGGAGACCGAACGGTTGCCGCTGGAAGCGGCGCTTGGCCGCAGTTGCGCAAGCGATCTGCGCGCGCCCGCAGATATTCCGAGCTTTGCCAACTCAGCGATGGACGGCTATGCCGTGCAATGGCATGCCGCGCTCGGCCAGCACGCACCGACCGACCTCACACAGATCGGGACAGGTTTCGCCGGTCGCGCGTTCACAGGTCGTCTGATGCAGCCAACAGAATGCGTCCGAATCTTCACGGGCGCCCCGATGCCACAAGGCGCTGACACCGTCGTGATTCAGGAGAACGTACGCGCCGAGCACGATCGCATCACCGTGCTCGAGCCCGCAGCAAAAGGACAATGGGTACGCATGGCGGGCCACGATCTGCGCGCTGGCGCGATCGTGGTGGCCGCGGGCACGCGCCTTCGAGCACAGCACATCGGGTTGTGCACGGCAGCCGGGCTGACGCATGTCGATGTGCGCAGATCCGTGCGTGTCGCCGTCATGAGCAACGGCGATGAACTCATCGATGCTGGCCAGCCCCTGGCACCTGGACAGATCTACGACAGCAACAGAGCGACGTTGAAAGCGCTGCTGGCCTCCGAGCCGGTCACCGTGATCGATCTAGGGCGCGTGCCAGACACCGAGGCGGCCATTCAATCGTCCATTGATCAGGCGCGCGCTTCGGCTGCCGATCTGCTGCTGTGCTCAGGCGGCGTTTCTGTGGGGGATGCTGATCTGGTTCGCCAGGTCGTGCAGCGCAATGGTGATATCGACTTCTGGCGCATCGCCATCAAGCCGGGCAAACCGCTGGCGTTTGCGCGCTTGCACCCAGCCGAATCAGCGTCGCCTGAAGCGACCTTCACTCAGCACGCGCGCGCACCCGGCGCATGCTGGTTCATCGGCTTGCCTGGCAATCCCGTGTCTACCTTCATTACCTACCAGACGATTGTGCGTGCTGCGATAGACCACCTGGCGGGCATCACGCCGCGCGCCGCGATCACCGTGAAGGCACAGTTGCTGCATGCCATCGATAAAGACGCAGGTCGCCTCGAACTGCAGCGCGGGATACTGACAACCGACGCCGACGGCATCACCACGGTGCGCAATACAGGCAACCAGAGCTCAGGCATGCTGAGTTCAGTCGTCGCGGCGAACTGCTTCATTCTGCTACCGCGCGAACAAGGTGCAGTAGCCAAGGGTGATTGGGCACAAGTGCTGCCCTTCGAGGGCGCGCTGTAGCGAAACGCCCTTGGGGGAATCCGGCGCGGAGTGCACATCCGTGTGCACGCTCAAGTACGCTCGAGTACGCAAGAAAACGCGGACCGCCCAGGACTCAGCGAACTGGGCGTAAGGGTGATCTACGCGCGGGCAATCCTGCGCTTCACCTTCTTTCCACTTGCGCGAGCAAGTTGACGACTCGATCGCTTCAGCGCGACGCGCGTCTTCCGATCGGCAGTCTTCAGACGCTTCCGGCCACGACGTGCCTCGGCGGAAAGCAGGCGCTTCTCGACCTTGGCCCGGAATGTATCCACCAGACGGGCAATCAACGCGCCTGCTTTCTGTTCGCCTGCCGTATTTGCCGCAACGGCCTTTTCGCGAATGCCGGCAATCTGCGCGCGCTGTTTGTCTTGCAGCAGCGACATCCGATGCGCCTTGCGGGCATCGCGCGCGGCTGCGCGAGCCGCAGCAAATGCGGCCTGTGCTTTGCTGACCATCGAACGCGCGCGTAAGGCAGCCTTTGCGTGGGCAGGTCGTTTGCCCCGGCCCTGTCCGGACTTCGCACGCGCGGCCGCCACCATCTGACGCAACCGATCCTGCGCTTGCGCAAGCTTTACGGTTGCGCGCTCGAAGCGCACCGCAGCACGTTCAGTGTTCTTGCTCAACACAACCACAACCGCGCTGCGTGCTCGGCGCACCGCTTTCGTGGCTTTGGATTTTCGCGCCACGCTTCGCACAACACCGGGCACACCGGTGCGCGCAGACTTTCTGCCGGCTTTCGCCGCCGCTCTTACCTTTGCAACTGCCACTGAGTTCTCCAACGCGCGCGCCGATTCACGACCTTCGGGCCTGTTCGACTACGAACGCATATGCGCATCTGATTTCGATGCAATGGTGGGTACAGCACTATCCAATCTGCCGTAGCCCGCTGAGACGCACTCTCCTCTGGAACCGACTTCAAATCGTCTAGAACCGCATTCAAAGCGTTTAGCCTCAACTTCAAAGCGTCCAGGACGAAACTTCAATGCGTCTGCGACTTAAGTAAACGCGTTCCGCTGCGTTGCCGCACCCTAACACATTCAAGTTGCGAGCTTTTCGCGACCACCTGCACAGAACAGTCGCCACCTCCAGCGAACCGCCGCGACTTCGAATGCGACTGCGATCCTCAGCTCAACGCTTGCTCGAGTGCTTGCGTGATCTCTGCCACCGTGCCACTCCCCGGCACGCGCCGATAGCGCAAAGAACCGCTTGCTGCATGCTGCTGATAGAAATCGATCAAAGGGCGCGTTTGCGCGTGATAGACATGCAACCTTTCGCGCACGGTGGCTTCGGTGTCGTCCGGGCGCTGCACCAGCGGTTCACCAGTGACATCGTCTCGGCCTTGAACCTTGGGCGGGTTGTACAGGACGTGGTAAACGCGTCCCGAGGCCGGATGCGACCGGCGCCCGCTGAGCCGCGCGATCACTTCGGCATCGGCGACGTCGATCTCCACGACCATGTCGATGCTGACACCCGCACGCTCAAGCCCCTCTGCTTGCGGAATCGTTCGTGGAAAACCATCGAACAGATAGCCTTTGGCGCAATCGGGCTGTGCGGTCCGCTCGGCGACCAGTTCCATGATGATGTCGTCCGAGACCAGCGCGCCCGATTCCATCACGGCCTTCACGCGTAGCCCCAGCGGCGTGCCATCGCGCACAGCTGCGCGCAACATATCGCCGGTGGAGATCTGTGGAATCTGCAGGCGCTCGCAGATGAACTTGGCCTGGGTGCCCTTTCCCGCACCTGGGGCGCCGAGAAGAATGATGCGCATTGACCTGCTCCTTGAATTGATTGGGACTCAGAAATCTTGAACTAGGCGACGCGCCTGCATTGCGTGCTCAGGATGTTGGGTAGCGCATCGATGCGATCGATTGCGCGCCCGAGTCGCTCGGGTTCCCGCGCTTCGACGACGAAGTCGATCGTTGCGCGACCCGCATCGGATGCCACGCGCGTCTGACTGGACAGCACGTTGATGTCATGGGCCGCCAATGCGCCTGCTACATCAGCGAGCAGACCATTTCTATCCACGGCCGAGACCGTGATTTCGAAACGGATCGCCGGCGTGCTCTGATCCCAGCGCAGATTGGCCAGCGCACTGTTCAGGCGCTGCGCGGTGCGTTCCGCGCGCACGCAACCGCGCACGTGCACGCTCATTCGATCGCTGTGCAGAATGCCAACGATTTCGTCGTGCAATTTGGGTCGGCAACAACTTGCCAGTACAACGCGCAGCCCGGCGCTGCCACTCACACGCGGCGCACTGATCTGCTCGCCAGGCTCCGGCAGCAGCGACAGCTGATCGCCATGCACAGTCTGGGGTAACGCGCCAAGCACTCGATCGAGCTTGAGATCGTCGCCACCGATGGCCGCATACATGGCCGTGACACCGCGATAGCCCAGCGCGCCAGCCAGCTGCTCATGGCCCGCCTCAATACCGAGCTTCAGCAGCTCTTCGCGCAACAGCTGTTCGCCATCGGCCGCGCGTTCGCGCTCGCTGCGATTGCGAAAGAACGCGCGTATTTTCGTGCGCGCCCGCTCAGTTCTGACGTAACTCAGATCGGGGTTCAGCCATTGCCGGTTCGGGCGCGCGTGCTCGCCGGTCAGGATCTCAACTGTCTGGCCGGTCGCCAGTGTTGTGTTCAACTCGACCGAACGGCCGTCGATGCGAACGCCAAAGCAACGCTCGCCGACGCGCGTGTGAATGCGGTATGCGAAATCCAACGGCGTTGAACCCGCCATCATGTCGATGACATCGCCACGCGGCGTAAACACATAGATCCGATCTTCAGTGAACTGATGCTGCAACTCGACACCGAAGGCATCGAGCACGCCCGGGGCATCCTGACGCTCCAACACGGTCCGTAACCAGTCGAGTTTGTCGTCGTAGACATCCCGATCGCTCGACGCTCCATCCTTGTATGCCCAATGCGCGCACACTCCGAGCTCCGCTTCGAGGTGCATCTCGTGGGTTCGAATCTGTGCTTCGAGCACACGATCTCCCGGCCCGATGACCGCAGTGTGCAGCGACCGGTAGCCGTTTGCCTTGGGATTGGCGATGTAGTCGTCGAACTCGCCGGGGATGTGCCTCCAGTGCGTGTGAATGGCACCGAGCACCGCGTAGCACTGCGGGACATCATCGACAATGATGCGGATAGCGCGAATGTCGTGAATCTCGTCGATCCCGACACCCTTGCGCTGCATCTTCCGCCAGATGCCGTACAGGTGCTTCACGCGCCCGCTCACGAGCGTCGCATCGCCTGTACCACCAACCATCGTCTGGACGTCGGTAATAACTCCTTCGAGAAAGCGTTCTCGCTCGAGGCGACGCTCGTCAAGCATGGCCGCGATACGCCGGTAGCCATCGGGTTCGAGGTAGCGGAACGCGTAGTCTTCGAGCTCCCAGCGCAGATGACCGATGCCCAGACGGTGGGCCAATGGCGCAAACACCTCCATCGCTTGTGTTGCAGCGTGGCGCCGCGTGCTGTCCGAAGACGCACGCAGCACCCGCAGCGCGGCGGTTCGTTCCGCGAGCTTGATCACCGGCACGCGCACATCGTCGATCATGGCAACCAGCATGCGGCGCACGTTTTCCAGCTGATCCTTGGCCTCGATGGCCAGCAGCCGTGAGTTGGCCAGCGACAGCGAATCAATGGGCGAGAGCCGCCCCAGCCCTTCGAGCAGCGACCGCGCCTGCTCACTGATCGCAGCGGTCGACGTCACCTGGCCGATGCCCTGCATCTGACACGGGTACAACAGCCCAGCAACGGCGCTGTCCACATCGACGCGCAGTCGCGCCAGCGTTTCTACAATGGCGATACCTGCATCGATACAGGTCTGACGATCATCCCAGGCATGGAAGGGCACACGCCCCACGGTCTGAACCGCAGACAGCGCACGTCTGAGTTCGTCAATGCGTGTCCAACCGGTCTGCACCTGCAGCTCATGCAGCCACGTGTCCAGATCGATCTGGCCGTTGGCATGGCGCGCATGTTCCGAGCGTACTTTGACCACGTCTGCTCCAGAGCTTCGTCAGATACGTTCCAGAGTGCCCATGCACTCCACATGTTGCGTATGCGGAAACATATCGAGTACCCGCCACTCCTGCAGCTGATAGCCGTTGGCCGCGAGCGCCTGCACGTCGCTGACAAACGTGACAGGGTTGCACGACACATACAGCAGATGGTTTGCCCCGAGTTTCGGCAGCACTGCCAGAGCCGCGCCTGCGCCCGCACGCGGCGGATCAAGCAACACTGTGTCGAAGCCGCCCAGGTCAGCCAGACGTCTACTTGCATGGGTATGCAGATCTAAGCTGACGAACTGCACGCGGGCAAGGTTGTTCTGGCGCGCGTTCATCTGTGCGCGGCGCACCAGTTCAGGCGCGCTCTCAACACCCACTACGCGATCGATCGCTGCCGCAATCGGCAGTGTGAAGTTGCCAATGCCACAGAACAGATCCAGCACGCGCTGCGCGCCCTGCTTCCGCAACGCCGCGAGCGCAAGGCCGACCATTGCACGATTGACGTGCGCATTGACCTGCACGAAATCCAGCGGGTGAAATGCCATGTGTGGCGCATCGTCGGCAACGCGGTAGTGCAACCACTCAGGGGATTCTGGCTGCAGGCGCACGGTCGTCTCAGGCCCGCCGGCCTGCAACCAGACATGAATGCCGCTGCGCGCTTCCCACTGGCGCAACACGCGCTGGTCGCCTTGTGTCAGAGACTGCAGATGCCGGACCACCACTGCCGCGCTGTCATCGCCAGCCGCGCACTCGATCTCAGGAATTGCGTGGCGAATGGAAAGCTCGCCAAGCGCCACCTGCAACGACGGCAGCGCCGAGGCGAATGGTTCCGCAATGACTGCGCAGGTTTCGATATCGGCAACGTGTCTGCTGGCGGCTTCACGGAACCCGAAATGCAGACGATTGCCGCGTTGTGTATAGCGGGCAGACAGCCGTGCGCGACGGCGATAGTGATATGTGGGGCTCAACACCGGAGCGGCCGCGGCAGGCGCATTGATGCCGGCTTGCGTCAGTTGCTGCGCGATGGATTCTGCATTCCGCGCAACGCGCTGCAGCGCGTCCAGATGCTGCCAGGAACATCCACCACACACGGAGAAATGCGGACATCGCGGTACAACGCGTGCCCGATCCGGTTGCAGCACGGCCACAAGCTCTGCAATCAGTGTGCGACCCTCGCGGCGCACGACGCGAACCTCCACACGTTCGCCCGCAAGCACGCCCTTCACCCGCACTGTCTGGGCGAGCCCTGCCTGGCCATTTTCCGTTTGAACACGTGCCTTCTGACCATGTGCGGCAGATCGGTTGTGGGAATCCGGCGCGGCATCGACCACGCCTACACCCCATCCGAGCGCATCGACTTCGACAACGTCCAAAGCGAACGACGTGTCGAAGGGGGCTTGTCGAACTGGTGGAATCACAATCTCGGGTCACTCATCGACAAATCACGATCAGGTGCGAACGCGCGCGTGATTCTATCCATCTCTACCATCACCCATCCGCTCCGGCCCCGCCCCCGCACCTGCCTCTGAGCTCCGCCGTGGCGACTGCAACAACATCCGACTCATGATCGGCCGGCCGTCGAGATGCGGCGCCAGCATGGCATTGAACAACCGCCGCGCAGCACGGCGCACGGCAAGATCTGCCAGCTCGCCGCGCCCGATGGCCAGCAGCATCGCGCCCGCATATGCGCCGTCAACATCCGCGACAAATCCGGTACCGGGTTCCAATCGATAGTTGCGCTCGGCAACAACGGGCAGACCAGCGTGATCGATCTCGAGCGGCAGTCCGTAGCCAAGCTCCTCGAGCAACACACGTTCAAACGCGCGCAACGGCACATCGTAGGACGCCGCTGCAACTGCATCGAGGGTTTCGCCATAACAGGCAAACAGATGCTCATGCGGATCGTCGCGTGGCAGCAGCCGCACGAGCAGTTCATTGAGATACATGCCGACCGCGAGGCCGGTGCCCTGCAACCAGCGCGATTCCATCGCCTCAGCATGGCGCAATGTCTTCAGATCGCTTTTGCCCACCAGCTCGATGGCCAGAAGACTGAATGTCTGTGGCGCCGAACCGCCATGTCCACCCTGCCTGCCGCGTCTGCCGCGCACCCCATGAGCGACAGCCGTGAGACGGCCATGCTCGAGCGTGAACAGATCGCAAAGCGCGCTGGACTCCTTGTATGGACGCATATGCAGCACATAGGCAGTGGCACTGATCTGCGCGCCGGTCGACACGCTGCAGCGCTCAGTAGCCGAACTGGCGCAGCGCCATTTCGTCGTCGGCCCAGCTGTCGCGCACCTTTACCCACAACTCCAGCATGACCTTCTGATCGAGCAGACCTTCGATGTCCTTGCGCGCTTCAGTGCCGATCAACTTCAGGCGTTGACCACCGCGACCGATGATGATGGGCTTCTGGCCTTCGCGCTCGACGACAATCACGGCATGAATGTGTGTCAGGCCCTCGAGTTCCTTGAACGATTCGATCAGCACCGTCGAGGCGTACGGCAGTTCCTGCCCCAGCTGACGTACCAGCTTCTCGCGGATGATCTCCTGCACGAGAAAACGTTCATCGCGGTCGGTCAGTTGATCCAGTGGAAAC
>CAMAVY010000143.1 GCA_945861675.1 Klebsiella pneumoniae | reverse complement strand
CAAGCACTATCAGAAGCGCAACGAGTCAATCGCCCAGATGATGCGCAGGCTCAGCTTCCGCACCCGCACCCGCACCGTATTCGACTATCTGCGCATGACCGAAAACTCATGCCCCACAGCACTATGCGCTTGAGAACAAATTTGCCGTGAGCAGATGGATGCAGCGATGGCGCATCCGGCCACACAGCCGGTCGGATAGAGCAGCCGGTCGAGTAGCGCAGCCGGTCGAGTAGCGCAGCAGGGCGAGTAGCGCAGCAGGGCGAACAGATCGGCGAGTCCGCGCTTCGCATATGGCGGGCCACAATTGCCAATCGCGAATGGGCCCCGATGGCGTGGCTCCGCTACCATGCGCCGCTTTTCAACGCGGGCGCGCAACGGCGAACGTGCGGTGCCTATCGGGAGCAAGCAGCCAGTATGAGCAGTGAAAGCAAACCCGTGTGGTTCGACAGGGCGCTGGCGGTGCCCGCGACCGTCGGCGCTGTGGATGTCGATGGCATTCCCATCCGCTACCTCGTCTGGGGCGACGAGGGGCTGCCGGGCCTTGTACTTCTGCACGGCAGCAACGCGCACAAGGAATGGTGGCGCTTCGTGGCACCTTTCCTGTGCGATCAGTTTCGCGTGGCGGCATTCGATTTGTCGGGCAACGGCGACAGCGGCTGGCGCGAGCAGTACTCGGGGCGCAACTTCAGCGATGAGACCTGGGCTGTCTGCCAGGCTGCCGGTCTTGGCCCACGCCCGACCGTGATCGGGCACAGCTTCGGTGGTTTCGCGGCACTGGAAGCAGCCTTTCGGCACGGCGACAAACTGGCCGGGCTCATTCTGGCGGACTTCACGGTGCGTCCACCCGAGGCCTACACCGAATGGGGTCGTCGCGCCGAACGTGAAGGCGTTGCAGCACGACGTGGCACCCGGGTGTATGCGAGCTTCGAAGAAGCCCTGGCGCGCTTCCGGCTGATGCCGGATCAACCGTGCGAGCGCTACATGCTCGACTACATGGGCACGCATTCGCTTCGGCAGGTGCCCGGTGGCTGGACGTGGAAGTTCGATCCGGCGCTGTTCGATCACCTTGAAATGGGCATGGCACAACGCGACAAGTTCGCCTCGTTGGCGTGTCGCTCGGCGGTGATTCTGGGTGAACACAGCACCGACGGCGGTGCGCTGGCGGCGCCGTACATGCGCGAACTGACCAATGGCATCACGCCGATCTTCATGGTCCCTGGCACACATCACCACCTGATGTTCGATGAGCCTGTCGCGTTTGCGATGGCCATCAAGGGCATTGTGTTGAGCTGGTTGCGGGAGGACCGTGCGGATGAACTGGCCGCGCGCTTGCGTGCGGTCACACCGGTGCGACCCCAGGAGTAGCGGCAGGCACAGCGAACCGAACGCGGAACACGCATCAGCAGAAGCACCAGCAGCAGGACGCGGTCATGCCAGACGAATTGAACAGCGAAGCCCAACAGTTTGACGAGGCGGCACTGTGCTTCCGCTTCATCCGTGCCTCCGGGCCCGGCGGGCAGAACGTCAATAAGGTCGCCACCGCTGTGCAGCTGCATGTGACGCTGCTTGATCTGGGGCTGGCGCCGGCAGTGCTTGAGCGGCTGCGTCAGCAGGCTGGCAAGCGCGTGAACTCTGCCGACGAACTGGTGATCAGCGCGCAACGTTTTCGTACCCAGGAACGCAATCGCGCCGACGCGCTGGAGCGGCTGGGCGAAATGATTGCGCGCGCACGGCATGTGCCGAAAGTGCGCAAGCCCACGAAGCCCACGCGTGCTGCAAAGGAGCGCCGGTTGCAGACCAAGACAGCGCGCGGCAACACGAAGAAGCTGCGCGGCCGCGCGCACAGCGATGAGTGAACGGTGAAGCGCCAGCCGCCGCGGCAACAGCACAGCGGGCTGTCGTTGCTTGGCAAGGTCTGGGCGTCACCGGTATCGCTGGCAGGCCTGTTGCTGGGCGCAATTGGCCTGGTGCTTGGCAGTCGCCCGCGTATTGAGCACAACGCGCTGGTGTTTCACCGCTATCCATTCGGGCCGGGTGGTGCACTTGTGTTGGGCAATGTGATTCTGAACACGCTGCCGACACTTGATGTCCGCGTGCCTACCTATGCGGCACGCGCGGCCATCGATGGCTATTCCGGAGGCGCGCATGCCGACGATGCCAAGCGCGTGCATGGGCAGGTGTGGCTGGCTGATCATGAACGCGCGCACACATACCAGTACGAAGCGCTCGGCGTGTTGTTTCTACCGCTCTATCTGCTATCGGGCGGCATATCTGCACGCAATCGCTTCGAGCAAGCGGCGGATCGCTACGCCCAGACCGGCGCGGGTTGGTGGCCCTATATGCGAGTCCAGGGTTAAGCTGCCCGCCGGATCCAGTCAGCCAATTCAGCAGCCAAGCAACGAGTCGTCGCGATCAATGAAGAGCAATCTGCAACTTGCCAAGGACTACCTCACCGCATTGGAGCGCGGTGTTGATCGTGAAACGCTGGCGGCGTTTTTTTCGCCCGACGTGGTGCAGGAGGAGTTTCCCAATCGCCTGCTCGAGAAGGGCGCGCGCCGTACGCTGGTGGAGATTCTTGATGGCAACGAACGCGGCAAGGCGCTGATGCAGGCGCAGCGCTACGAGCTGCGCAATGCCATCGCCAGTGGCGACACGGTGGTGCTTGAAGTGCTGTGGAAGGGCACGCTGGCGTCAAGCGTGGGTACCCTTGCCGCAGGTGACGACATGCAGGCGCACTTTGCGCTGTTCCTGGATTTTCGTGGGGGCCGCATCGTGCGACAGCGCAACTACGACTGTTTCCTGCCGTTCTGACTGGTTTCGCTCTGGGCTGTCCCCCCCCCCCCCTTCGCTCAGGGCTGTGCTTTCCCCCTTTCGCGCAGGGCTGTTTTCCCCCCCCTTTCGCTCAGGGCTGTTTCCATAACGCGCCGCTGTTGCTCGAACAGTGCCAGATGTGCAGCCAGTTCTGCAGCGTGTTCCTGGTCGCTGACCAGAGTGGCCCGCTTCTGCCAGTACTTCGCCTTCGCGAAGTTGCCCTGAGCGGCATGAGCGGCGGCTAACGTGTCCAGCACGGTGGCAATCTTGAAGTCGCCGAGCACGTTTGCTTCGCGGGCCAGCGCGAGGCTGCGCTCCGCATGCGCTGCAGATGGCGCTTTGGCCGACGTTTCCAGTACCCATGCAAGCTGACTGAGCGTGGTTGGATGTCTGCTGAGCTCAAGCGCCTGCTCGTAGTCAGCAAGCTCCCTGTTCGGTTGCGCCAGAGCGCGATAGATGCGGCCGCGCAGCAGCCACGCAGAGGCACTGTCCGGTTGCTCGATGATGGCCGCGTTCCTTGCGTCGAGTGCCGCATTCCACTGGCCCTTCGCGAATGCAGTAACTGCATCTTTGTAGTGTTGGCTGGTGGGTAAGGGCAGCGGTTGCTTGACATCAATCTCAACACCGCTGGGCGTCTTCGGATGCAGAACGTGCTGGCGATCGAGATAGAAGAACACCGCGGACAGCAATGCGAGGGCAACTGCAGCGAGTGCGGTGGGTCGGACGTTCGACTTGAACGCTTCCGCGAACAGCCTGCGCAGAAACCGCAACGGCCAGGGCCCTGTCGCCCCTGTCGGCAGGCTCGCCGCCGGCGAGAAGCTCGCCGGGCTCGGTACATGTGAGCTGCTGACAAGCCCGAGCACGGCATCGACAACGTCGGTGTCGAAGTTGCGCGGCAGGGTTGTGTGCCAGTCATCGTCTGACGGGTGCGCCTGTATCCAACCGGCAAGCAGACCGAACGCTTTGTGGCTGAGCAACTGTCGTACTTCGATCTGCTGCAGTTCGGGTGCACTGAGCAACGCTTCCCGCGCCTGCTCGGCGGCAGCAGGTTCTATCTGGCGGGCAAGTGCCTGTGCTTCTTCGAACCAGTTTCAGGCCGGTACGTATGGGCTTGCAGCCGCCCTGTCTGTTGTTTGAACGTCTGTCGCGGAAGCGAATGGCAAGGCGACGATCGGCGTGTCGAGCGTTGCTTCGGGCGCGGCTGGATGAATTCGCTCATCCGCTTCAACCTCGACCTGCCAGTGCGCTTCGCTCAGATCGTCGTCATCGGCGTCTGTGTCGAGGTGACCACACCGCGCCCAGCGGAGCGCCTGTTCGCAGGCCGCGTGTACCCGCTGAAATCCCGACGGATCTTCATCAGGCCGGTGTTGTTTCAGTTGGACCGCGTAGGCACGTCGGATTGCACGCTCGTCCTGTGTGGTGCAATGCCCAGCACACGGAACATGTGCATCCGAAGACACCGAGGTCGAACTGCGCGAGCGCTTTTTCAAGCGTTGCGCGCGCGGCTTCTACCGCTTGGACTTGTTGTTGATCCAATACAACCTCGAAGGCGCGCAGTGCATCTGCGACTTGATTCCGGTCGTCGCCCAGGCACTGCTCATAGATGCGCTCGGCGCGGGCGATCAGTGCACGATTGGGCGCGTCTTCGCGTGGATGCACCTTGATGTTGGCAAGCTTGGTCAAGCTGGCTTCAATCTCGCGGTCGGACATCGTCCGGCCACCATGGTTGATGACAAGGCGGCGCATGGAGCCGTCTGCCAGCACTTTGATCAGTACCTCGAGGATGCCGTTCACGTCGTAGGTAAACCGCACATCAACGCCGTTGTCGACGCCTTCTCTCGGCAATGGCACTTCAACCGAGTTAAGCTTGATGTTGTTCTTCACCAGACGGCTTTCGCCCTGATAGATGTCGCAGGACAGCACACGCTGGTTCGGCTGCACGGGCACCACACGCTCTACGCGGCTCACAGGCACTGTGCTGTTGCGCTCGATGATCGGTAGAAAGTGACCGGACTCGTGCTCGCGACCACCGCGCTGCACGGCAACCTCGATGCCCGGCCTGTAGGGCGACACATCGGTCAGCACCACGTCCTGCAACGCACCGTCGCGTGCCTGCAGTCCGGCTTGAGTAGCCGCACCCATTGCCACCACTTCGTCGGGGCTCAGGTGCGACAGTGGCAGCCGGCCGAACAACCGCCCGATCATGTTGCGCAGCATGGGCATGCGCGTCGCACCACCGACCAGCACAACGCTGTCGATGGCGGATGGCGGATGGCAGATGGCGCGCTGCGCGCATCCCGCAATGCGCGCTCGATCACATGCCGCGTGCGTGTCAGCAGGGGTTCGGCGATTGCCTCGAACTGTTCCCGGCTGAGCGTGCCTTCGAGCGTGCGACTGCGCAGCATCGATTTCGTGGTCAAGCTGAGCTGCACACTGTGTGCACTGCTGAGCTGATGCTTGGCGCACAGCCTGCACGCGCAATGCGGCAGCTTCGAGGTCCGACAGCGCGTCGGCTTTGATGCCATGTTGCGTGCGGAGTGCGTTCACGATGGCGCTGTCGAAGTCTTCGCCGCCGAGCAAGTTGTCGCCAGCGGTGGCGTGTACCTGCATCACGCCATCGAAGAATTCAAGCAGCGATACATCGAGCGTGCCGCCACCCAGATCGATGATCAGAACGCGGTGCTCGTTCAGCGCATCGTGCAACCCGTAGGCAATGGCCGCAGCAGTGGGCTCGTTCACCAGTCGCTCGACCTTGAGACCTGCAAGCTCACCGGCAATGCGTGTGGCCCGGCGCTGCCCATCCAGCGTTTGAACGCTGCGATGGTCAGGGTCGGGTGCGTCAACAGGCGGTCCTTTGCCGCCTGGCCCACCACAACGGTGCCGTCCGCCAGCACGCTGACGACCGACGGTGTCAGGCGTTCGCCGAGCGCATTGGCGATGAGTTCCGGCTTGCCGTTCTGCCAGAGCGCAATGGCGCTGTTGGTGGTGCCTAGATCGATTCCGATCATCGTTACGACGCTGTGCTTGATCGGCGTGTCTGCGGGACCTGCAATCAGCGCGATTGCAGTCCGGCAAGGTTGCGATAGATGACGCCCAGGCAAAGCATGAACCAGGGTACGGTCCAGATCAGCGGAATCAGAAAAAAGAACGCGCTGATGCCCATGAGAATGGACGCGATGATGAGAATGCCGAACACCATCCACCAGTGTTTAGTGACCAGCTTGCGCGAAGTCTCGAGCGCTTCCCACGGCCCCATGTTGCGATCGGCGACCAGTGGCAACGCAAGCGCATAGGCAATGGATAGGTAGATGCCGGGCACGATCAATAGCAGGAAGCCGATGGCAACCAGAATTGTCTGCAGCACGCTGGTCAGGAACAGGTTGACGAACTTGCCGTACTGCGCAAACAGCATGCCGAAGGCGATCGGCAGACCGCACATGTGGCGCGTGCAAACGATCATTGCCCCCGCGAAGAACGGGTACAACGCGGCCGTAAGGACCAGCTGAAGTGTGAGTTGCATACCGAACGCGCCAGCAGGATTGTTGCCGGCCGCACCAATGAACATGAGTTGTGCTGGCACCAACACCACGAGCATCAGAACGTAAACGAACAGGAAGCCGCCCAGCAGAATCCGCTTTGAGCCTTTCAGATTGGCCCAGGCCTCGCTCATCGTTGCCCCAAGCTCAAGCTGGCCGTGGCCGGCGAGCGTTGCTTCGATTGAGCCGCCCAACGTGCCGGCCTCGACGCTCGCAACGGTGGATGTCGGTGCCGCGTAGGGGTTATTGGACTCGGACATGCTTCGCTCCTTGATCTGCGCTCGCGTTCTTGGTTGGCTTTGGCGATTGTGCGCCACGGTCCAGTTTACTTTTGGGTATACAACGGCACCGCGCATATCAAAAGAAGGCTCTGACGCGACACGCGTGTCAGGGTCCGGCGGTCACGCAGGTCAGGCTGACCGTGCCAGCAGAACTTCCAGTTCGAGTATGAGAGAGACGCAATGACAGACGTACACGCGCTTACACCACCAGCAGCCCCCGTGGCGCTCATCACAGGCGTCGGCCCTGGCACCGGCGCCGCACTTGCGCGCCGCTTCGCTGCAGGTGGGTACCGCTGTGCGCTGCTTGCCCGGGATGCAGATCGCATCGCGGCATTGGCCGCATCGCTGCCGGGCGCTCTGGCGGTGCCGTGTGACGTGGCGGATGAACACGCGCTCGCGGCCGCGCACGCACATATCGTCAGCACGTTGGGTGCGCCGGGCGTGGTGCTCAGCAACGCGGTCGGCGGCGCGCGCGGCGACTTCATGACCATTGAGCCAGCCGTGCTGCGGCGCAACTTCGAAGTGAACGTGATGGCGCTGCTGCAGCTTGGGCGCTTGTGTGCGCCGGCCATGATTGCAGCGGGTCGTGGCGCGATCGTCGTGACTGGCAACACTTCGGCGCATCGCGGTCGTGCGTTGTTCGCAGGGATGGCGCCGACCAAGGCCGCGCAGCGCATTCTCGCGGAGTCGATGGCGCGCACGCTGGGCCCGCAGGGCGTGCACGTTGCCTTTCTCACGATCGACGCGGTCATCGATGTGCCCTGGACCAGAAAGGCGTTCAGCGACAAGCCCGACGTGTTCTTCACACAGCCCGACGATCTTGCAGAGGCGTGCTGGCAACTTGCACACCAGCCCAGATCGGCATGGACCTTCGATATGGCCGTGCGGCCGTTCGGGGAGACGTGGTAGGCGCGCGGGTGGTAGCGCTACTGCGGCCAGTAGCTGTCGGTAAGGTACTTGTAGGTGACCTCAACCACATCATCGATCAGGCCTCGACCGCCGCTGCCCAGCGTCAATGTGGATTGCGTCGCATCCGCGTGAATGCGCAGTGGCACGACGCCAACACGCTCGCCGTTCGGGCCGTTCTGTAGATGCAGGTCGAGTTCGATGAACGAGTCGCCTGCATAGTCACCGGAAAACACACGGTTTGCACTGCCGACCACGCGCAAGCGATTCAGCACCGGTGCGATGACCAGGGTGCGGCGCTTCGTTTCGCTGGCGCTGTACTCCTGCCAGCGCGTGAACAATGGCGCCAGCCGCGCCTTCAGACGGCTTTCGAGTTCCACTGCTGCTTTCAGCTTGTCGGCGTCGTCTGTCACTGCGCTCGTGTAGTCGAACGGCCGAAGCTCGAAGTCTGTGAAGCTGGACAGGCGCTCGTTCGGTGCCGGTAGCGAGCTGACCTCACGGCGGCCCAGCTTGCTGGCGTCCATCGGCGCGGCAAAACATGCAGCAATGAGCGATGTGCACAGCAGCAGCGCCAGCAGCCTCATGGCGTCGTGTGCTTTGTGCGCTTTGTGGAAGATCTGTTGGCACACAACCGCTACAGCTGTGCAGATTCCAATCCTTGCCATAGCGACTCCCTTCAAGTTCGCCGACGCCATGCCAGCGTGGCAAGCTAATCGACGATGGCCCCGTAGATGATGGCCTTGAGCTGCCCGCGGAAGTTGAACGTGGCCGATGGCATGAGCTGCGTCATGAACACCACGCAAAGATCTTCCTTCGGATCCACCCAGAAAATGGTCGATGCCGCGCCGCCCCAGTAGTAATCGCCTGCGCCAACGGTGCCGGCTGCCGTCTCGGAGAGCGTCTGCGCGAAGCCGAGGCCGAACCCCACGCCCTCGTAGGCAGTTTCTGAGAACGCGCCGATGGCCATCTGCGTCAGATCGCGGCCACCGGGCAGGTGGTTCTGCCGCATCAGGTCGATGGTGCGTGGCCCCAGGATGCGTGCGCCGTCCAGTTCGCCACCCCGGCGCAGCATTTCGCAGAAGCGGTAATAGTCCAGGGTTGTACCGGTGAGGCCGCCGCCCCCGGACAGAAACGTTGGCGGCTTCCGGTATGCGCTGGTGGCCGGGTCATCGATGAGCTTGAGCTGCTTGTTCGGCCCGCGTTCGTAGTTGGCGGCGAAACGGTCAGCTTTGCTTTCGTCTACGTGGAACGCCGTGTCGTGCATCCCCAACGGACCAAGAATGTGCTGTTGAAAATACTGGTCCAGCTTCTGCCCGGACAACCTTTCCACCAACGCGCCACAGACATCGGTTGAATAGGAATACAGCCAGCTGTCGCCCGGTTCGTAGCGCAGCGGCACCTGCGCCAGTTTGCCGATGAAGCTGTCCAGGCTTTCACCTGCGCCGCGGATGCCGAGCGCGCGATAGGCCTTGTCCACGGGGTGGTTGGTGCCACCGTAGGTCAGCCCACCGCTATGGCTGAGCACGTGCCGGAATGTGATCGCTCGTGCGGGCGCCTTGGTCTGCATGTCGGCGCCTTCGCCACTCACCCAGACCTGCTGATCGCGCAGCTCGGGCAATGCGCGGTGGATGGGGTCGTTGAGCTGAAAGTGGCCCTGCTCGTACAGCTGCATCAGCGCAACGGACGTGATCGGCTTCGACATTGAGTAGATGCGGAAGATGGCGTCGTCTGCCATGGGTTTGTTGCGCGCCAGATCCATTGATCCCAGCGAACGGAAGTAGGAAACGTGACCGTGGCGCGCCACCAGCACCTGACAACCCGCGATCTTCTGCGGATCGATGTAGTTGCGGTTGAGATGCGCGGTGATGCGTTCGAGGCGATCGGGTGCGAAACCGCCGAGCATGGGCGCAAGGTTGTTTGGTGCGACGTTCACGGTGTGTCCCCTGTCCTGGTCTGGTGTCTGTGTCGTTCTGCTGTTTGTACCGGTCGGGTCGTCGTTGACGCGTGCCGAACCAGCCCTACGCGGTGCGATTGGTGACTTCGAGCAGATGGAAACCGAACTGTGTTTTCACCGGGCCCTGCACGCTGTTCACATCGGCGCTGAACACGACCTGATCGAACTCCGGCACCATGTCGCCGGGGCCGAAGGTGCCCAGGTTGCCGCCGTCGCGTGCAGATGGGCAGCTGGAATGTTTGCGTGCGAGCTCGGCGAAATCTGCGCCGGCCGCGATCTGGTTCTTCAGGTCGAGGCACTGGGCTTCGTTGTCGACCAGGATGTGCCGGGCGGACGCTTGTGGACGGGCCATGCTGTTCTCCGATGTTGGCGTGTGGGGGTGTGTGAAGGGGCTGCCGCACGCTATCAGTTTTGCCCTGGAGGGCACAGCCGCCGCTACCCGGTTACGAATTGGGGCGGTTACGAATTGGCGCGCTGACGTGCCGCATCAGCCACGCGCCGCGTCAGTCACGCGCCGCGCCAAAGCGTGTCGATGAGTCGCTCGCAGTCCGTATCCACTCCGGCGCGTTCAAACCAGCGCGTGAGATTGCGCAGGTCGCGGGCGAAATGTGTGTAGGCGTCGCTGGCCGATGTCGAGATGGCCTGCGGCAGGTCTATGAACACGAGTCGGCCATGGAACAACAGCAGGTTGTAGGCGGAAAGATCGCCGTGCACCACGCCGCACCGGAGCATTCGTGCGACGTCGCTGCACAGCTGCGTCCAGAGGACCGCCGCGTCGTCGGCGGGCAGCCGCGTGTCGGCCAGCCGCGGTGCAGCACCATCGGCGTCGCCGATGAACGTCATCAGCACGCCCGCGTCGCTGTGTGCCAGCGGTTCCGGCACGGCAATGCCGGCCGCATGCAGGCGCAACAGCATGTCCCATTCCTGGGTCACCCAGCGAATGTGGCTCTCGCGTGCGCCTTTGCGTGTGCGTTGGCGCATGGCTTTCGCCATTCTGCGGTCGCGTGTGGGTCGTTCGCTGGCGTACTCGGCGTCGTTGCGAAATGCGCGGAATTTGCGCGCGCGATACATCTTCGCTGCAGACAGCGCGGCAGTGGGCTCAGGCCCGCGGCATAGCCACACAGTGGCTTCCTTGCCGTCGTTGATGCGATACAACACTTCGCTGACAAAGCCGCCGAATTCGGCCTTGATGGCGCGTTGCTCCGCCTCAGCAAGCTGGCCACGAACAAAATTGGCCGAAACCAGATCTGGAACTGAATGGTCGTTGGTCATGCTGAACCTCCGCATAGCACACGGGCCACGCCGCATGTTCGGGTGCGGGCGTGGTGCGAACTCGACGAGTGGTCAGCGTGGCCGATGACGCGCTTGGCAGCGGATTCCGGACCGGGATCCTGTCGATCAGTCGCAGCTGGCGCTGCCAGTGCGCGGATGGCAGGCGCTGACCATCAGGATGTTGGCTTGCATGGAGATTCTCCTGTGCAGGGTCAGTTGCGGTGGGTCAGTGGCGGGTGGTCAGGTGCTCGCCCATCTGGCGAATTGCCACGTTCTCATGCAAGCGTTTCAAGCAGCATGTGCCTGAAGGCTAAGAGCGCTGCGCGGGCTGTGTCCAGCAATTCGTTGAGCGAGCGGGCTGGTCCATCGCCGAGCGCGTGCGTCCATGCAGATTCTGAGCGCGTGCGCTCATGCAGATTGATGTGCCAGCATCGCCCAAGGTCCAGCTTGGGAAGAGGCCGATATGACGCGAGAAGGCAGCGCTGGCGTGGGCGCCGGTTACGATCGCTGGGCACCCACCTACGACATCGACGGCAACCCCATGGTTGCGCTCGAAGGTCCGCACCTGCGTGCCGCCGTTGGTGCGGTGCAGGGGCTGCGCGTGCTCGAACTCGGCTGTGGTACGGGGCGGCATACCCGGTGGCTTGCTGAAGCGGGAGCGCAGGTCGTGGGTGTCGATGTGTCGCAGGGCATGCTGACCCAGGCGCGCCTGCGGTGTGCGGGGTTGGATGTGCAGTTGCATCAGCATGATCTGGAACAGCCGCTACCTTGGCCCGCGCATTCGTTCGACCTGATTGTGAGTGCGCTGGTGCTGGAGCACCTCGCGTCGCTGCTGGATTTCTTCAGGGAAGTTCGACGGCAGCTTCGACCCGGTGGTCGTGCAGTGATCTCAGCCATGCATCCCGCAATGTTGTTGCGCGGCGTACGCGCCAGATTCATCGATGCGGACAGCGGCGAACGTGTGGAGCCGGGCAGCTATCCACATGAATTGGGCGAAATGGTCATGGCCATGCTGGATGCGGGTCTGCACCTTCGTGCTATTGATGAGCACGCGCCGGATGCAGAACTCGTGCGCCAGTATCCGCGAGCCGAGAAGTATCTTGAGTGGCCCATGCTGGTGCTGTTCGAGCTCGAGGCGAACGCAACGCCTGCATAGCTGCGCCAGTGCATCAGCGGCGCTGCAGTTTCTGCATCACAGCGGCAACAACAAGCAAAACTGCAACAAAAAACAGAGGTCACACATTGAACGCATTGAGCTTGCCGATGGACATCGCCGGACGCGTCCTGCTTGGTTTGTATTTCCTGGTGCCGGGGGTGATGAAGATCATGGGCTTTGCCGGCATGCTGGCGTACATGACGCAACACGGCGTGCCGTTCACGGCGCCGCTGCTGGTGCTCACCATCCTGCTGCAGGTGGGCTGCGGTCTGGCGTTGATTGTCGGCTGGCAGACGAAGCTTGCGGCGTTTCTACTGGCGGGGCTCACGATTGTGATCTGCGTGTTCATGCACGACTTCTGGAACGTCTACCCCGGCGTCGACCAGGCGCATGAAACGCAGAATTTCATCAAGAACCGTAACTACTCGCCCCCCTCGGACGAGTAGATCTCTCCGGACATTGCCATCTGGATGGCGACG
>CAMAVY010000142.1 GCA_945861675.1 Klebsiella pneumoniae | reverse complement strand
CCAAGGCGAACGAGGGCATGCATGCGCGGCCGCGTTCTGCAGCCGCCGTTGTGAATGATGATGATGACGACGACGACGAGGATTGAGTGAAGCTGCTGTGCGCAGCGCAACGGCCAGCACCGGTGGTCGTGTGCGGCACGCAGTGCCATTGCCTACGGCGCTATCCGTCTTCTCGCACGCACCCCGCAGCGCATCGCGCGCAGATCGGCGCCCTGTCGATCCTTAACCTGCACTGGCTCGCTTGAGCAGCCACACCAATCCTTAGTGCAGGAGATCTTATGAACGTAACTACCTTGAGAACCGGTCTGATCGTCGCCGTGCTGGCGCTGGCCGCGAATTGCTTCGCTGCGCCGCCCGCGGCAAGCAATGCGCGTCAACTGCCGAAGCCGGTGGCGGAAACCGTGAACATCAACACGGCGGACGCAGAGACCATCGCGGATGTGCTGCAAGGCATCGGGCCAGCCAAGGCGAACGCAATCGTTGCGCATCGCAAGGCGCACGGTGCTTTCAAGTCCGTCGAACAGTTGGGTGATGTGGCAGGCATTGCGCCCAAGACGGTGGAGCGCAATCGAAAGCGCATCAGCCTGCGCTGAGTGCGAACCAGCGCGGCAGTTGCTGCCGTTATCAGCGGCAGCAGCGTGCCGCGCGCTCAGGCCCTCTGGCGCGCGTCTGCGTCACGACTGTCGGCCGCTGGCGGGGCTGACTGCCGCGCAAACTGCCAGCCGACGTCGTGAATCTCGTCGCCGAACTGCGCGTCCGCAGCGATGGCGCGCAGCGTGGCGAGCACGGCGGGTACATCGTAGGTCGCACATGCGCTCTGCAGGCGGCCCAGCAGCGGCTCGATACGCGACCAGGCCGGAGCAGGCTCGTCGGCGCGCTGAATCTTCGGGTGCGCAGTGGCACGCGCCGTCGGTTCGATCAGCAGCTCTTCGATGAGCTTTTCACCGGGCTGCAGACCGGTGTATTGGATTTCGATCGAGCCGTCGGGATGGGCGGCATCGCGTACTGTGTGGCCGGCAAGTCGCACCATGCGGCGCGCCAGATCGTCGATATGCACCGCTTCGCCCATGTCGAGCAGAAACAGGTCGCCGCTGACCGCCATGGCCGCCGATTGGATGACGAGTTGTGCGGCCTCTTCTACCGACATGAAGTAACGCGTGACGTCGGGATGTGTAACGGTCACAGGCCCGCCGCTGCGAATCTGTTGCTCGAACTTCGGCACGACAGAGCCCGATGAGCGCAATACGTTGCCAAATCGCACCATGCTGAACGCCGTGCCGGTGCCCGTGCCCGGGCGAGCGCACAGCTCAGGCTCGCGCGCCATGGCTTGCAGACAGATCTCTGCCACGCGCTTGCTGGCGCCCATCACGCTGTGCGGCCGGACGGCCTTGTCAGTGGAGATGAGCACCATGTTGCGTACGCCGGCGGCTGCCGAGGCGCGGGCCACCGCCAGCGTGCCGAATACGTTGTTGCGCACGCCGGTCGCAATGTTCTGTTCGACGAACGTGACGTGTTTGTAGGCGGCAGCATGAAACACGACTTCAACCGCAAAACCTGCCAACAGACTGCGCACCCGCGCCTCGTCTGTGACGTCCTGCAGTATGAGTGTGTGGCATGGCTTAATCCCTAGCGAATCCGCCAGCTGCCGCAACTCGCGGTCGAGTTCGTACAGTCCGTGCTCGTGGCGGTCGAGCAACAGCAGCGCGCGTGGTCGCTGCAGCAGAATCTGGCGCGCGAGCTCCGAGCCGATGGAGCCAGCGGCACCGGTGACCAGCACGATGTGATCGCGCGTGCAGCGGGCAATCAACACCGGATCGGCCGACACCACATCGCGCCCAAGCAGATCGCTGATATCGACCTGCTCCAGATCTTCAACACGCAGCATGCCACTGACGATTTCACCCAGTGCAGGCACTGCCCGCACGCGCACCGGCAATGTGGACAGCAGTTCGAGTGCACGCATGCGATCGCCGCTCTGCTGCCGGGAGTACGTCAGCAGTACGGTTTCGATGTGCTGCGTGCTGATGAACTTCGCCAGTGCGTTGGGCGGGACGACCGGCAGATCGCGCAACAACTCACCCTGAAACTGCTCTGAGTGGTCGGTAAAGCCGCGCACGTTGTAGCTGCCGGTCTCGCGCAGCAGGTCGGCCAGACGGATGGCGCCTTCACCGGTGCCGTAGATCAGTGCGGGGGTACGGGCTTGTCGTTTGCGCCGAATGGCCTGCAGCTGATTCAGCAGGTAGCGGCTGCCAAGCAGATAGAGCGATGCGACCAGAAAGAAGATGGGCGGGGCAGAGCGTGGAAATTCGAAGGGTTTGCGCAGATAGATCACGGTGGCCAGCACCAGCGATGTGACCGCCAACGCCTGGATCGCGGCGATCAGTGTGACGCTGCCAATGTAGCGGTTGACGGCACGATAGACGCCAGCGCGATAGAACTGCGGCAGCGCCACCAAGGGCACGAGCGGGAAGACCCAGTAGTAGCTCGTGATGTTCGGTTGCAGCACGCCGTAACGCAGGGCAACGGCCAGCCACAGGCAGACCATCAGCATCAGGGCATCCGTACTGGATGCGATGACTTGCTTCGTCCTGCGCGACACGGCGGGCGATGGCATTGAGAATTACCGGAGTTAGCCTGCCCGAGAATAGCATTGGCGGATAGGCCAGCCAGGCGGGCCCGATCCACTGGAGAGGTACTTGTATGAGTCAGTTCGGCTTTGCGGGTGGTGACGACCATGGCGCGTGGCTCGCGCGTGTTGTGGAACCCGTGCTCGATCCGCAGCGCGCCATCGTGGATGCGCACCATCACCTGTGGATGCGTGAGGGTGCGCCCTATCTGTTCCCTGAATTGCTGGCCGACCTCAGCACCGGCCACCGCATTGTGGCGACGGTGTTCGCCGAGTGTCACTCGATGTATCGGGCGCATGGGACCGCCGCAATGCGGCCCGTTGGCGAGACAGAATTCGTAGCGGGTGTGGCGGCTATGAGCGAATCCGGCACATTCGGTCCCGCGCGTGCGTGCCGGGCAATCTTCGGTGCGGTCGACCTCGGTCTGGGTGCCGCAGCGGAGCCGGTGCTGACAGCGCATATCGCGGCTGGGGGCGGGCGCTTTCGTGGTATTCGCGCGTCGACCTGCTGGCATGCAGCGCCGAAGCTGCATCGTGTGGTCGAACACGAGGGCACCTTGCTGCAGCCCGCGACGCTCGAGGTGTGCGGCGTGCTGCAGCGCATGGGGCTGTCACTCGACGTGTGGCTGTATCACACGCAGCTGCGTGAGGTGATGGCGCTGGCAGACCGCTTCCCAGACCTCGCGATCATCCTTGATCACTTCGGCACGCCCATCCTTGGCGGCCCCTACCGCGGACGAACCAGCGAAGTGCTGGCGGATTGGCGGCGTGACATCGCCGATCTCGCGCGGCGCCCGAACGTGACCATCAAGCTGGGTGCACTACCCATTCGGTTGGGGGGCAGCAGCGTGGATCGATCATTGCCGCCCACTTCCGTTGAAGTCGAGACTGCATGGCGACCCTGGTTCGAGATTGCGGTCCTGGCATTCGGCGCTGCTCGGTCCATGTTCGAGAGCAATTTTCCAGTGCACAAGAACTGGTGCAGCTACGCCGTGCACTGGAACGCTTGCAAGCGTCTGGCCGCCGGTGCGAGCGAAGCGGAGCAGGACGATCTCTTCTCCGGCACAGCCACGCGTGTCTATCGCATCGATGGTCTGGACTTCGATTGAGCCTGCTACCCGCGGCTGTGCTGCAGCTCGATTGCTGCGCGGCTTTCGCTGCGCGTAGGCTGCCGCACTGTCTTCACCCGCGTTTCATCGGGAGTACCCGCTCATGTCCTCATCCGGTCCAAAGATGCCCGCCGAGTTGCCGCGTTATCGCGATCTGCCTGCAGTGCCCGGCAATCCTCCGAAAACAGCGTGGGGTTTGTTTGGCGACAACGACAACGTCGGCATGTTCAACCTGCAGACACCTGAAGTCGTGGTGGCTGCGGCGAAGCTGGTGCGCAAAGGCGCAGTGTTTGCGATGAACTGGGAGCAGGAGCAGCCGAACCCACCGTTGTTCGGGCGCGGCAAGTTTCGCCACACCGTGTTTCGCGACATTCCTGTTGGCCATCACGGTGATGATTGCCTCGACAACTTTTTCACGCAGGCGTCGAGTCAGTGGGATGGGCTGACCCACGTGGGTGACTACGAACATGGCTTCTGGGGCGGCGTGCGCAATGAAGAGCTGCGTGACAGCCACGACAAGTCGCGGCTCGGCATCGATCACTGGGCGCGGCGCGGCATTGCTGGTCGCGCGGTGGTACTGGACGTTGCGCGTTGGCGCGCGGCTCAAGGTCGGCCGATCGACTGCAACGAGAGCGATGTGATTACCGTCGCGGATCTCGAAGGCACACTGCGCGCGCAGAAGGTCGAGCTGCAGCCCGGCGATGTGTGGATCATTCACCTGGGTTGGGTCGAGTGGTACGAGCAGCAGTCGCCACAGAAGAAGCAGCACATGGCCGTCACGGCAAACCTGAAGACGCCGGGACTCGAATGCAGCGAAGCCATGGCCGAGTGGATCTTCAACCATCATCCCGCCTCGCTCTGCTCAGACAATCCGGCGCTCGAGTGCTGGCCGCCGCCGAACTTTCTCGACCCCGACGGTTTTCTGCATCACTGGATCATCGGTCGCTTCGGCATGGCCATCGGAGAGATGTTTCAGACTACGCATCTCGCTGCCGATTGCGCGCGCGATGGCGTCTACGAAGGCTTTTTCGTGTCGGCGCCCCTCAACATTGCTGGTGGCACGGGCAGCCCGCCCAATGCACTTGTGATCAAGTGAGCGGCGCTTCCAATCAGCCCCAGGAATCAGCCCCAGGAATCAGCCCCAGGAATCAGCCAGATGATCTCGTTGAGCGACTACACAAGCCTTGATGCAACTGCGATGGCGGCCTGTGTCGCGAAAGGTGAAGTGTCGGCTGAGGAACTGATCGACGCAGCCATGCGTGCTGTCGCCGCCGTCAATCCGCAAGTGAACGCTGTCTTGCAGACGCTGGCAGATCGTGCGCGTGCGGAGCTTGTTGCTGTTCCAACACACGCGCCGTTAAGCGGTGTGCCATTTGTAATCAAGGAACTGGGCTTGAGTGCGGCAGGCGTTGCGCAGGACATGGGCAGCCGATTGACCCAGGGCTTCGTGCCCGCCGCTGACAGCGAACTGATGGCGCGCTTCAGGCGCGCGGGCCTGGTGCTGGTTGGCACTACGCAGACGCCCGAGTTCGGCTACAGCCCGACCACTGAAACGACGCTACATGGGCCGGTGCACAACCCTTGGGATCTGGCGCGCAGTGCCGGGGGTTCGTCGGGTGGCTCTGCCGCAGCAGTGGCGTCCGGCATGGTGCCGCTTGCGCACGCGACCGATGGCGGCGGATCCATCCGAATTCCCGCGGGTTGCAATGGCCTGGTCGGACTGAAGCCGACGCGTGATCGGATCCCGACGGGCCCGGGCTCTGCTGACCCGTTGAGTGGTCTCGGGATTGAGTTCGCAGTGACGCGTTCGGTGCGCGACTGCGCTGCATTGTTGGATGCAGTTGCAGGCCCTGATCTCGGAGCGCCTTCGCTGTGCGTTCCGCCGCAGCGTCCGTTCATCGAGGAAGTTGGCCCGGCAACGGGTCGGTTGCGCATCGCGTTCAGCACTACGCCAGCGTCGGGTGGCAGTGTGCATCCAGAGTGTGCGCGCGCGGTGCGTCGCACGGCTGATCAGCTGGCCACGCTGGGACACAGCGTCGTGGAAGCTGCGCCGGTATTCGACTGGGATCGCTTCCTGGAAACCGTGCACGTGCTCTGGTGTGCGGGCACCGCAGCGCCGGTGCTGAGCGTGGCGACCGCGCTCGGGCGGAAGCCATCGCCGGACAACATGGAAGCGGTAACCTGGGCGTGTTTCGAAGACGGTCTTCGCTTCAGCGCGGGCGATTTACTGGCGGCGATGGCACACCACAACGCTGTCTCGCGTTCAGTCGCGCCATTCTTCGAGCAGTACGACGTGCTTGTCACGCCGACGCTTGCGGAACTGCCAGCAACGCTCGGCACACTGAACCAGAACAAGGCGGGTATGTCCGCGATGGAGTGGACGCGGCAGGTATTCAGTTACTGTCCGTTCACACCGTTGTTCAACACCACCGGACAGCCGGCCATGTCGTTGCCATTGCACTGGACGGACGCCGGGTTACCCGTGGGCGTGCAGATTGTTGGCCGTTTTGGCGACGAGTCCACATTGATCAGGCTGGCAGCGCAACTTGAACAGGCCATGCCCTGGGCGGCGCGGCGCCCGCCGATTCATGCGAGTGCGTAGATTTGCGCACTGCGTGCCGCGCTCGCATGGTTGCGGACGCCCAGCGCGTGACGCGTGAGGTCAGGGCGCCGGTGCTGCGAAGATTTCAGTACGTCGCGCCTGCGGAAAGATCAGTGCCTGCCGGCGCGCCAGCGCGACCTCGTTGGCACTGAATGGCACGAAGTCCTTGGGCCGGGTGTCGGCGTTGTAGTTATCCATCACCCAGTTCAACACGCCCGCCAGGGCGGCGCTGGACATGGGTGCATCCGCGGCGCCTGGCACGCGCATGAGATAGTCGCGTCCGCCGGCGACACCGGCGATGCGTCCGAAATCACCACGTAGTGGCGGAACGCGGCCGGGCCATCCTGCGCCTTCCGGCAGGTGACAGCCCTGGCAGTGCAGCATGTAGTCGATGCGGGGGTCTGCTGCTGCGGATGGCTCGACGCCAGCCAAGCACATGGCAAGCGCCGCGATGCCACACCGTTGTGCGCGCCGCAGCACTCAGGCCCCCGGGCTCTCAGCCGTCGCAATCACGCGCGCAACGGTGGAGTTGTAGGTCTGAGTGGTTGTGCCGAGGCACCACATGATGTCGTTGGCCTTGGCGGGTGTGTACACAGGTCGATCGCCCTGGCTTTCATTGCAGCTGCAGCGCATGCACATGGCCGAGCCGCAGCAGTCGTTGTAACTGATGACATAGTCACGGCCGTCGCCGGGATTGTGGCAGGTGCCGATCCAGGTGACGGTTGAGATCTCGGTGCCCGGCGGGCAGGAGTTGTAGGTCCCGCCGCAGCAGGAACTCAGATTGCCGTCGAGCGCGCAGTAGCGCCAGTACTCACAGCTTTCCGGATCATTCAACACGGCCGCAGGATCACCCGACTTCGCGCTTTCCCCGCCAGACTTCGATGTTGCCGGCGAGGCACTTGCGCGCAGCATGGGCAGCAGTGGTACGAGCGAGCTGCCCGCCAGCAACACGCCCGTGCGCGCCATCAGGCTGCGCCGCGAGGTAAACCGTGCAACCTGCCGCGTGACCTGGGCGGTCAGGGCGTCGAGTGAACGCTCAAAAGTCATCATGAACTGTGGCCCTCGCGATGCATGAATTCCTGTAGGTGTGCGACGCCTGCCGCTTCAGCTTCCAGCAGGCTTTCCAGATGCTCACGGCTGTTGACCAGCCCCTTTGCACGCAACACGCCGCTGGCATCGATCAGCAGCGCGAACGGGAGTTTGGCGACCTGGTGTGCGCGACCCAACTCGGTGGACAGTACATAAGGTGCTTCGATTCGCTGGCTGCTGGCATAGCGCCGATGCGCCTCCACGTCGTCCCCATCGCTCGCATACAGCAGATCCAGGCTTTCACGTTTTGCCAGATTGGCTGCCACGGGCACCAGCGTTTTGCAGATGGGGCAGGTGGGCGACACAAACAGCACCAGCGTTGCGCGTGTGCGGCTGCCGCCAACGCTCTGAATGCGGCCCTGCAGATCCGTCAGGTTTGCCAGAGGCACGCTCTCGCCGACCATGACGCCGCGCGTCGGCATCAGCGCGCCCGCAGGAGCAATACGCTCGTGCAGCACGCCGATCTGGCGTGCCAGCGCAAACACGACGAATAACAAGAGCAGGACGATGCCCCACAGCACGATGTTGGAGATCAAAAGGGCGTCAGCCATGGGAGTTCAGCCATTCCTGTTGCAGGGTTCGGTTGCCAATGAGTTGATCGCCCAGCCGATAGATCAAGGCCAGCGCGGCCACGCTGAACAGCAACGTTACGCCGTCGAACCAGACCAGCTCGCGCGGCACCACCGGCAGCAGCAGCACTACCGGCAATACCATCACGCACAGATTGCGTACGACCAGCCAGGGCGAAAGTGCCTTGTGGCCGGCCCCCATGCAGCCACAGTCGAGGTGTGTGCGACCGCGCAGCAGGTTCACGCTCATTGCGCCTGCGTATGTACCAAGCAGCGCCAGTGCCAGCCATGGCGAGATGGACCAGGTTGCAGGCATGCACAACGCTATCGTCAGCAGCAGCTCAACGATGGGCAGCGCCACTGCGACCACACCGACAGTCGACTCCGGCAGAAGCTCGTAGCTCGACAGTACAAAGCGAAACCCGCTCAGATCGCGCAGCTTGCCATAGGCAGCACCGGCGAACAGCAGGGCAAGCACCGTTGCTGCCAGCCATTGCAGAATGGGATCGACAAGCAACTGATGCACGGTTTGTGTTTGGGCGTTCATGCGTAGGGACTCAGGGACCTGCGTTCTTGAGCCTGCTTTCTCGGGCCCGCTTTCATGGCTGAGCGTTCAACTCAATTCATGGCCTGAATGACGCTGACGCCGATGCCCGTCGAACCGATACTGCGTTGTTTTGCACCGTCGATGGCGGAGTAGACGTCAAGCTCGCGTGTGTCGGCGTTCATGGCGTACAACAAAGGTACCTCGTCCTGGCTCACGTCAATCGCAACGGCCGGCCCCGTGAGCACGAAGCGTGCGACACGCTTGTGGCTCTGGAGATCGAACACCCAGACCTGTGCGCCAGGATCTTCATGGGTGTCGGCGCCACCTTCGTGCATGAGTACAAACAGTTTGCCTTGGGCGCGGTGCACGGCGAGTGGCATGCGTCCACCCGGGCGCCAGCCAGCGTCAGCAGGGTCGGTGCCTTGCACGTTCCAGGGCGCCGAGGCTTTCAACTTCGAACTCGACACGCTGAAGATCTTGCCGCTGTAACTGTTGTACAGCCAGTTGTCGCCGTTGCGCGCCGGTCGATCCATCAGAGGATCGTTCTCGGCATCGAAGAATGGCTTGGTGCGCGCGCGACTGGCTTCGTTTCCCGCCGCGTCCAGGCTGATGCGTTGCACCGTGCCATCCCCGCACAACTGCAGGAAGGCGTTGGTCGCCGACGGCATGACCAGGCCGCAGCCGGCCGTCAGGATTTCGCCAACGTAGCTGCGCGTCTTCGCGTTTACGATCGTCACGGACATGGTCGGGTTGAAGTTGTAGACGGTCATGAACTCGCCGCCATCCAGGATGCCGGAGTAGGCGCGCAGCGGGTATCCACTCGCGAGCTTCGGCGGCGTTTCGGGCAGCACCACTTCGGCGACGGGCAGCAGCGTCTTCAGTGAGCGGATCTGCACGACGTCCGTGCGCGGGCCATAGCTGCCGCGGCTGTAGTAGGCGCCTACATTCAACAGTTCACCGGCGCTGATGTTCCACTCCAGGGCGCTGGTCGAATTGCTGATGGTGACCATGCCAAGCATCTTGCCTGTGTCGGCATCGAACAATCGGGATGAGGCCAGCAGACCATCGTTCAACCAGATCCAATGCGGGCCGGGCGGACCAAGCGTCTCCACGGTGAGGGCATCGGGTTGGATCTCGGCGGGGATCACCGCCGCGGCTTCGGCGGCCTCTGCGAATGCCGACGCGGGCGCGCAGGCAAGCACGGCTGTGACCGCCAGACAGGCAGCTGCGCGAACTGGCGATCGCATCAGTCGAGTGGCTTTCGTCGAATCGCGGCGGTGTGCGTTGCTGGTCGCCCGATGGTTCACGCCGTTCTCTCCTGTCTGGATAGTGGGGTTGTGTGTGTCGCTTTGCATCTGCTTGTGCTTGGTCCGCCTGCGTGCACTGCTGAGCCTGTTGAGAACCTGCTGAGCCTGTTGAGAACCTGTTGCTGGTCGAGCTGCTCCGTGTTCACACGTGCGTGTGACCGATCTGTCTCGCTTGGCTACATCTGGTCCGAGCTTCATCAAGTGCGATCAAGTCTGTCAATCGCTTTTGGTAAGAATCTCAGTTGATGGCAGGAAATCGCTGGCTCGCACGGAAGCATGCAGCGTGGCGCACTGCAGCGGCACACGCGCAGCATAGTGAACATGGTTATCGGTTCAGGCGAACACGGCGAAGCAAGAGCGCAGAAACACGAAACCTGTGTTCGATAGCGTGCGCAAACCTAACGTACGTTTGGCGGGCAGCTCGTGGGGCATCGACAGAATCACGAGGAGTGAACTGATGCGGGGCAACTCAGGGCGCTGCATCGAACCGTATTTGTGGGTGGGCTTGCCGTGTGCGTCGCATTGCCTGTTGGTCCTGCAAGCGCGGAACAGATTTGTGGGAGTGCGACATCCACATTCAGCATCTTCCAGGTGCTCGACATGCAGCGCATAGAGGTGCTGCGTGGTCCGCAAGGCACTATCACCTTTGAACAGGTGGCAGCTTCCCGCAGCGAAATCACTCAGGGGCTCGCCGTCGCGCCCTGCTCACGCAGCACGGGTTGGCTGCCGGCCATCCAGACCACCACACCCAGCACGATGGCGGCGCTGACAAACGTCGCCATGGGTGTGCCGATCTGCGCGGCCACGGCGCCCGTGAACAGCGCGCCCAAGGACATGAAGGAGAAGCTGATGCCGTGGATGCCCATGACGCGTCCGCGCAATGCGTCGGGCACCTGCAGTTGCATGAGCGTCATCGACACGATGTTGTATGTGGAACTGACCAAGGCTGCGGCCAGCACACAGCCCATGGCGAGCCCGTATGCATAGGGCGTGTGCGCCGCGAATTGCGTCACGAGCGCAAACAGCATGATGCAGGGCGCAAAGGTGCCGGCGCACAACAGCATCATGCGGCCGCTGCGATGATCGCGCTGCACGTAACCAGCCGCGAACGTGCCGAGAATCGATCCCAGGCCCGCGGCGCTCAGGAGGAAGCCGAAGCCTTTGCTGCCCGCGTCCAGCAGTTTGGCGAATGCCGGCATCAACTGTATGTATGAACTGCCGAAGAACATCGTGACGTAGGCAAGCAGCATGAGCATGAGGAACAAGCGGTTGTTCAGAATGAAGCGCATGCCCTCAAGCGTTTGACCAAGCGCTGTGCCTGTGCGAACGCCGGGCGCGTGCACGTCCAGTCGATGCACGACGATCGCCATGCACAGCATGCCCATGGCGGCCAGCAGAAAAAGCACCCAGGTATCGCTGTAGGCCAGCAGTGCGCCGCCGATGGCGGGCATCACCATCCGCGTGCCTTGCCAGATGATCGAGTTCAAGGCCACGGCGCTCATCATGTGTTCACGATTGATCAGCATCGGATACAGGGCGCTGCGGGTTGGCCAGTCCAGACCGGTGACCAGCGATTGCACGCCGGCAATCGCCAGCACATGCCACACCTGCACGTGCCCGCTGAAGTCGAGCCAGGTGAGCAGAAGAATCAATGCCGCGTTGACGAGCGCGGTGGTGCGCAGCACTGCGCGTTTGTCGAGCCGGTCTGCAATTGCGCCACCGAACAACGACACCAGAATGTTCGGAATGGACACTGCCGCGCCCAGCAGTCCGAGCGTGACGGGCGAGTGCGTTAACTCGAACACCAACCAGCCCTGGCCAAGCATCAGCAGTTGCATGCCGCCGACCGATGCAACCGAGCCAAGCCAATAGTGGCGGTACGCAGGGTTGCCCAGCGCGGCAAACTGACTCACGCGACGCCTGCTTGTCTCGCGCGCTCCATCAGCACCTTGGCACGACTGAGATGCGGCATGTCGACCATCTCGCCGCGAAATGTGAATGCGCCGCGGCCGGCTTCCTGATTCTCGGCAAACGCCGCAATCAGCTCGCGTGCATCGGCGATCTCCTGCGCGTTGGGCGTGTAGTACTGATTGACGATTTCGATCTGGCTGGGATGGATGGTGATCTTGCCCGTGAAGCCCATGTTGGCGCCGTTTTCACATTCGGCACGCAGGCCCTGCTCATCGCGGATGTCGACGAACACCGAGTCGATCGGCTGCACGCCTGCGGCCACGGCGCTCAGCAGACAGATCGAGCGGCAGTAGCGAAACACTTCGAGATACTGACCGTGGGCATCGCGATTGCGTCGGGCACCCAGTGCGGCGGACAGATCCTCTGCACCCCAGTTGATGGCATCCACGCGCGGATGGCGCGCAGTCTGCGAGATGTTCAGCACGCCTTCGGCAGTTTCGGTCGCGACCAGCAGCAGGCGCACCGTGCGTGGCCGCAGTCCGCGTTCCATTTCCAGCTGCAGCAGGATGCGATCGATCGTGTCGACATCGGCGAGTGCGCGCACCTTGGGCAGCACGATGCAATCCGGTGGATGCCGCATGATCGCGTCCAGATCCGCGCGCCCCCAGGGCGATTCCAGCGGATTGATA
>CAMAVY010000141.1 GCA_945861675.1 Klebsiella pneumoniae | reverse complement strand
CAGAACAACCAGCGTCTCGGGCGGCAACGCATCTGAATACGGTGCATAGCCCAGCACGCGCAGGCTGCCCAGCACCGGTGGCGGTATCGATCGGGCCGTCATGTGGCGTCGCTCGCTCCTATCGGTCATGCGAACAAACCGCTACTGCGGTTTGTTCAGGTTGCGGGCTCGGCCTTGCCGTGTTCAAGAATGCCGTGTTCGAGCTGATGCGCATAGGCCGCACTGTCGAAGTAGCCACGCGAACCGGTGATCAGGTCGTCTGCGCCAATGTACCAAACCTCGAAGCCGCCAATCCGAACGCACTGGCCTGTACCACCGGGTGCGCTGTTCGTGCCGCTCAACAGCCAACGGTAAACAGCGCGCTCGCCCTGAATGAACAAGCCTTCCATGCGCACTTCGAGATCGGGAAAGGTGTCCATGAAACCTTGCGCAACCTCGGCAATCGCCTGACGACCCACTGCGGGCGCGGCGCCGTTCACGGTCAGTGTTCCCGTGGGTGCATAGCACTCGGCAACACTGGCCGCGTTCTGACTGCACCAGGCCGCCGTATAGCGCTCCGCGAACTTACGAAAGCGCGCGTTCTCGACGGCCGCATCCGGCGTGGCGCCGATCTGCGCAAGCAGCGAAGCCACGTCGATGCGCGCCTCATCGGACTCAATCTCACCGTTCTTGTTGAAACCGAACAGGTCGGCGCCGACGATGCGCATCGAGCGGCCGGTGGGGGGCAGTTCGCCGTGCTCACCCGGCAACCGCCACGCCCCGACATGCGTGCCCTCGAGCGTCCACTCCAGAACCACAGACTTCGGTTCCACCGACAGCATGTTGGTGGCCTTCAGCACGGCCTTGGGAAATGCGACGAACAGGTTCTTGAGTGCCGCTGCAATGACGCTGCGGCCCAGCAGCGCGTGCCCATCGCCACGGCTCCAGGTCACGTTGTCGGCCAGCTGCTCGATGATGACTTCCGTGTCCTGCTTGTTGAATGCGGCAACAAGCTTGCGGACACGCGTGACGTGGTCGGTGGGGCTGCTCAAGGTTCAGGCTCCTCGCCTGGAAGATGAGGGGTCACAGTACACGCTATGGCGCGCCCGGCATGCACTGGCGCCGCGCACCCGCGCGCCGGGCCGCAAAGTGAAAACCGAAGCCAAAACCGCGCCGGGCCGACGCTTCGGCGGCAGACCCTGAGTTAGCATCGCGCCCCCGGATTGGCGCGGGTCCACCCCGCCACCCCCGATTCACCCCCTTTGGGAAACGGAACCGCATGAGGAGTGACCATGCAAAACGAACGTAAGTTCTACATCGACGGCGCCTGGGTCGAGCCGCACAGCACGCAGACCATTGCCGTGCAGAACCCCGCCAATGAAGAAACCATTGCCACCATCGCATTGGGCGACGAAGAGGACGTGAACCGCGCCGTGGCAGCCGCCAAGCGCGCCTTTGTGACCTTCTCCCAGACCACCGTCGCAGAGCGCGTGGCCCTGCTTGAGCGGATCATTGCCGCGTACCAGAAGAAGATTCCCGAGATCGCAGCCGCCGTGTCGCAGGAAATGGGCGCGCCGCTGTCGCTCGCCAATGCAGCACAGGCACCGGCTGGCCTCGGCCACCTGATGTACACGCTGAACGCACTGAAGTCGTTCGAGTGGGAAAAAGACGTGGGCCGCAGCCGCATCGTCAGCGAGCCGATTGGCGTGTGCGCGCTGATCACCCCGTGGAACTGGCCGCTGAACCAGATCGCAGCAAAAGTGGGCCCGGCCATCGCCGCGGGCTGCACCATGGTGCTGAAGCCCACGGAAGTGGCGCCGCTGAACGCCATTCTGTTTGCTGAAGTCATGCACGAAGCCGGCGTGCCGCCGGGCGTGTTCAACCTGGTGAACGGCGACGGCCCCGGCGTGGGCACCGCGTTGTCGAAGCACCCGGACGTGGACATGGTGTCCTTCACCGGCTCCACGCGTGCAGGCGTGCTGGTTGCACAGAACGCAGCACCCACCGTGAAGCGCGTGACCCAGGAGCTGGGCGGCAAGTCGGCCAACATCATCCTGGACGATGCCGACTTCAAAACCGTGGTCGCGCAAGGCATCGGCTCCTGCACGCTGAACAGCGGGCAGTCCTGCAATGCGCCCACGCGCATGCTGGTGCCGAACAGCCGCATGGACGAAGCCGCTGCCATCGCCAAGGCTGCTGCCATGGCGGTGAAAGTGGGCGACCCGTCCAAGCCCGACACGATGGCGGGCCCCGTGGTCTCCAAGGTGCAGTGGGACAAGATCCAGGGCCTGATCAAGAAAGGCATTGCCGAAGGCGCCAAGCTCGAGTGTGGCGGTGAAGGCCTGCCCGAAGGTTTGAACCACGGCTACTTCGTGAAGCCGACCGTGTTCTCCCACGTCACCAACGACATGACCATTGCGCGCGAAGAGATCTTCGGGCCGGTGCTGTCGATCATCGGCTACGAGGACGACGCAGACGCCATCCGCATCGCCAACGACACGCCCTATGGTCTGTCCGGCTATGTGCAGTCGGCCAACCTTGACCGCGCACGCGGTGTGGCACGGCAGATTCGCGCCGGCAACATCCATGTGAATGGCGCTGGCGTGGACCCCGGTTCACCGTTCGGTGGCTACAAGCAGTCCGGCAACGGCCGCGAGTTCAGCGTGTGGGGCCTCGAGGAGTTCCTGGAGACCAAGGCCATCCTGGGCTACAACGCTGCTTGAGCAGAAGCCGTTAGCGGCTTGAGGCAGAAGCCTGATGTAGAAGCAGCAGACTGGCGTCGGTCGCGCGGCATGCGCGCCGACCCTGGTCCAGGCAGACGGGCTCTTCGGAGCCCGTTTGTCTTTCTGCTCAACTCACGTCGGCGCGCGCAGCAGCTGGACCAGCGGAATCTGCCGCGCGGTGCTGGCCTGGTAGTCCGCAAACATCGCATAGCGCTGTACGACCAGCAGCCACAGCCAGGCACGCACCTCCGCGTCGACCGGCACGGCCGTGGCTTCGTAGAACTCCGCCATCACACGTACGTGCACATGCGCGTCCGCCTGCAGATTGAGGAACCAGCCGGGGTGCTGGGCATCGCCGCCCTTCGAACCCACGATGTAACGCGCGTCCAGGTGCTCGAAGAACAACAGTGGATTGCGCCGCAGCTGGCCCGATTTACGGCCCTTCGTGTACAGAATCAGAATGGGCTTCGGCCCATCCCAGCCATCGTCCTGGCCGGCGGAGGCGATGTAGCGGCGCACGTGTTCTGCCGCGAAGCCAACCACGCTGTCGGTCGCGATCGCATCGAGCGGGTGCACGTCTGCCTGGGCGCCAGACTGCGCATGGACAACTGATGGCTCGCGGCGCAGGCGGCGCGTCCAGTCACCGATGTTGCCGTCTGTCCTGCCGAACGGTCGGCCGGTGCCTGCGTTGGCGCTTGCCGCGGCAGTGTGGGCAGACTCGGTAGCAGGGGATGCGCTGCCGCCTGTGTTACCCATTTCTTCAGCCATGTCTTCCCCCTCTCTGATGCAGCTAACGCAACCGCCGACGCATGCGCACCTGCCAATGCACGCTCAACGAAGCAAGCGTTCAACGATACGCAGCTGCCACGTAGGTGTACTCAACACGCGCATCGAAGTCGTGCCAGCGATTACCCACCACCACCTTGGGCGGCACCCGGCCGTCCATGCGCAGCAGCTTGCCGCTGCGCACATCGAAGCTGAAGTACAACGGCGCAACCGCCAGGCCGATGAGCGCATTCGACGCCGCCATCTCAACCCGCCATTGGCCCGGCTCAGCCGCAACAGCGCGTAGCTCGAAACCCAATGTCTGCAGGCGCTCAAGCACGGCGAGCCTGACCGGAATCACGGCGCCGGCCGCCAGCCTCGCGCGCTGTCGGATGACGAAGCCGACCAGGGTTGGGCCCACCAGCACGGGCGCGGACTGTGTTTCCTCGGCTGTCTTGCCACCGCGGGCTATCTCATCGCCGCGGGCTATCTCATCGCCGCGCCCTATCTCATCGCCGCGGGCTATTTCATCGCCGCGGGCTATTTCATCGCCGCGGGCTATCTCATCGCCGCGCCCTATCTCATCGCCGCGGGCGCTCCCATCGCCGCGGGCGCTCCCATCGCCGCGGGCGCTCCCATCGCTGCGGCCGCTGTGCAGCACAAAGCTCACGCGGTCCCCGCGCACCTGCACGCTGCCGCTCTGTCCGAGTTGATTCCCGTAGAGTTGATAGTCGACCAACTCGTAGCCGGCGGTGTGCACGGCGGAATCCGCCATAACGACATGGTCCGCACCATCGCGCGTGATGTGCGTTGCGCGGATGCCGGGGCCAGCAGGGCCGGGACCAGCCTTACCGGGGCCAGCAGGGCCGGCGAGCGGCACTGCCCCGACCCGCCGCTCGTAGATAAAGGTCGGAGCAAGCCCTGGCGGCACCGCTTCGCCACGACCCCCAAGCGCGAACACTCGACCGAAGTAGATCTGCTCACCGCTCTCGAGCACCTCCGGCGCAAGCCGCAGCTGTGCCAGCGGTTCTTGCACGCGCGCGCCACAGCCAGACAGTGCGAGCGGTGCGAGTACCAGTAGTCCAAACGCAAGCGCCAACCGCAGCTCAGACGCCTGCTGCCAGCCAGGCGCAAGCGGCCGCCTGAGCGTCCGACCCAGATTCTGCAGGTTGAGCAAGGCACGGCGCAGTTGCCCGCGCTGGCGTAAAACGTTGCATCCGGCTGGCGTGTTCATCTTGCGGTTCCATCAGTTCAAGGTCGGTGATGGACGGTAAGTCGTTCACAGTTACGCGACTATCCGTCCCATATCGAACTCACTGTTCATGAAATCGAACAGCCAATGAAACCGAATAGCCCTTCCGCCGCCTTGCCACTGCAGGACCTCGCCATCTTCGCGGCCGTGGCCGAGGCCGAGAGCTTTTCCGGCGCGGCCAGGCGCCTGCGTGTTTCGAAGGCCATGGTGAGCGTGGCCATCGCCCGGCTCGAAGGCCGGCTGGCCGTGCTGCTGTTCCAGCGCACCACCCGCCGGCTCACGCTGACCGAAGCGGGCGCCGCCGCGTTGCCGCATGCCCAGCGTGCACTTGTTGCGGCGCGCGACGCTGAAGAGGCCGCCACCCAGGCACTGGCATCGCCGCGCGGGACGTTGCGTATCAACGCGCCCATGTCCTTCGGCCTGCTGCATGTCGTGCCAACGCTCAGCGCGTTCGCCGAACTGCACCCCGAGGTGAACGTGGATCTGGTGCTCGACGATGCAGTCCTGGATCTCGTGCAGGGCGGTTTCGATCTCGCCGTGCGCATCGGCAACCTGCCGGATTCCAGTTTGGTGGGCTGGAAGCTTGGCCAGAGTCGCAACGTGCTGGTGGCGCACCCGGACTACCTCCGCCTGCGCGGCACGCCAAGCCAGCCCGACGATCTGCGCCAGCACGCCGCGCTGCTGTATTCGCTTTCGCCGACGGCCGCGCGTTGGACACTGCAGCGCGGCGCAAGCAGCCAGACCGTTCGCGTCAGCGGCCCGTTGCAGGCCAACAGCAGCCTGGCATTGCAGCAGGCGCTGCATGCCGCACTGGGCCTCGCGCGTATTCCGCTGTTCGTGGTTGGCGACGATCTGGCCGCTGGTCGCCTGGTGCAGGTGCTGCCCGAATGGAATCTGCCGGCGCAGAGCATTTACGCCGTGACGACGGTGCGTGAGCCGCTGCCGCGCAAGACGAATGCCTTCATCGCGTTTCTGCGCGCACGTATCGGCGCGCGGCCGTATTGGGAAGGCGCCCTGCCGTACTCGGAAGATGCATGGCCGCCGTCATGACGCGCGCTGCCCGATCACTTCCGCAGGTACCGGGAACCTTCGAGAAACGTTGGCGCGGTGCGCACCAGCGTTGCCTGCTCGAAGGCGTACGCAAATTTGATCAGGGTGGGTTCCTGCCAGGCCTTCGCGATGAACGACATGCCCACGGGAAGACCACAGACATAGCCCGCAGGCACGGTGATATGTGGATAGCCCGCAACCGCCGCTGCCGTTGTGCTGCCTCCGCGCCAGCTGCTCGCATCGCCATGCACTGGATCCACCAGCCATGCCGGCCCGCCTGACGGAAACACAATGGCAGACAGTCGCTGTTGCTTCATGGGCACGTCGATGCCTTCACGCCGACTCAGCTTCCTGCATGTCGCCAACGCAGCGCGATACAGCTTGCTGGACAACGAGCCCTTCGCCTGCGCGGCCAGCAGCAACTCCTGGCCAAAGTACGGCATGACCTGATCGGCGTGCGCCTGATTGAACGCGATGACATCCGCGAGCGTGCGAATGCGACTGCGTGTGGACTGCTGTGCGGGCAGCGCAGGCAATGTGCGGCGCACAGGCGTTGCAAGGTAGGCATTCAGTCCCGCCTTGAACTCATGCAGCATCACTTCGAGTTGCGCGGCGCCCAGGCGATTGAAGTTCGGCACGGCAACGGGATCGATGAGCACAGCGCCTTGCTGCCGCAGCACATCCAGCGAACGTTCAAAGATCTCCAGAACACGCGCATCGTTGCCCACCATGTCGCGCGCGACACCAATGCGCGCGCCACGCAGACCAGCGCGATCGAGAAACGGCGCGTAGTCGTTCTGCAGATGCCGCGCGCTGCCGGCAGACGCTGAGTCGCGCGCATCCACGCCTGTAAGTGCACCCAGCAGCATTGCGGCATCAGCGACGCTGCGCGCCATCGGACCCGCAGTATCGAAGCTGTGCGCGATGGGAATGATGCCGCTGCGGCTGACCAGCCCCAATGTGGGCTTGATGCCCACAATGCCCGTGATCTGAGACGGGCTGATGATCGAACCATCGGTTTCCGTGCCGACTGCGACTGAACAGAGACTTGCAGCGACCGCCACGGCAGAACCCGACGATGAACCCGATGCAGTGCGATCCAACGCATAGGGATTGCGCGTGAGACCGCCACGACTCGACCATCCACTGATCGACCGACGCCCGCGAAAGTTGGCCCACTCACTCAAGTTGGTCTTGCCGAGCACCACCATGCCTGCCGCGCGCAGGCGTTTCACCAGGAATGCATCGCGCGCGGCGTGCCGGCCCTGCAGCGCCAGCGAACCTGACGTGGTCTGCATGCCGTCACCGGTTGCAATGTTGTCCTTCAACAGCACCGGAATGCCATGCAACGGGCCACGCAGCTTGCCCAGCTTCCGTTCATCATCCAGCGCTTGCGCAATCTTGAGCGCATCCGGGTTCAACTCAATGACTGAATTGAGTGCAGGGCCTTGCACATCCAGCGCCTCAATGCGTGCCAGATACTGCTCGCACACGGCACATGCCGTGAGCTCGCCGGCGCGCATGCGCGACTGCAGCTCAAGGATGCTCGGCGCTTCGATGTTCATGTGAATGGCCCGCGTTCAACCGCGCGAGTAGGCGCGTCCCATGGTGTTGAAATGCTCTTCCATTCGCGCCGGCACAAGGTTGCTGATGCTGTACTCGCCGCCGAGCCGCGGCGCGACCTTGTAGCTGTACACCTCGCCGTGCTGCAGTGGCCTGACAGACTCATGCAGGCGCGCGACGATGCCAGGGACAAACGCGCCCAGCACGAACTCCCGGTCCTGCATCTTGTGCTCAAACGCCTGCATGCTGTCGGCCACCTGTTCGAGCGTGCCTTCACCCACGGCCAGCAGGTGCACAGTGCCGTCGCCTGCGTCCTGCAGGAATGCATCGCCCAGCGCCGTGATCAGAATCGGCACCTTGCCGGTGCCGATCAACCACTGCCACTCGAGCAACAACTGATCGCCATCGAGATGGCTGGCATCAACCATCAGGTCAGTCATCGTAATCGTCAGGTCCAAACTAGGCTTCCGTTGAAGTCGATACACCGCGACGCTTGTCCTTTCTGACCAGCAGTCGCGCTTCGTTGGCACGCACACGGGCCTTCACGAGCTTGCCAATCAGCGCGTACGGCATGGGCTTGTTCAACGGAAAGCGCAGATTGCCCTTCGGCCCCATGTACTTCGCTGCAGCCAGCTGCAATGCCGCATCCTGCACGGGCGGAAAGAAACCGATGTGCTCCTTGAACGCGCCAAAGTACATAAGCGCACCATGCAACGTGAAGCTCGCCATGCGATAGCTGACCGTCTCGACCGCGGCCGTGCGAATGGTGGCACGTACGCGTTCGAGCACCGGGCGGACTTCCGGCGCTGCGGCCGCAATGTACTCGTCGATGGTCGACGGCGACCCAGGGCTCGCAGGGGGCATGGCAGCCTCCTTCACGTGTCCTCCTCATCTACGTGCGCCAGCATGAAATTGGCGCGTACATCGACGGCCGCCTTCGGGACCACAAGCAGGCCGTAGCCGCACTTCACATAGGCCGCGAGCTCCGCCTGATGGCTGGCAACACCTTCAACGAAGCTGTGCCGACGCTCAGCATCCAGGACATGGATCTCGGGCCAAGGCGGCGACACGAACACCACCGAGTTGTATCTGAAGCTCGCGGCCGCCTCCAGGCATTGCTCGCGCGCTGGCGGATCGAGCAGTTCAACATGCGCCGTGCATTCGGCAATGCTGCGATCGAAGAACACTGGCCGCGAACGCTCAGTCACCGCTTTGAACGCTTCGATCGAGCGCGCGATCAACAGCGTCAGGAATTTCGCCTGGTTCTGCCACGGCGTGCCGTCGTCGCCGGCGTCGAGCTGCTCGCGCACGATCTGCCGGCCGAGCTCCTCGACACACTGATAGCCGCGCGCCTGCAATGCAGCAATGAGTGTCGACTTGCCGGAGCCCGATGCGCCGGTCAGCACATAGAAGTTGGGGCGGTACTCGATCATGGTCAATTCCCGACGCAAGACACACGAATAACTCGATCCAAAGTTGCTGCACTCCAGCGCCTGCATGCATCGCGCATTGCATTGCCCGATGGGAGTAGCCCGTTCATACACTCAGCCCGCAGTCACACACGCTTCACCGCTCTCATACTCCGCCTGAATTGTGGCGTGCCCGATCTTGAATCGCGTACGCAATGCGGCATGCACATCCAACAGCAGTGCATTGCTCTGCGTGTTCTCACGCAGCACCAGGTGCACAGTCAGCGCGGCCTCGGTTGTCGACAAGCCCCAGATGTGCAGATGGTGCGCACTGACCACGCCATCCACGCTGCTCAGGTACTGCTGCACTGCTTCGAAGTCGATGCCTTCAGGCACTGCGTCCAGCGCAAGGTTCATCGCCTCGCGCAACAATCCCCATGCGCCGTAGGCGATGGTGGCCGCGAGGATCACGCTGATTGCCGGGTCTACCCAGAACCAGCGGGTGAACAGAATGATCACACCGGCCAGCACAACACCCAGCGACACCGCAGCATCGGTCGCCATGTGCAGAAACGCGCCGCGAATATTCAGGTCGTCCTTGCGGCCTGCCATGAACAACATGGCCGTGGCGCCATTGATCAACACGCCGAGTGCCGCAACCCAGATCATGGTTGGCGCTTCCACCGTGCTGGTGACGTGCAGCCGATGCATTGCTTCCCAACCAATCGCGCCCGCGCCCAACAACATCAATGACGCGTTGGCCAGCGCCGCAAGCACTGGCGAGCGGCGAAAGCCGTAGCTGTGCCGCCTGGTGGCAGGCCGGCGCGTCAGCGAGGCTGCGAACCACGCCAACAGCAGGCCCAGCACATCGCCCAGGTTGTGGCCCGCATCGGCAATCAGTGCAAGTGAATTGGCAAACCAGCCGTAGCCGAACTCGAACACGACGAACAACATGTTCAGTGCCGTGCCGACCGCAAACGCTTGCCCGAAGTCTGCCGGCGCATGAACGTGCGCGTGACCAGTCGCATGGCCGTGCACATGACCGTGCGCACGGTCATGCGCATGGCCATGTGGGTGCTCCGCTGCGTGATCGAGCCCGGCATGATCATCGTGTGAATGCGCGCTCACGCTGTGGCGCCGTGCAACGTGTATGTCACCGTGCCGCGCATCACTCGAGTGTCGCGCATCATTCAAGTGTCGAGTAGTTCGTCGAGCGATCATCGGCGCGGCGACCGCGCACTTCCGCCACGCATTCGCGCAGGTCCTGCAGATACTGCTCGATCACGCCCGTATTGCTGTTGCTCACTGTCGAATGCAGCGTGTCGGGCGGTGTCTGGCGGTCGTGAAACCAACCGCGCTTCAGCAGTGCATCACCCAGGGCAAACATATCAACCTGCGGCGTGAGCTTCGGATCGGCGGCCATGCCGACCAGATGAAACCTGCCATCGCCCAACACCTGCAGCCCCTCAATTGCTTTGATGCCTTCACGCATGCGATCGGCGTTCTCCAGGGTCTGCCGGGTCAATGCCATGTAGCCATCGATCCCAAGGTGCTGCATCACGGCCCAACCCGCTGCCATCGGCAATCCCGAGCGCGTGCCCTGCAGATTGGGTGAGGCGTAGAAACCGCCCAGCCAATCGCTGAACACAAACGTCTGGTAGCGACGCAGTTCCTTGTTGCGATGCAGGATGACCGAAATGCCCTTCGGCGCGTAACCGAGTTTGTGCACATCCGCGGAAATGCTGTGCACCCCTTCGACACGGAAATCCCAGAGCGGTACATCGCGCCCCAACAGCTCTGCAAAGGGCAATACGAAGCCGCCCATGCAGGCATCTACATGGCAGTTCGCTCCGACACTTGCGGCAATCTCGGCGATCGCGGGAATCGGGTCCACAACACCCTGTGGATACTGCGGTGCGGAACCCACGACCAGCACCGTGTTGTTGTTCACCGCCGCACGCATGGCTGCAGTGTCGGCGGTGTAGTCCGCAAGCACCGGCGTCTTGCGCGTGGTGATGCCGAACATGTGCGCGCCCTTGTGAAAGGCCGCATGTGCGCTCTCGGGCAACACCATCTCCGGCTCCGTGATGCCGCGCTCCTCGCGCGCGCGTTCCCGCGCAGCCAGCACCGCACACAGAATTGACTCAGTGCCGCCACTGGTCAGGAAACCGGCCACACTCGCAGGTCCGTGCAGCAAGCCCGCCGTCCAGCCAACGACTTCCTGCTGAATCTGCCCCAGCGATGGAAACGCCTTGGTGTTCAGCGCGTTCTCGTGCAGGTACATCGCCGCCGCACGTTCGGCGACCTCGTGCACGCTTGGCCCGCCGTTGTACACCATGCCGAATGCGCGGCCATCGGCCCACTTCACGTCACCCTGACGCTTCTGCTGAAGCTCCGCGATCACGTCTCCGACGCTTCTACCCTTGCGTTGCAGTTCCATGTCGGTCCCCCTTATTTGTTCTGAGCGCGTACGGCGTTCTCGCCGCGTACGGCGGGCGCGCCGCGTTGAACGGGCGGTCGCGACCATGCGCCGGCTTGTGCGCGTCAATCATGGTGCAAACAAGGCGGAAATTGCGCCTGCATCAGTCGCTCTTCCCGCATTGAAACCGTCAGGCTTGACGGCTTTCACAACCCGACATTGAATGCCGGCTCCTTAAATCCCCGAGCTGATGGCTCCCCAAATCCCCGAGCTGATGGCTCCCCGAACACAAGGCGTCGACATGACCCGTCCTTACCCAAACGATCCGTTCCTGCAAGGCAACTTCGCACCCATCGGCGTGGAATGCGACGCGCCCGATCTCGTCGTCAAAGGTGAGTTGCCTGCCGACCTCGCAGGCAGCTACTACCGCAACGGCCCGGACCCGCTGCACGGTCCGCGCGAAGGCGACACATATCACTGGTTCGATGGCGACGGCATGATCCATTGCATCACGCTGGAAAACGGCCGCGCCGCCTGGCGCAACCGCCATGTGCGCTCGCGCAAGTACGACCTTGAACGCGCGGCCGGCAAGCGTCTGTACGGTGTGTTCGGCAACCCGATGATGTCCGACCCATCGGTGGTTAACGAGGAATACAACACCGCCAACACCCACATCGTTGAGCAAGGTGGCCGCCTGCTGGCGTTGATGGAAGGCGCACGCGCCACCGAAATCGAGCCGCGCACGCTCAAGACCCTGGGCCCGTTCGATTTCGACGGCAAGATTCAGGGCCCGATCACCGCGCACCCCAAGTTCGACCATGCCACCGGCCAGATGGTGTTCTTCGGCTATCAGGCCCAGGGGCCGGGCAGCAAGGCATTGCGCTACAACGTGGCCGATCGCAACCTGAACCTGCTGCGCAACGAATTCTTCGACGCGCCCTACGCAGCCATGGTGCACGACTTCTTCGTCACCGAAACCCACGCCATCTTCCCCATCTTTCCGCTGACCACCAGCATTGAACGCGTGATGACCGGCGGCCCGATGATGGCCTGGGAGCCGGACAAGGGCACACACTTCGGCGTGATCCCGCGCGACGGCACGGCGGCCGACGTGAAGTGGTTCACGATGGAAGCGCGCTTCATGTTCCACATGATGAACGCCTGGACCGACGGCACGAAGCTGCACGCTGATGTCACCGGCTCCAACGCCACGCAGTTCGCGCCAAAAGTCGATGGCACGATGGCCAGCGCAGCAGACGGCATTGCGCCTACGCTGCGCCGTTGGACCATCGACCTCGCAGACAACAGCGGCACCATCAAGGAAACCCTGCTCGACGACTGGGCCTCCGAGTTCCCGCGCACCAACGAAGGCGTCAGCACGCGTGACTATCAACACGGCTATGCGGTCGGC
>CAMAVY010000140.1 GCA_945861675.1 Klebsiella pneumoniae | reverse complement strand
TATGAAAGATATGATAAAGCGTATCAATTGGTATTTGTAGATACGCATAGTGGGCGTACCTTCTCCGGACACACAACCGGGAGGATGGCTGATGGCTCGCTATGACACGGTGATTCGGGGCGGGACGGTGGTCGACGGGATGCGTCTGCCGCGGTTCAGGGCAGACGTTGGAATTCGGGCAGGACGCGTGGCGAAGATCGGCCGCATTCCCAAAGGGGAGGGCGCCCGCGAACTGGATGCCGAGGGGATGATCGTCGCGCCGGGTTTCGTGGATCTGCACACCCATTACGACGCACAGATCCACTGGGACCCTTACTGCACAATTTCTGGTTGGCACGGGGTGACGTCCGTGGTGCTCGGCAACTGCGGTTTCGGATTCGCGCCCTGCAAACCACAGGATCGTGAGCGTTCCATGCTGATGATGACGCGCACCGAGCAGATCCCATACGAATCGATGAAGCAGGGCATGACCTGGAATTGGGAGTCGTTCCCCGAGTGGCTCGACAACCTCCAACGGATTCCCAAAGGCGTAAACATCGTCAGCTACGTGCCGGTGTCACCTTTGATGGTGTACGTCATGGGGCTGGAAGCGGCGAAATCGCGCCCCGCAACAAAGGCCGAGCAGTTGCGCATGCAACAGCTGTTGAGTGAGGCCATGGATGCAGGTGCGTGTGGTTTCTCCATTCAGCGGCTCGGGCCAAATTCGCTGCAAGCGGATCACGACGGTACACCGATGCCAACGGACTGCATGGCGGATGAAGACATCCTTGTACTGGCGGATGTGCTTCGTGAACGCGATGAAGGCTTCATCCAGATTACCCAGGCAGCGGGCGGCGACCCGGTGCGCTCGGGCGACGCGGTGAAAGGTCGCGATCGTGAGTTCCTGGAGCGGCTCGCCGAGCGCGCGCAGCGGCCGATCATTCACAACGCCGTCGCGGCGATCGACGATCGGCCAGACTTTCACCTGAACGAAATGAAGTGGCTGCACGAATGCAACGCACGCGGGCTGCGCATCGTCGGACAGGGCGCAAACGTGCGCACCTGGTTCGCCTTCACGCTGGATCTTTGGAACCTCTACGATTTCAGCCCGGCCTGGAATGAGGCGACGCAAGGCACGACGGCCGAGAAGCTTGCGAAGTTCGCCGATCCAACAAGGCGCGCAAAACTGCGTGAAGAAGAGCCGATGCTTGCGTCCATCGGCGAGCAGACGCGGCCCGGCAATCTCACCATCACCAAGGTACCGGGCCACCCGGAACTCGGTAACTACGTTGGTCGGAAGATTTCCGAGATCGCGGCGGCGGAGGGCAAGCACCCGGTCGATGCGATGCTCGACATTGCTGTTGCCGGCGGTCTCGCGGTCGAGTTCCGTGGCGGCGACGCAACCAGCAGCAACGCGAAGATGGTCGGCGAGCTCATGCGGGACCCGTATGTCATCGCGGGCGTCTCCGATGGTGGCGCGCACACGAAGTTCTTCACGGGCGGTTCCTACACCACGGATCTGTTGTCGTGGCTCGTGCGTGACACGGGTGAGCTGACGCTCGAAGAAGCCCACTTCCATCTGAGTTTTCTGCCAGCGCAGGCTGCGGGCTTCACCGATCGCGGATTCCTGCGCGAAGGCTCGCCTGCAGACATCGTGGTGTACGACCTCGCAAATCTGCGCCGTACGCCAGAGTGGGACTACGAGATTGCGCATGACTTCCCCGCGGGCGAATGGCGACGCGTACAACGCGCCGAAGGCTATCGCTGGACGCTTGTGAACGGTGTAGTCACCTTCGAGGATGGGCGCTGCACGGGCGCAACCCCGGGGCAATTGCTGCGCAATCGCAAGATTGGCGTGGCGGATTCATTGGACATTGCGGCCGGGGGTGGCAGCTAACTGAGCGGCAACACCAGGCGCAAGGACGCGCCTCGCTCAAGTTCTGGTCTTCTCCAGACCAAGAAAAACGCGCCGAAGACTGCATCTTCGGCGCGTTTTCATTTGCCATCTGCGTTCGTGACGCCCGTTATTTTCCGACGTGGGCCGACACTCTCAGCCCGTAGCGACGCGGCGTTGAGAATTCGCCGATGATCGCGCCGGTCGTACCGATGGCCTGCCGTGTTTCTGCATAAAGCTCGTCGGTGAAGTTCTCGACGAACGCGTCTACGTGATAGTTGCCGTCATTGCTTTCCCAACCCACGCGAAAATTCGCGATGGTGTAGGACTCCTGCTCCATTTCGCTCTGATTCGGCAGCGTGGCCTCGAACACGTCGAAGTAGTACTTGCCTGAGTAGCTCGCATCTACTTTCGCGGTGATCGTGCCGATGGGCACCATCCACTGATACTGCACAGCTGCGTAGAGCTTCCATTTCGGCGAGCGCAGCAGGTCGTTGCCGTCAACCGGGATCGGATCGCCGCCGATGATCGGGTCGCTGAACGTCGCGTCGCCACCGTACTCGGTGTTGAGGAACGTCAGGCCGCCTGACAACTGCAGGTGATCGGTGGGCAGCGCCAGCAGTTCCAGTTCAAGACCGCGGATGTCGGCCTCGGCAGCGTTCGTGATCGACGATGCATTCTGGATGAAGCGGTTTACCTGGATGTCCTTGTATGTGTACTTGAACACCGAGGCGTTCAGCTGCAGACGATCCTCGAACGCCTGCGACTTCACCCCGACCTCGTATGCGGTGAGATTCTCTGGATTGAATGCGCCCGAGCACTCGCCCGCATTGAAACCGCCGGCCTTGTAACCGCGTGAAACGCTGACGTAGGTCAGCACATCGTCGGTGAGCCGGTAATCGGCGATTGCCGTGCCGGTGAATTGATCCCAATCCTTGTCACTCTGGCTGTCGCACGGCGCGCCGCCCAGATTGAGCGTGAGTTCGCGGTGCACATCCTTCGTGTCCGTCGTGTAGCGTGCGCCCAGCGTGAGCCGCAGTGCATCCGTTGCGCTCCAGGTGGTCTGACCGAACACGGCCTTCGACTCGCTCTCCTGTGTGATGCGGAAGTTGAGGAAGGGCTCGGCCCGGCCCGTACCGGTCTTCAACTGGGTGCCGAAGGCGGTGAGACTGCCCGGCGGCAGGGGCGCGCCGCCTGGGCCGAATATGCCGAAGATCGCCTCGAAGGTGGTCTGCAGTGCGCTCAGGTCGTAGTAGAAGCGCGCCTGACCTTCCTCCTTGAAGTAGTACGCGCCAAGCAGCCAGGTGGCATCGCCATTGAGCAGCGTGCCGCTGAGGTTCAACTCATAGGTGTCCTGGTCGTTGTTCTGGCGCGCATCGTTCGTGAGTTCCTGCAGGTCAGTCCCGTCGGAATCCGAGAGGAACTGCATGGAATCATCACGATGCGAGGCGATGAACTTTGCGGTCAGCGCATCACCGGTCCAGGTTCCTGTGAGACTGAAGCCTCGTTGCTTGATGGTGCGGTGGGCGTCGACGTTGTGCCGAACCTCCAGGTCATCGGGATCCTGCAACACGGGCTGGGTTGCCGTGGGGAACGTGAGACCGAAGACGTCGGCAAGACTTGCCCCCCGAAGATCGGGGTTTGGCGCGGTCAGGAAACCGCCGATATTCGACGGCGAAATGCCGAGCGCTGTCGGGACGGATGCCAGCACCAGGAACAAGCCGTTGCTGGCATGCTGCTGTGTGATGTCGCCGCGCAGCACGAACTCAAGCTGGTCGGTGGGGTTCCAGTAGAGCGATGCGCGTGCACCCTTCACGTTGTTGTCGTCGACGTCATTGCCGGTGTGGAGGTTCTCGCGATAACCATCACGGTCCAGATAGACCACACTCGCACGACCCGAAAGCGTGCCGTCAATCAATGGGCCGGCAACGCCGAAGTTGCCTTGTCTTAGCGCTTTGCTTCCGAGCGTGACCATTGCGTTGGCTTCGAAATCGTCGGTCGGGCGGCGCGAAATGATGTTGGCTGCGCCCGCGGTTGCGTTGCGCCCGTACAGCGTGCCTTGCGGACCGCGCAGTACCTCGATGCGCTCGAGGTCAAAGCTTGGCGTGCCCTGCAGGAACGCCGCGCCCCGATACACGCCGTCCTCGTAGAGTGCGACGCTGGTCTCAGCGGCGAGATTGGTCAGATCGGTCCCGACGCCACGCATCGACAGCTGTGTGTAGCCCTGCAATTGCGTGAAGGTCATGCTCGGCACTTGCTGAGCAACGTCGCGGAAGTCCTGGATGTTGTCGCGCTCGATCTGCTCCTCGCCCAGCGCGCTGATCGAGATCGGTGTGTCCTGCAGCGCCGTTTCGCGTTTTTGCGCGGTCACCACGATTTCTTCGATGGCAGGTGCCGCCGCCGCGTTGATGCTTACAACCGCTGCGACGAGCAATGAAATTGCTACGGATTTGTTCACTAGTGTCTCCCCCCCCAGAGGATTGTCTCTTCGTTCAGTTTCAGTCAGCTTCGATCAATGAGACAACAGCGCCGGATGTTCCTGAAATCGGCGGTGCCGCACGCTTGTGACCGCTCGTCGAGTGCAGATGCTTCAAAGCCGGGCGTGTCGAGGAATTGCAATGACGCAGCGCGCACGACAGTTCCCAGCGCGGAGTGCATGGGCATTCGAGCGTTCGACTTGGCTCGTCAAAATCGCGGCCGTCTTCAGCGCGTGTATCCCGCTTCTTCGACGCGGTCCCCTGCGCAGCCTGCAGCATTGGTGTGCGTTTGGTCCCGCCGAGATGTGTGCATTTTACGTACCCCAGTAATAAAGTCCGTACGCATCCGCGTACTTTCATTTGTCTAACGTTAGGGTTCGCGTACGTCAATCGTTTTTGCTGGGCGGTGCGGACTCAGCGCGGCGTGCGGCGGGAATCTGCTCCAGGTTGGCGTGGCGTTACCGGCAACGTCTGCCGAACTGGACAGCGCTAGATGAGGTAGCGCTGTCGCAGTCGCGCACGCGCACTCGTGTCGAGGCCGATCGCCTCTTCGATGTAATGCTCAACGCCTTCGAAGTCCGCCTCGATCGCTGAGTAGGCGGCGTGCAGGTATTCGGGACGCACGCCGGCCAGCGCCATCACAGATTCGCGATCGAGCGCTATCGCGTCACCGAAGCGCGCCTTGAGCTTCGGCAACAGGAAGCGCTCATAGTCCAGCGACTGGTTGGTCAGCAGGTAGTCGTTCAACACCGTCTGCTCGGGCACACCCAGCGCGTGCAGGATGAGTGCGCAGGCAAACCCCGTGCGGTCTTTGCCTGCCGCGCAGTGCACCAGGAAGCCGCCATCCTGAAGTTCGAGCAACCCTGCAAACATCTGCGCGTAGTCGTCGCTGTGGTCGCGGGCGAGTTCGTGGTTGATCTGTACCATCAGATCGATTCGCTGTCTGGCCGTCAGCGAGTCGTCCGTGATGCCGGCGCTGAGCGCGGACGCGCTGCCGGGGTCGATTGGGATCTCAAGCCGTTGCGGGTTGCCGTGTGGCATGGGTGTTGGCTCCTCGCGCTTTTCGTCGTCGCGCCGCAGATCACAGATGAGCTGTATGCCCAGCTGTGCGAACGCGGCCTGTCCATCGGGCGTGAGATGCGCGAGCGCGCCTGAGCGGAAAAGCAGTCCACTACGCACGTGCTGACCTGTAGCAGTTTCATAGCCTCCGAAGTCACGCAGGTTGATCGCGCCGGAAATGTTGATGATGCGCGCCTGCATGTGTCGTCTCGCCGTCGGGCGCGAAATGGATGGTGATTCGTTTTTTTGGGTGGACGCGTGCGTGCCCAGACTCGCAGGCTAACGCAGTGCGATGCCGTCGAGTTCACCCATCGCACGCCACGAAGCGAGCAGTGCATTGAACGCGTTGATGCCCGGCGCATAGACCTCGGCGGTCAGCGAACCCTCCGCTCTTTCCAGCAGGCCTTCGTTGTTGTAGTAGCCGGGCGTGCAGGCCTCCTGAAAATCGCGCGCGACTACTGCAAGCCGTTTGATCTCAGCAACCCAGGCAGCCTCTGCCTCCGGTGTGACTTCAGCGACCAGCTTGCCGCGCGCTTTGACCTCCCGAATGATGTACGCAATGTGCTGTGCCTGATCGTCGAACATTGCCGTCATGTTCACTGACAGCCCGTTCTGATTGATGCCGATGAAGAACCAGTTGGGAAAGCCGTGGCTCGACAGGCCGTGCAAGGTCTTCAAGCCGCCGCGCCAGTGCTCGAACAGCGACTCGCCGTCACGCCCGAGCACGTCAAAACTTACGCGCCGCTTGGGTGCCGTGCTGATCTCGAATCCTGAGGCGTACACAATGCAGTCGACTTCATATTCAATGCCGTTCGCCACCACGCCGCGGGCGGTGATGCGCTCAACACCCTTCTGATCGCTGACATCGACAAGCTGCACGTTCGGGCGATTGAACGTCTCGAGATACTCATCGTTGAAGGTGGGGCGCTTACAGAACTGGCGATACCAGGGCTGCAGTGCTTCTGCTGCGCCTGAGTCGCGCACCGTGTTCGTCACGCGCGCGCGGATTTCGTTCATCTTCTGGAAGTCGGCGATCTCAGCGCGGAGGGCCGCCTCTTCGGGATCAACGTCGGTGGGCGTAGTTTTGCTCGCCATGGGGACTGCGGACTGCAGGCGTCGGAAGATGTCTGTCCAGCCATCAGCCACCAGGTCTTCCTTGAACGGCTGGCCAACCACGATGCTTGCAAAATTCTCGCGACGCGCGCGCTGCCAGCCGGGTTGCAGTGAGTTCGCCCAGTTCGGATCGGTGGGCTTGTTGCCACGCAGGTCGACCGACGACGGCGTGCGCTGAAACACGTACAACTGTTTTGCCGAGGCGCCAAGGTGTGGCACACACTGGATCGCAGTGGCGCCGGTGCCGATGATGGCAACGCGTTTATCTGCGAGCTTGGTCAGGCCGCCGGAGTGGTCGCCGCCCGTGTACGCATAGTCCCAGCGACTGGTGTGGAATGTGTGGCCCTTGAACGATTCGATGCCTGGTATGCCGGGCAGTTTCGGCCGGTTGGCCGTGCCCGCGGCCTGAATGACGAAGCGGGCGCGAATGGTGTCGCCATGCTGCGTGGCGACCATCCAGCGTGCGGCGTCCTCCTGCCAGCGCAGTTCCGTAACGCGGGTCTGGAAGTGCGTCAGGTCATACAGCCCGTAGACCTCGCCGATGCGGCGGGAGTGTTCGAAGATCTCCGGAGCGAAGGAGTATTTCTCCTTGGGTAGCACGCTGAGTTCTTCGAGCAAGGGCAGATAGCAGTAGGACTCGATATCACACTGTGCACCGGGATAGCGATTCCAGTACCAGGTCCCACCGAAGTCGCCGCCTGACTCGATGATGCGCACGTTTGTGATGCCCTGTTCGCGCAACCGCACCGCAGCAAGCATGCCGCTGAAGCCGCCGCCGATGATGACAACGTCGATTTCCTCGTCGATGGCCTCCCGGGTGAAGCCTGCTTCCACGTAGGGATCCTCGTCTGCATAGCGCGCGAACTCACCACTGAGTTCGATGTACTGCGCCTCGCCGTCTTCGCGAATGCGCTTGTCGCGTTCCTGGCGGTATTTCGCACGCAGGGCGTCCGGGTCGAAGCCGAGATTGGAATAGTGCTGGGCGCGTTGATCAGTCATCGCGGATACCTCTGCAGTCAGTTGCGTCGAATTCGGTGGTCGGTCCGTCCCGGCGGCAGTGCGCAATGGGGTGTGTCGGACACGTCCTGCATTTGGCAAATCTGGAATCCGGCTACGCATAATGGTTTCCGGCTTGCTGAATCCAGTAATCAGCGTCAGGACGAGCGTCTCACTCTGCGTAATGTTGCACAAGCGAGCATCCTGACGTGCATCCCGACGTCGGCCGTCTGCGATAGACCCACCTGCCATTGACCAAACGGGCGTGTGCCGCTTACTTTCGCGTCCACTTTGTTTCCGTTCGAACGCCCTCCCGGTCCGCCGCGAGGGCGTTTTCGTTTTGGCTTGGGGAAATGCGTCTCCGAGTTCAACAACTGGAAGCCACATCATGAGTTCGATCAGCAATTCGCAATCCGCTGCACAGCCGACGCTCCGCTACCGACTGCACGGCAAAGGACCGGAGCACGTGCTTGTCATGCACGACTGGAACGGCAATCACAGCAGCTACCTGCCCATCCTTCCCTATCTGGACGATGCCGCGTTCACCTATGCGTTAGTCGATCTGCGCGGCTACGTTGGTTCGCTGGATATCACCGGCGAATACAGCGTGCGCGAAATCGCTGGCGACTGTCTGCGTGTTGCGGACTCGTTGGGTTGGCAGCGCTTCCACATCATCGGCCATTCGATGACCGGCATGGCCACGCAGCGAATTGCAGTCGATGCACCTGAGCGCATCAAGCGCGCAATCGCGGTGTGCCCCATGTCGGCAGCAGGCTCGAACCTGGATGAGCAGACCTTCGCGTTCTTCGCCAGCACCACCGAAGACGAGGCGGCGTTCTGCAGGCTGATCGAGTTCGTCACAGGCGGTCTGTCGGATCAGTGGGCCAAGGCCAAGCGCAAGCAGTTCCGTGACACAGTCTCGCCGGCCTGCCGGCTGGGTTACCTGAACATGTTTGCCCGAACCAACTTCGCAGAAGAAGTGCGCGGTAACGCCACGCCGTTTCTTGTGCTGGTGGGTGACAAAGATCCGGGACTGGACGCGGCCGCCATGCAACGCACCTTCATGAGCTGGCATACGCGCGCTGAACTGCAAGTGCTGACCAATTGCGGTCATTACCCCATGCAGGAGTGTCCGCCATACTTTGCAGGCATCGTCGAAGCGTTTCTGCGCCAACACAGCGGATGATCGCGCAGCGCGCAGCCCGACTTAACCACTGGAGTGCTGGTCCGATGAGCAAGATCGATCGCAAGGCGCAGATGCGCGAGTACAAAGAGAGCGTTCGGCCAGCAGGCATCTACCGTATTCGCAATCGCGCCACTGGAAAGTCGCTGGTCGGCATGTCGGCAGACATCACCAGCATTCTCAACCGGCATCGCTTTCAGCTCGACAACGGATCGTTTCCAGATGCTGAGCTGCAACGCGACTGGACGTCGCTGGGTGCAGATGGATTCGATTTCGAAACCGTAGACGTGCTCGAACCGAAGGATGAGCCTGGCTACGACCCGAAGCCTGAGCTTGTGACGTTGAAAGCGCTGTGGATGGAGAAGTTCAGCGAGGATGGCGAACAGATCTATGCGCGGTCGCGCTTGATCTGAGTCACGGCCGCGTTGATGCGCTGGTCGAACCCAGCGCGCTCTGACTGGCCTTCGGCAGCATCCATAAAGGCTTCGAAGACCGTGATGGCCAGCAGTGCCAGCTGCGTGGGGTGCGCTGGCACGAAGCCCTGCGGAAACGTGCCCGCGTGTTCGCGTAGATAGGTCGTTGCAAGCCGGACAGCGCGCAACGCCTGCGCGTCGCGATCGGTCGGCAGGTCGAAGCGCCATTGCTTCACGCGTGTGTTGATCACCTGCTTGTCATCGTCACCCGCGTCGATGCCTGCAGCGGCGAACACGCGGCAGTCGTAGTCACGGCAGGTCTGTGGCCGATGTGCATAGATCGTGCACTTGCCTTGCTTAAGCATGGGGCAGTGACCCTGCGCGTCGTAGCCCATCAGCACATGGCCCTTCGGATAGCCGGGCGCTTTGAACAGCAGGGCCTTGGGAATGCGCGCCAGACTGTCCTTCTCTTCTGGCCCGATATGGATGAAGTAGGACGACGTGCAACACCCTGTGCAGTCGCCGCAGGCAACGTCGGCGCTGGACTTGGTGGTCTGTGCGCTGCGTGCTTGCGCCAGCCAGGTGGAGAACGCGCCGGCAGGAAGTGCCTCCGTCGTTTCAAGATTCACTGTCGGCAGCTGGCCTTTGCGCTTGTCGCTCATTCGCTGAGCCCCTTGTGTGTGTCGCGCAGCCAGTCGCGGGCAAGCTTTTCTACGCTTCGGTCGTAGGTCAGCAAGCCATTCACTTCGCCTTCGACGTCGCTGGTCTGTGTGTAGACAGCGGCGCACACATGCGCATCGCGGCGCGCGGTCAGGATCGCCTGGGTCGTGCGCACATAGGCCGCCTGCAGCGCGTCCAAACTGTGGAACGTCTGATAGCCCCAGTTGCGCATGGCAGGGTTCCAGAGGTGGCCCTCGATCGGCCAGCCAAGACCACCGTACTCGCCGATGACGCGGGCGCGCCGATCGTGGCCAATGTTGCCTGCGGGCCACGTGGGTTTAGGTTCATAGTCGTGGCGATCGAGCATGTCCCCCGTGGCCATGTCCAGCCAGCCGCTGGTTGGGTTGATGGGGCGCGATGGGTCGATGCCCCTCATGTAGGCCGTTAGCCTGTCGCTGTCGAACTGACCCCAGCCTTCGTTGTGCAGCACCCACACGACAACACTGGGGTGCGCGCGCAATTGATGCATCATCCTGGCGAGCGTGAGTTCGAATACCTCGGTGCTGTGTGATGAGCGCAGCCCCTCATCTTCGTCGTCCGGCGCAACGAACTGTGCAGGAAGAAAGCCGCTGGGCATGTCCTGCCAGACCAGCAGCCCGAGGCGATCGCAGTGGTAGTAGTAGCGCTGCGGCTCTACCTTGATGTGTTTGCGTACGGCATTGAAGCCGGCGGCCTTCAGGAACTCGATCTCGTAGATCCACGCCGCATCCGCTGGCGCGGTATGCAGACCATCCGGCCACCAGCCTTGATCGAGTGTGGCCAGGTGAAATACCGGGGCACCATTCAGCAGCAGCGTTGGCCGCTGTGTGTCCGGGTGCGGGCCGACTGCAATGCTGCGCATGCCGAAGTAGGTTGTGACTGTGTCGATGGTTTCTGTTGGCGGGCCCGCGTGTGCATACCGCTGTGCTTCGCGTTGCCCACGCAGGGGCAGGCTGGGTGCGGTGTTCGTCGCGGCGCTTGCGTCAGTTGCGGCGCTTGACTTGCCTGGCGCGAGCAACGGGTTCGCGATGCGCACCAATGCAACGTCGAGGTGGTAGAGCGTGGGGTGCGCTGGCGTCCACAGCGCTGGCTCTGCTATGACCAGCCGCAGCCGACGATCGGGTCGACCGCTCAGCTGTGCCACAACAACATCGCCGAGCCGCACAGTGAGCGTGACGCCCAGCGTGGGATCGCGGGTTGGGCGCGCCAGCAATACATCCACGTCGATGCACTGTGCCTCCAGGTGCGGCGTAACGCGCACCTCTGCAATGTGGTTCTGCAGCGCGACCTGCTCCAACCAGACCGTCTGCCAGATACCGGTCACCGGCGTGTACCAGATGCCCTGCGGGTTCTGGTGCTGCTTGCCGCGCGGTTGGTCCGAGCCATTGGTCGGGTCGTCGACAGCCAGCAGCAGTTCGTTGTCTGCGTGACGCAGGTACTCGGTGATGTCCACAGTGAATGCGTCGAAGCCACCGCTATGTGCGGCCACATACGCGCCGTTGATCCACAGCGCGCAGTGATAGTCCACGCCGCCTAAGTGCAGAAGCGTTCGGCGGCCTTGCGCATGAACTGTGAACTCCCTGCGGTACCAGAGCCGCTGCGTGTCGTCGAGCCGGCGCGCCACGCCAGAGAGCGTACTTTCCACACAGAACGGCACCAGAATTTCGCCAGCCCACTGGGTTGGTGCGGCTGCGGTGCGCGGACAGATTGCGTATTGCCAGAGGCCATTCAGCGACTGCCAGGCTGCGCGAACCAGCAATGGCCGTGGGTACTCCGGCCACACGGTGTCGGGTGTAACTGCTTCTCCCCAGCGTGTCAGCATCAGGTACTCGCCTGTGCGTGCTGCACGCGCTTGCGTCTGGCACGGCGGACAAGCGCCGCAACGGTCGCAACCATCAAGGCGACGACTGCTGCAGCGCTGATCCCCAGCAGCACAGCGTGCCGTTGCACGAGTGCATGCACGATGCGCCGCGCGACCTCACCTGTGGTGGTGTAACCAGGTGGCACATCCAGCACACCGACACGCGCTGCGTAGTCGGCATAGTCCTTCAACATTGCCTTCAGTACGTCGGGTCGCGCCGCAGCAAGATCGTTGGTTTCACCGGGGTCTTTGCCAAGGTCATACAGGTGCCAGCGTTCATCGCCAAAGGGCAAGCGATCGCGCACCAGCTTCAGTGCGCCTTTGTACAGCGCCGAGCTCCCCGCCGCCTCCATGCCAACGGGCTCATGTGCGGCGTAGGTGTGATCAGCACGGCCGTCGAGCACGGGCAACAGGCTCTTGCCGGTGATCGCAGGTGCCGGTGCTGGTGCTGCTGCAGTCCGCGTGTACTCGAGCAGCGTGGGCGTGATGTCGCTGATGAAGGCAAACGCGTCGTGGCGTTTACCCGCGGCGACGCCTGGCCCGGCAATGATCAATGGCACACGCACGCCGCCTTCGGCTGCATGAAATTTGAAAAGCGCGAAGGGCGCTGCGCTGGCGTTGGCCGCTTCCGGGCCGATGGCAGCGAAGGTGCCGCGTGTGCCGAGATGCGTTGCGTCGGTGCTGTAGTCGGCGCTCCGAAGCCACAGCTTGAACAGCGGCGCAGCCGCAGGGTCGCCGGGCTCGGGGCCGTTGTCGGCCAGCACGATGAATAGCGTGTTGTCGTACTCGCCGATCTGCTGCAGGTATTCAACGAGGCGCCCGAAATGGTGGTCCATGGCTTCCATCATGCCGGCGTTGACGGCCTGTGCTTTCGCCTGTTGCGCCTGCTGGCTGCCATCCAGCGCCGACCAGTCGCGCAAGCCGGCCGGCGTGGGGC
>CAMAVY010000139.1 GCA_945861675.1 Klebsiella pneumoniae | reverse complement strand
TTCTTCGTGTTCTCGGACATCGCGCCGACCGCACTGCGAAATGAACTGAGGTTTCTCGCTGGCGCGGAGACGCTGCAACTCGCACCGAACACGCTCACGGTACTCGTGGATCGGGGTGGCCCCGTAACAGTGTCGTTCTTCGGCCTTCCCTGGTTGCAGCAAATGCGCGCTCCCGAATTGGTAACGGGCAACGGGTTGATGCTGGCCTCGCTGCTTGACCTTGCCGCTACCAAAGTAGAAGTCGTGCAAGCGCGCGCAGAAACCAAGGACTACCTCGACATCGATGCGCTGCTCACACAGACAGACCTTGACCTAACGACAATGCTCGCGGCGGCAGCCGTCGTATTCGGGCCGTCTTTCAATGCGCAGATCTCCCTGAAAGCGCTGTCCTATTTCGGCGACCTGCCCGATCTCCCTCCAGCGACACAAACCCGACTAGCTGCAGCGGCAAGAGCTGTGGATCTGGATCACTTGCCGACGTTGCGTCCATGGTCGGGTTCGCAGGGCCGGCCGCAATGAAGCCGATTCCGCTGACGCCCGAGACGATTGCGATCGCGCTTCGCATCGTCTGGTTTGAGCCACCGGCAAAGTCGCTGGCCAATCCTGTGCGATTCATTGCCTATGCGGCAGCGCGCGCAACCCACGCCGACATGAAAGTGTTGCGGCGGCACGTAACAGACGATGCGTTTCGTGCCGCCTTGGCAGAGGCGCCACCAGGTATTGTTGATGCGCGCTCCTGGGCGTACTGGCATTCAAAGCTCGGTATCTGGCCGACGCCGCCGTTGCCACGACGGTTTCCAGAAGAGCCACTGCCCGGTGCTGCCGCGCCGCAATCGGAATCACCTCCGATGACGCAATGAAAAGCTGGTTCGATGAATCGCCGGAAGTCTACGAACGCGCGCGGCCAAGCTATCCGCCCGCGCTATGGGACGCGCTGTTCGCTGTACTTCCGTCCGCGCCCCGGATACTTGAGATCGGCGCTGGCACTGGCAAAGCGACGCATGCACTGCTGTCTCGCGGCGCGGCGGTCCTCGCCTGCGAACCCGGCCCAAATCTCGCGCGCTTCATGACGCAGAAGTTCGCGCCGGAAATTCGCAAGCGCAAGCTCGAAGTTCGCGCTGAATTCTTCGAGGACATGGACATTGACGCGCAGAGCTTCGATGCGGTTGTCGCAGCCACCTGCTGGCATTGGCTGGACCCTGGATCGTGCCTGCAGAAGGCCGCGACTGCGCTCAAGCGCAACGGCGCGCTCGCAGTAGTCGACACGATGCAGGTTGACGACGCCATCGATCGCGGCTTCTTCGCCGCGTCGCACCCGATCTATCAGCGCTACTTCGCCGAGCCGGATCGTACTGCACAACTTCCTGGCCGCAACCTGACGCCAGCGGTCTTCGACGCGCTGAACGCAAGCGATACGTTTGGACAGTCGACACTCGCGCGCTTCAATTGGGATCAAGGCTACGCCACCGCGCAGTACATCGACCTCGTTCGTTCCTACTCGAACACTGCGATGCTCGTGCCAACAGTGCGTGAGCACTTTCTGCAGGACCTCGCGACCTTCATCGACACAGAGTTCGCGGGCTTCGTGCTGCGCCCCCTGGTGATTACGCTCGTTGTCGCGCGGCTGCCCCGTGTCTGAGTGTCACGGGTGCTCGGCCACGAATCCGGTGATGATGCGCACGAGGGCAGTGTGTGCGGTGTGCGTCGGAGTCATGACGTGACCTGCGACGGATTCGGAGCAGCGTGTGGGTTGCCATGCTGCAACGCATTGATCCACATCAGGCGATTGTGTTCCTGCGCGCCGCTCTCTGTGGCATCGGTAGCATGTGTCACCGGTAGCATGTGTCACCGGTAGCATGTGTCACCGGTAGCATGGGTCACCGGTAGCAGGTGTCACCGGTAGCAGGTGTCACCCGCTGCTCACGAGGTCTGCGTGTTGAACGAGTTGAACAACAAGAAACGGGCAACGCTGCTGGTCTGTGATGACGAGAGCAACCTGCTGGGTAGTTTCGTCTGCGAGGTCCCGCTGCCGTGGCCGCAGGAGACATCGGACGCATTGGCTGCGGCCCGTGCAGTGGGGCTCGAGCTTGCGGTGCTGCGGCTGTTGGCGCATCGCCTCGATGACGCGACGGGCATGCTGCATTGCACGTATCTGGCGCTCAGCCTGCAGCAAGTGACGGCGGCCGCTGCATTGTTGCTGGACCCTGTCCCGGCGGCCCCGCTGCTTGATGGCAAATTGCTGCTTGATGGCCAATCGCTACTTGATGGCCAATTGTTGCGGGACGACCAATGGCGGCAGGCGCATCCATTGCGACAGCGCTACGCGCGCCCAAGTGGATTGGTCAGCGATCTTGCGTGGGCGGATGCGCAACTCGAAGCGCGTGGTCGGCGCAGGGCTGCGCCTGCGCAGCAGCAGCGCACCTGGAATCTGTCCTGCGTGTTCCGGCTGCAGCTCGATGATGGCAGCGCGGCGTGGTTGAAGAGCGTTCCGCCATTCTTTGCCCATGAAGGCAGCGTCATTGAGTGTGTGCAGGCGCTTGACCGCGCTTCAGCCGCATCTGCCGCAGCGGCCGGCGGTACGTCTGGCCAGCCGCTGCGTCTGCCTGAGTTGTTCGCCAGCGATGGCGTTGCCGGCAGGCTGCTGATGGCGCATTGCGAGGGGCCGCTGATGTGGGGCACTTCGCCTGCGCTCTGGCAGCCGATCATTGCCGCGCATGTTGATCGGCAGCTGCGCCTGCAGGCGCACGTGCCCCGTTTGCTGGGCCTCGGGTTACCCGACTGGCGGCTTGCCGCACTGCTTTCGTCGTTGCGTGCACTGTGTGCGCGGCCCGCTGTGCAGCACGCATTGCCGGCCGATGTGCGTAGCGGATTGGCGCGGCTCATTGCGTCTTTGCCGGATCGTCTCGATGCGCTGCAGGCCTGTGGGTTGCCGGACACGCTGGTGCACGGCGACCTGCATCAAGGCAACGTCATCGCGAGCGCGGCCGGCCCGGTATTGCTGGACTGGGGCGATGCGGGCGTGGGTCTGCCGCTGCTCGATCTGCCTGCGTTGTGTCACGGCTTTGCGCCTGCGGATCGGCCGCAGGTTGTGGCAATGGTGGCTGATGCCTGGCGACAGGCTTGTCCGAACGCGCAGATCGACGCTGCGATTGCGCTCATCGCGCCGGTACTCGAGCTTCGGCAGGCGCTGGTCTATCAACACTTCCTGGACAACATCGAACCGGCCGAACAGCACTATCACGAGGCGGATGTCCCGGCGCGTCTGACTGCGGCTGTGGCTGCCGCGGATTGAGCGGCCCAGATTGAGCGGACCAGATTGAGCGGCTGTCAGGTGAGCTGCCGCAGTACGGTGATCATGGCAAGTGCCGCAAGCGGCGCAGTCTCCGCGCGCAGCACGGACGTACCTAGTCCGACTTCGACAAAGCCGGCCGCAACGGCAGCTTGCCGTTCAAGCGCACTCCAACCGCCTTCGGGGCCGACTGCCATCAACAGTGCGGAGGTCGCCTGGGCGCGCAGCGCGCCGATTGATACGCGGGCCTCGGGCTCCAGCAGCCAGCGCGCAGCCGCGCTGGACGACTGCCGCAGCCAGTCTTCCAGACGAAGCGGCCCGTGCAACGCCGGCAGCCAATCGCGCCCGCACTGCTCGCAGGCGCTGACCTGCACAGCGCGCCAATGTTCGAGGCGTCGCGCCGCGCGGCTGGGGTCGTCGGGCAGGCGGCCCTCGCTGTGCTCGGTGAGCAGCAGCTGCACGGCGTCGACGCCCAGTTCAGTTGTTTTCTGCAGCACTTCGTCCAGGCCATCGCCTTTCAGCAGCGCGATGCCGAGCGTAACCGGTGCATCGTTCGGTCCGGTGTACGTGAGCTCGTTGGCCAGTTGCAGCTGGACGGGTTCGCGGCGAGTGATTGTGCTGACTGTTGCGTTGACCCGCGTGCCGCGGCCGTCGAACAGCACGACCGCATCGCCAACATCGCGGCGAAGCACGCGGGTCAGGTAGTGCCCCCGGGCGTCGGGCATCGACAGCGTCGCGCCCGCCGACAGTGTTGTGTTGAGATACAGCCGAGGGATGCGCATCAGCTGTGCAGGGCGATCATGCGTGGGTGGCGAGATTCAGCGCGTTACAGATTGCCAGCGTGGGCTTGGCCTGGTTCAGCGTATAGAAGTGGATACCGGGCGCGCCATTCGCCAGCAACCTTTCGCACAATCGCGTCACCACTTCGTGTCCGAACTGCACAATCGCCGCTTCATCGGCCCGATAGGCCTCCAACCGCAGCTTGATCCAGCGCGGGATATCGGCCCCGCAGCCGGCCGAGAAGCGCACCAGGTTGTCGTGGTTGGTGATGGGCATGACGCCGGGAATGATGGGGATGTTCACACCCCGAGCAATCGCTCGGTCACGGAAATCGAAGTACGCGTCGGGGTTGTAGAAGTACTGCGTGATCGCTGAGTTGGCGCCAGCGCTGACTTTCTCGCAGAAGTGCGTCAGGTCTTCCTCTGGAGACGTGGCGTCCGGATGCACCTCGGGGTAGGCCGCCACCTCTATATGAAAGTGATCGCCGTGCGTGCGCCGGAGGAACGCGACCAGCTCGCGCGCGTAGCGCAGGTGGCGCACGCTGCCGATCCCTGATGGCACATCGCCACGCAGGGCGACCACGCGCTTCACGCCCATCTCGCGATAACGCTCTAGCAGCTCGCTGATGTCCTCGTCTGTGCTTGCGCCGAATGACAGGTGCGGTGCCACGTCATGCCCTGCGTCGCGCAGGGTCTGCACAGCAGACAACGTGCGATCGCGGGTTGAGCCACCTGCACCATAGGTGACAGAGAAGAAATCCGGCCCGAGCCCGGTCAACTCGCTGCTCGTGCGCAGCAGCGACTTGCGGCCCTGGTCGGTCTGCGGCGGGAAGTACTCGAAGCTGATGTGCGCTGGATGCGGCATGTCGGGTCCGTTCCGCAGTCCCGATCTGCTGATCGGGACGCTAAGTAGTACTTGGCAGTACGAGATGGATGAAAGGTGAACGACGCCGGGCTTGGCTTTGCGACGAGGCGCTGCGACCGTCAGGTCACCGCCGCACGCATGGCTTCTGCGCGGTCTGTCCGCTCCCAGGTGAATTCCGGCTCCTCGCGACCGAAGTGGCCGTAGGCGGCAGTCTTCTGATAGATCGGGCGCTTCAGATCCAGCATCGCGATCAGACCGCGCGGGCGCAAATCGAATACTTCACGCACTGCTTGAACGATCTTGAGGTCGCTGACCTTGCCCGTACCGAAGGTGTTGATGCTGATGGAGGTCGGATCGGCCACACCGATGGCATAGCTGACCTGAATTTCGCAGCGGTCCGCGAGGCCGGCAGCCACGATGTTCTTGGCCACATAGCGCCCGGCGTAGGCGGCAGAGCGATCGACCTTCGAGGGGTCCTTGCCAGAGAACGCGCCACCACCGTGACGGGCCATGCCGCCATAGCTGTCGACAATGATCTTGCGCCCCGTGAGGCCGCAGTCGCCCAGCGGGCCGCCGATGACGAAACGACCTGTAGGGTTGATGTACACCTTGGTGTCACGGGTTACCCAGTTATGCGGCACAACGGGATCGATCACGACCTCGCGCACGGCCTCACGCAGCGCTTCGATGCTGATGTCGTCGGAATGCTGGGTCGACAGCACCACTGCTTCTACGGCCTCGGGCTTGCCGTCGGCGCCATAGCGGAAGGTGATCTGGCTTTTTGCGTCGGGACGCAGCCACGGCAGCATGCCGTTGCGGCGCACTTCGGCCTGGCGCTGCACCAGCCGGTGGGCGAAGAAGATCGGCGCCGGCATGAGCGATTCGGTTTCGTTGGTCGCGTAGCCGAACATCAGGCCCTGGTCGCCCGCGCCCTGTTCGTGGTCGCCGGACTCGTCCACGCCCATGGCAATGTCCTGAGACTGCATGCCAAGCGCGTTGATGACGGTGCAGTTGGGCGTGTCGAAGCCGGTGGCAGCGTCGATGTAGCCGATGTCCGAGACAACACGCTTCACCAGTTCATCGATGTTCACCTTGGCGTTGGTGCGGATTTCGCCCGCGACCACGATGATGCCCGTCTTGATCAACGTTTCGCAGGCAACTCGTGACTCGCGATCCTGCCGGAGCATCGCATCCAGGACAGCGTCGGAAATCTGGTCAGCGACCTTGTCCGGGTGTCCTTCGGAGACGGATTCGGATGTGAAGACTGAGTACTCGGCCATGTGGCGTCGGTTTCCATAAATGAGGGATGAGGGAAGAGGGATGAGGGTGAACAGCAGTTGAATACGTATCGCGTTACAGGATCGTTGCGTACCGGCGCAAGTCGGCCGCGGCCAGCGGGGCTGCAGCATTGTAGCCATCAATCAACGGGTCGTTTTTGCTGCGCTGGGCCTTCTGATACCCGACGGTGTGTGCGTCAGGCTGGACCCCGGCTTGAGGCAGCGAGGACAATGCGGCCCGGCTCGCCGGCCGCCGCGCGACGCACAGCGGGTCCATCGACGCGCGATCTCTCAAGTCTTCGCTCTTTCAAAACTTCATAGGGGAACTCAGCATGCCGACACGCCGTGAACGGGCGAATGCAATTCGTGCGCTCACCTTGGACGCAGTCGACAAGGCCAACAGCGGGCATGTCGGTGCGCCGCTGGGCATGGCCGACATCGCCGAAGTGCTGTGGCGGGAGGTGCTGAAGCACAACCCCGCCAATCCGAACTGGAGTGACCGCGACCGCTTTGTGTTGTCCAACGGCCACGGCTCGATGCTGCTGTATGCGTTGCTGCACCTGACCGGCTACGACCTGACGCGTGACGACATTGCCGCGTTTCGCCAACTGCATTCGCGTACGCCGGGTCACCCCGAGCACGGCGAGACGCCTGGCGTTGAGACCACGACCGGCCCCTTGGGCCAGGGCTTCGCCAACGCTGTGGGTTTCGCGCTGGCAGAGAACGTGCTGGCGGCGCGCTTCAACCGGCCGGGCCACGCGATCGTTGACCACCGCACCTGGGTGTTCCTCGGCGACGGCTGCATGATGGAGGGCGTCAGTCACGAGGCCGCTTCGCTGGCGGGCGCGTTGGGGCTCGGCAAGCTCGTTGCTGTGTACGACGACAACGGCATCTCCATCGACGGCAACGTATCCGGCTGGTTCGCCGATGACACGCGCAAACGCTTCGAGGCCTACGGCTGGCGCGTGATTCGTGAAGTTGACGGAAGGGAGATCGATGGTCAGGACGGCGACGCCGTCGCGCGGGCCCTGCAGACGGTGTTGGCGCAGCCGGGTAGCGCACCAACACTTTTGATGTGCCGCACACAGATCGGCTTCGGTTCACCGAATAAAGCTGGCACGGGGCCGGCGCATGGCTCGCTCGGTGCAGCAGAGACACAACTTGCACGTGCGCACCTGGGTTGGACGTCACCGCCGTTCGACGTGCCGCAGGTGCTGCGTGACGAGTGGGACCAGCGCGCGCGCGGCGCGGGCCTGGAGTCCGAATGGACTGCGCGCTTCGCCGCTTATGCTGCGGCCTTTCCCGCAGAAGCCGCCGAGTACGAGCGTTGCATGCGCGGCGACCTGCCGCCCGAGTTCGATGCGCTCTGCGCGCAGATGCTGGAACGCGCGATCGCGACCGGGGATGTGGAAACGCGCAAGGCCTCGGGCAATTGCCTCGACGTGCTCGGGCCCGCGCTGCCGGAGCTCATTGGCGGCTCAGCGGATTTGTCAGGCTCCAACAACACGCAGTGGAAGGGCGCGCGTGCGGTTGCGCCGGCCAGTGCTGTGGTCGCGGACAGTGCACTGTCCGTGCAACCGGGCGGCAACTACATCAACTATGGGGTGCGGGAGTTCGCCATGACCGCCATCGCCAATGGCCTTGGTTTGCACGGCGGCCTCATTCCCTACAGCGGCACGTTTCTGACCTTCATGGACTACGCGCGCAACGCGGTCCGCTTGGCGGCGCTGATGGGCTTGCGCAATATCCTGGTCTACACCCACGACTCACTGGCAGTCGGCGAAGATGGCCCGACCCATCAGCCGGTCGAGCAGACGGCCACGCTGCGCGCCATTCCAAACATGTCGGTATGGCGGCCCGCCGACGGCGTTGAAACCGTTGCAGCCTGGCGCAGCGCGCTGCTGCGGCGCAGCGGGCCGACGGCGTTGATTCTGTCGCGCCAGAAGTTGCCGTTGCTGGCACGTGATGCGACACAGCTGCGAGACGTTGCCCGTGGTGGATACGTGCTGCTGGGCGGCGCTGCAACGCCCGATCTGATTCTGATTGCGACGGGCTCGGAGGTTTCGCTTGCGATCGCTGCCGCGGGCCAACTCAGCAGCTCGGGCCGGGTGGTGCGCGTCGTGTCGATGCCGTCGGTCGATGTGTTCGTGGCGCAGGATGCAGCCTGGCGCGACGCGGTATTGCCGCCTGCGGTGCGTCACCGGGTTGCGCTGGAAGCAGGCTATGGCGATGCCTGGTATCGCTTTGTTGGATTGGACGGGCTGGTGATCGGCGTAGATCGTTTCGGCGCTTCGGCCCCTGGCGATGTGGTGATGGCCGCCTATGGTTTCACTGCAGACGCTGTGACGGCGCGAATCCGCGGCCACTTCGGCCTTTAGTGGATCTGGACTGTGATCGAGACATGAACGTGATCAAGATGAGTCAGCTGGACCTGCGCGGTAAGCGTGTGCTGATCCGCGAAGATCTGAACGTGCCGCTGCAGGACGGCGTCATCACTTCCGATGCCCGCATCGTTGCGGCGGTACCGGCGCTGAAGCTGGCGCTGGAGAAAGGCGCCGCAGTGCTGGTGATGTCGCACCTGGGGCGCCCCGACGAAGGCAAGAATGCGCGGCTGCAACCGGAGAGCTCGCTTGCGGTAGTGGCGCAGCACTTGAGCACATTGCTCGGCGTGGAGGTGCCGCTGGTCGACAGCTGGTTGGATGGCGTCGACATCGTGCCGGGTCAGATCAAGCTGCTCGAGAACGTTCGCTTCAACGTGGGCGAGACCGACAACGACGAGGCATTGTCGCGGCGCATGGCGGCGCTTTGCGATGTGTTTGTGATGGACGCCTTCGGCACCGCGCACCGCGCACAGGCGTCCACGCACGGGGTGGCGCGCTTCGCGAAGATTGCGTGCGCCGGCCCGTTGCTCGAAGCCGAACTGGATGCACTCGAGAAGGCCCTCGACAAACCGCGGCGGCCGCTGCTGGCCATTGTTGGCGGCGCCAAGGCGTCATCGAAACTCAGTGTGCTTGACCGACTATCGGAGATTGCGGATCAGATCATCGTCGGCGGTGGCATCGCCAACACGTTCCTTGCGGCGGCGGGTCATCCGATTGGCAAGTCGCTGGTTGAGCGCGATCTGATTCCCGAGGCAAAGCGGGTCGCTGCCAAGGTGCACGTGCCGTTGCCGGTAGACGTGGTGACCGCCACGCAACTCAATGCGGAGGCAGTTGCCTTTCAGCGCGGCATCGATGAGGTGGGTGATGCCGAGATGATCCTCGACATCGGTCCGCGTACCGCGGCGACATTTGCCGAGATGATTGCAGCGGCAGGCACCATCATCTGGAACGGCCCGGTTGGGGTGTTCGAAGTTGCGCAGTTCAGTGCCGGCACGCGGGTCGTGGCAGAGGCCATCGGCCGCAGCCAGGCCTTCTCGATTGCCGGCGGTGGTGACACGCTGGCGGCCATTGAGAAGTACAACGTCACCGAGCAGATTTCCTACATCTCGACGGGTGGCGGTGCGTTCCTGGAGTTCGTCGAAGGTAAGACCCTGCCCGCGGTCGAGGTCCTGATACAGCGCGCGAATTCCGAGCAAGGCCCCCAGCAGGGCCCCCTGACAAGGTAAGTGCTAACTTCACGCATAAGCGCCGCATTGGCGTAGGAGAGGACTTCAGATGTTGATCAGCATGCGGCAGTTGCTGGACCACGCGGCGGAATACGGCTACGGCGTGCCGGCCTTCAACGTGAACAACCTCGAGCAGATGCGCGCCATCATGGAAGGCGCACAGGAGACCAACAGCCCGGTCATCGTGCAGGCCTCAGCGGGCGCTCGGAAGTACGCCGGCGCCAACTTTCTGCGCCATCTCATTCTTGCGGCGGTTGAGGAGTTTCCGGACATCCCGCTGGTCATGCACCAGGATCACGGCGCCTCGCCGGCAGCCTGCCAGCGCTCGATCCAGCTCGGCTTCAGCTCGGTGATGATGGACGGCTCGCTCAAGGAAGATCAGAAGACGCCGGCCAGCTACGACTACAACGTTGAGGTCACGCAGCGCACGGTGGCGATGGCGCATGCCTGTGGCGTCTCGGTGGAGGGCGAGCTGGGTTGTCTGGGTTCGCTGGAAACCGGCACGGCCGGAGAAGAAGACGGCGTGGGCGCGGAGGGTGTCCTTACGCACGACATGATGCTGACCGACCCGGAAGAAGCCGCGGCGTTCGTCCGCGCCACCGAGGTTGACGCGCTGGCGATTGCCATCGGCACCAGCCACGGCGCGTACAAGTTCTCGCGTCCGCCGACCGGCGACATCCTGGCCATCGAACGCATCAAGGCGATCCATGCGCGTATTCCGAATACCCACCTGGTGATGCACGGCTCCTCGTCGGTGCCCCAGGACCTGCTGGCAGAGATCCGGCATTACGGCGGCGACCTGCCTGAGACCTATGGCGTGCCGATCAGCGAGATTCAGGAGGGCATCAAGTACGGCGTCCGCAAGATCAACATCGATACCGATCTGCGCCTCGCTGCCACAGCCGCAATTCGCAGGCATCTGGCCCTGCACCCGGGCGAGTTCGATCCGCGCAAGTACCTGATGGACTCCATCAAGGCCATGAAGCTGATCGTGACGGCGCGCTATGAATCGTTTGGCACAGCCGGTCACGCGGACAAGATCAAGGTCCTGTCCCTTGAGACGATGTTCCAACGTTATGACGCCGGCAAGCTGAAGCCGATTGTCCACTGAGTTGTCAGCTGAGTTGTCGGCTGGGGCGTCTGGCAGCCCGCATGACGCAGCCGGGTTCGACGTCGAACGCGCGCGCGCCGAGCTACCGCGATTCGCGGACGCCACAGGCGCCGCCGGTCCAGGCACTCAGGCGTACCTGCAGCATTACGGCATTGCTTTCGCTGATAGTCATGCAGCCGACCATCGCGTCGGCTGGCATGAAGTGGACGGCGAGCGCGTGGCGGTGCATCTCATCCAACCCAGCGAATCGGTCGGCACGGCTTTCATTCTGCATGGCTACTTCGACCACGTGGGTCTGTACGGCCACCTGATCCGGTTCTGTCTTGAGCGCGGCTTGTCTGTGGTCACGCTTGATCTGCCGGGTCATGGACTGTCGTCCGGGAAGGCCGCGTCCATCGATTCGTTCGATCGTTATGTGCGCGCTTATCGCGCGGTGCGCGCGCTGGTCGAGCCGGTGGTGCCCGCGCCCTGGCACCTGTTCGGCCAGAGCATGGGCGGTGCTGTTGCGATGGCCCATCTGCTGGATGCCGGTTACCGCGCCGATACCAGCCCCTATCGCAATATCGTGCTGTTTGCGCCGTTGGTCCGGCCTTATATGTGGTCGCGCCTGCGCTTCATCTATTACGGGCTGGGCAGGGTGCTGTCGCAGTGGCCGCGTGGATTTACCAGCAACTCCAATGACCCGGCCTTCAACGCCTTCCTGCGTGATGCCGATCCGCTGCAGGCCAAGGCGGTGGCAGTGCCCTGGGTCCGCGCAATGGTGGCGGCCATGCAACGCTTCGACGCGCATGCGGCGACGGACCTGCCCGTGCTGCTTCTGCAGGGCGACGACGACGAAACGGTCGATGCAGCCCACAACCTGGCCCGCATCGAAGCGAAGTTTCAGCTCGACGTTCAGTGGCTGCCGGGTGCGAAGCACCACCTGGTCAACGAGTCAGCGGCGATCCGCCAGGACATGTTTGCGCACATCGACCGCCGTTGGAGGTGAAAGGGGCGGTTCACGCGCGATTTGGGCCCCACGGCAAATTTGTTCTCAAGCGCATAGTGCTGTGGGGCATGAGTTTTCGGTCATGCGCAGATAGTCGAATACGGTGCGGGTGCGGAAGCTGAGCCTGCGCATCATCTGGGCGATTGACTCGTTGCGCTTCTGATAGTGCTTGAGGATGCCGACGGCGAAGCGCCGCAGGCGCGTGATGTTCTCGGGCCCGTGCCCGGTCCGAATGCGGCTTCGATCCTCGTCGTAGTTCCAGTCGATGATGTTGTGCACGCTCTCGATCGTCCAGTGCCCCCGATTGATCGTCAACAGCCGTTGTGGCGACGCCTCCTGCGGCGTGCGACTCGTCACGCCCAGTGCGGTCTCACTGCTGCGCCGACCGGTCTTCTTGTTGATTGTCTCGCGCTCGATCAGAAAGACCTGCCCGACATGCGGGAAGTCGAGGTAACCATTGAGCGCAGTCGAGCACCAGATGCGCCGCGTCTCAAAAGTCAGGCAAGCGGCTGCGCTGTGCAAAGGCAAGCGCGATGTCGTCCTCAAGCGTGGGTTGATTGCCCTTCACAGTGAAGTGGTAGTGCGCCTGCTGCGCGACGATGTAGCGCGCCAAGGTGCGCTGCGTCAGTAGCGCATCCGCCGTGATGTCTTTGCCGGCGATGTTGCAGGCTTCAAGCAGCGGGATCGCCATGCCGATCTCGTTCGTACGTTTTGCCTCATCGCGGCCAGCGGCGGGTAGGTCACCTACTTTTTTTGGGCGTGGCAGATCGTCGACTCATGACCCACAACGCTCATGATGTGCGTTTGTCGGCCGGTCTCATCGACCGCGTTCTTCATGGTCTTGCCATCCATCGCGAGTGCACTGTCCGTGCCACCCCAGGCTTGGTTCCAGGCGTTCAGTGCCTGATCCAACACCCCCGGATCAATGCGCACCAGACAGTCCCGGATCACGAATTCACTGG
>CAMAVY010000138.1 GCA_945861675.1 Klebsiella pneumoniae | reverse complement strand
GCGCGACTGCGTGCGCCTTTGTGCAAGACCAGGCTGACGGAATGCAGTGCCGCCAATGTGTGGATGGCGAGATGCACACGGTGCTGGCCGCGTTTTGGCGTGTGGGTCGCAAGGCTTGCGGTCAGCGCAAAGCCGAACGCGGTTGCTGCATCGGGGCAGCCGAGTTGCAGGGTGTTGCGCAGCATGGCCATCGCCATCGCCTGTGCTGTGCCGAGGCTGCTGGACTGATCCGGCGTACCGCCGAGCAGATTGCGCAGTGCGGCAGCAGCGTACGGCACGCGCACATCGGCCACAGTGCCAGACGCACCGGGCACCGCCAGCAGTTGCGCGGCAAGCCCGACACCGCCGCCTGTCAACGCGAAGCTGCCGTACCAGGGGCTCGCATGCAGCGCTGCGATGTCGTCTTCTTTGATCACGTGCGATGTGTACCGCATGGCGTGCTCAGGGCGCGGGCGGCTGTAACTGTTGGCGCAGGAACTCGAGTGCTGCGGTCTCCTCGGCGCGGCCAAACAGAAAGACCGCGATATGGCCGAAGAAGGGTTCCTGTACCTGTACCTGAACGCCCGCAGCGCGCAGCTTGTCGGCCAGGGCGTGTGTGTGCGCCGGGTCGACAATCCAGTCCTGTTGGCCGTGATACAGAAAGGCGGGCGGGTCGTCGGCACTGACATGTGTGACAGGCGATGCGTCACGGTAAGCGTCTGGCCTGGCTGCCGCTGAGCCGCCCATGAAGCTGCTCACGATGTCGCTATCGCCGAACAGCAGCATGTCGGCAGGCGTGCCACCACCTACGACAGCCTGGATTCGCGTCGATGTGTCGCCCGGGCTCACGGGTTGGTTCCGTGTTGCAGCGAGCAGGGCCAGATGAGCCCCTGCGGAATAGCCCCATGCGCCGATGCGTGCCGTGTCGCAGCGATACTGCGCGGCATGTTCGCGCAGCCAGCGTACCGCGCCCTCCACGTCTTCAAGCGGGGCCGGGTAGTGGAAACTCGGGGCCAGCCGGTAGTTGATGTTGGCCACCACAAAGCCCTGTTCTGCGAGGCGGCTGGCGATGTGATTCATCTGCCAGCTGCCACCTTTGCGCCAGCCGCCGCCATGGATCAGTACGACTGCCGGGAACGGACCGCTGCCCTGGGGCAGGAAGATGTCGGCGGTTTGCGCTTCGCCACCGTTGCGTGCGTACACCGTGCCGGCGTCGACGCGAACGCCGAACTTGGGTGTGGTCGCACAGCTGACACACAACGCGGCGGCCGCGATCAAAACGATACTCGCCAGGAAGCGCGTGCCAGATTGCTGCAGGCGCATCGCATCGGAGCGCAGAATCGGCTGGTCCACGTGCGGAGCGTCTTGTAGTCAGGGCGGTGCCGGATGGTAGTGGCTTTTGCGGCGGCGCGGCGCGCTGACAACTGCTCGCAGTCAGTCGGGCCATTCGCGAGTTCAGGCCATTTGCGAGTTCTCGGATGCATGCGCATGTATGACCTGCTGCATTGGACCCACGCGGCGTTGGCGGTGCTGTCCGGTACGGGGTTTATTGCCCGCGGACTCGGGCGCTTGCGTGGCGCGCCCTGGCTGCGCAGCCGCGTGGTGCGAGTCCTGCCGCATGTGGTCGACACACTGTTGTTGTCTGCTGGCGTGGCGCTGGCAGTCTGGAGCGGGCGTTCGCCCACCGACCACCCCTGGCTGGCTGCGAACCTGCTGGCGCTCGTCGTCTACATTGTTCTTGGCTTGGTCGCTCTGCGCTTCGCGCGCGGCACGGTGCTCGCCGGCACTGCTTATGCGGGTGCGCTGATCTGCTTCGCGTATATGCTGGCCGTCGCTGTCACCCGCGACGCATGGCCCTGGGGCTGAAGCTGCGCAGAGCGCGTTCGGCGCAACTTGCACTCAAATGGACGGCCACGCAGAGTCCAATGCACTGGCAGTGGTGTGTGGTACTGGGGCGACTGGCCCATGGGCGCCGCAACTTGTACACATCAGATTGGCAGCGGTGGCAGCGCTGGCAACGAAGGGTCGAAGGCATGGCATGGAGAAATGACCCGCAGCGCTATGGTGGGATTGCGATCGCGCTGCACTGGACGATTGCGCTGTTGATCGTTACGCAATTCGTGCTGGCGAACATGGCCGAACAAGCCGAAGAAGCGGGCAGCCTGATGGGCCAGATCGCCTGGCTGGCGCGACATAAGAGTGTCGGCATCACCATTCTTGGGTTGGCCGTAGTGCGCCTGTTGTGGCGGCTTGGCAACGCGCCACCCGCACTGCCCGGGGACATGGCGGGTTGGCAGAAGAGTGCGTCTGTTGTGACCCACTGGTTGATGTACGGCTTTCTGTTTGCGCTGCCGTTGAGTGGCTGGGCCATGTCGTCCGCCGCCAACTTCTCTGTGAGCTGGTTTGACCTTGTGCGGCTGCCCAATTTCGTTGGGCCCAGCGAAAACCTGAAGGAGCAGCTCAAGGTGGTGCACGAAGTTCTGGCCAAGGCGCTGTTCGTGACAACCCTGTTGCACGTCGCCGCCGCACTGAAGCATCACTTCAAGGATCGCGACGGCGTGCTGTTGCGCATGTTCGGCATTTCCAGGGCACCGTAATGTTCATGCAGCCACGCAGACTGACAAATTTCATCCTGGTGACGGCGCTCAGTGCGTGCGCGGCAGTCGGGTTAGCCGCGCCAGGCAGTACAGCCAAGCCTGTGTTGCCAACCTGGCAGGTCGATGCCGCGCAGAGCAGCATCCGATTCACAGCGACACAGGCGGGCGCGAACTTCGATGGGCGCTTCAAGCAGTTCAACGCGGTGATCGCATTCGATCCAAGCAATCTGGGTGCGTCACGAGCGCGCGTGGAGATTCCTGTCATATCAGTCGACACACAGTCGTCAGATCGCGACACGGCGCTGAAGTCGAAGGATTGGTTTGATCCCGCGCGCTGGCCCAAAGCGGTCTTCGAGACCACCCGAATTTCGGCTGCTGCTGGCAGTTTCGTTGCCGATGGTCGACTGACGATCCGCGATCGCACGCGCCCCGTACGCCTGACATTTTCGGTGCGGCGCGCGGCAAATGGCGTTCGTACACTCACCGGCCAGGCGAAGTTGTCACGCCTTGCGTTCGGTCTGGGCCAGGGCGAGTTTCAAAGCACTGAATGGGTGGCTGACGCCGTCACAGTCAATGTGACAATCGTTGCCCGGTAGCGCGGCGCAGCAGGGCGATGTACTGCTGCGAGATCGATCCGTCGGTCATCGTGACGACCACGATCAGCAGAGTCTTGCTTTGTCACAAAAAGTCAAAACGGGCGGCTGATGCGGCGGCCGCTTTCGTCATCGATCTTCCTTGTTCGTCATCGACCCTCCGTGTTCGTCATCGTTTCGTCACATAACTGCAATATGTTGCTTCGCGTCTGACGTCCCAATCGTGGGATGCGAATAGTCGCGGAGGTAGCGGATGCGAAGTGTTAGCAGTTGGCGCAATGTGACAGTGGGTTTGCTTTGTTCTGTCATCCTGGGTTGCTCGGGTGGAGACGTGTCACTCAAGCCCACCAACATCGACAACTCGGTCGACAACAGTGTTACGAACGGTGGCGGCGGCGCCAACAACCCATGTGCCTCCTATACCGTTGGTACGACCGTTCGACAGGGCTCGTTCGATGGCAAGAACTGCCTGTACAGCTCTGCGTTTGTCGGCGAGAGCAATCCGCTGGCCACCAATGTCACGATCCCGTTTTTTTCGGGCGTACACATCTTCCAGGACAGCCTGTTCGTCGGCGCGGATGTCGCCACGGGCGTGGCGCCATCTGCCGGCAGCGGCCCGACCCTCACCATTGAGGCGGGCGCAACATTGGCGTTCTCGGACTCGTCCGACTATGTGCTGATCAATCGCGGCTCGCGCATCGTGGCAAATGGATCCTCTGTGGCACCCATTACCTTCACAGGGTTTTCCGACGCGGTGACAAAGACGGCAGGGCCGGAGGACGTGCAGTTGTGGGGCGGCATTGTGATCAATGGCAATGGGCTGACCAACAACTGCACAGATGCCCAACGCACGACCAACGCGTGTCATGTGGAGTCGGAAGGCAAGCCGTCACATTACGGCGGCAACAACAATGCTGAGAGTTCGGGCACGCTGCGTTACGTGGTCGTGAAGCACGCGGGCTTCGAGGTCGCGCCGGACGATGAACTGAATGGCATCACGCTGAACGCGGTCGGCTCGGGCACCACGCTCAGCTTCGTCGAGGTGTATAGCGCCTACGACGATGGCATCGAATTCTTCGGCGGTGCTGCCAACGTCGATCATTACGTGGCGCTGTACGTACGGGACGACGCGATCGACTACTCCGACGGCTATGTGGGTCGGGTTGAGTACGCACTGGTCATCCACTCCCTGACCGACGGCAACCGCTGTGTCGAGGGCGACAACATCGGCAGCACGCGGGCCGTCGCGGGCGAGCCCTTGGACGCTGCACCGTTGACCAACCCGACCATTGCCAACATGACCTGCATCCTGTCAAACCACGATGCTGGCACACACGACACCTCGCAAGGCATCGTGATGCGTCGCGGCCCGAAAGCGCAGTACCTGAACAGCATCGTGTATGGCGGTTACGCGGACGACGCCACGGCGAACAACCGATGCCTGGAGATCAGCGACAACGTGTCGAAAGCGTTTGCCCGAACCGGCGCGACGACCTTGAAGAGTTCCATCATTGCCTGCAGACAGGCAACGCGGGGCACGCTGGACAACGCTGATCCGCTGTCGGAGTGGGCGCGTGGCGTTGCCGCGAGCACGGCGGGTGTGAACTACTCATTCAACTCGAACAACGTGCTGATTCTCGATCCACAGAACACCAACGTGGCGTTGCTGTCGGGCATCTATACAGCCACCACGCGGCGTGACGACCTGGGCAACACCATTGCCACTGCGCCCATTGCGCCAGCCACGCATCTTGGGGCTGTCATACGAGCAGACGACTGGACCGCGGCCTGGACCTACGGGCTGCGTGCAGGTGCGCAGGGCCAACCGCTCTGGTTTGCCACGCCCTAATGGAAGAGTGGAGTCGCGCCTGGGCGGACGCAGTTGCGACCGCCCAGGCAGCGCGCAGGCAACCACACAGGTTGCGTACATCCAGTCACATGACGCCAAGAATCGGAATATGAACATGAAATTGCAGTTGCGTCGTGTCGTCCGAGGTGCGTGCGCCCGCTTGCTTGCGGGCGGCCAAACCGCACCGCTGGCCGTGTTGATCGCTGCGGCGCTCAGCTGTGCATCTGCACAGCTGCACGCTGCTGAAACGGCAGGTGCTGCAAGCGCTGCACCTGCGGCACCGGCCGATTCAGATGACGTTGAGATGGAAGAAATGGTGGTATCGAGCCGCCAACGTGACAGCGCCGCGGGTGTCATCGGCGAACGCCTCAACGATGATGTTGCGATTGATCTCATCAGTGCGGAGCAGATTGGCCGCATCGGTGATTTCACGGTCGCGGCAGCATTGCGCCGTGTGCCTGGCGTGACGCTGGTGAACGACCAGTTCATCTACGTGCGCGGGTTGGGCGAGCGCTACGTGAGCTCGCGCCTGAATGGCGCAACCGTGCCGTCGCCCGATCTGACGCGCGATGTGTTGCCGTTGGACATCTTCCCAGCCGCCATTCTCGATTCGGTATCCGTACAGAAGGTGTATTCGCCCGATGCGCCGGCTGCGTTCGGGGGTGGCAGCATCGACATCCGCACGCGCGCAATTCCGGATGAGTTCGAGTTCAAGGTTTCACTGGGTTCGGGTACGAACCAGGATGCGCGTGACCGCGGCTTCACCTATCGCGGTGGTGACGACGACAACCTGGGTGAGGACGACGGCTCGCGCAAACTGCCGGACGCACTGCGCGGGGCGATCAATCGTTTTCAGGGCAACATCAGCCCGGAAGGCATCTTGCGCGGCCTCGCGCGCGACGGCGCTGCACATACCTTTGCAGAAGCCGAAGCCACGAACCGGCAGCTGGCCAGCAGCTTGAACCGTGACTATGCGTTCAAGAGAACGTCGCTGAATCTTGATCGCAAGGGCGAGATATCTACGGGCGGCAAACTGTTCGTTGGCGCTGACGAAGGCTGGAGCATCGGCGGTCTGGCGGTGCTTGGTTACAACGATGAGTGGCGCAATCGGGAGCGCATTACGCGCACGGTACTGAACCCTGATGAAGAGTTCGCGCGCACGCAACGCACGATTGAGCATGTCACGCTGACGGGGGCGGCCAACTTCGGGCTGCGGTTTGGCGACGAACAGGAGATCTCCACCAACAGCATGCTGCTGCGCGACACGGAAGACGAAGCAGCGCTGACGACCGCGAGCACGTTCAACTTCCGTCGCGTCGATGGTCGCGGTCTGCGCGACTACGCGATCCGCTTTGAGGATCGGGAGCTGCGGTTGAATCAGATTCGGGGCCGCCACCAGCTTGGTCCGCAAACGTTGGATCTGCTCGGCGTTCCATCGGGCTGGGTACCGCAATGGCTGCAGGGCACGACGTACAACTGGTACTTCTCCGAGGCCAAAGCCGAAACGGATATTCCCAATGAAGTGCTGATCAGCGCTGAAGATCGGGTCGACCCGGTCACCGGGGCGCTGCTCCGCACCTCTATTCGCTCGTCTGGGTCGGCCGCTGATATCCGCTTTTCTGGACTGACAGATGATGTGGAGAGCTACGGTTGGTCGCTATCGCAGGCCTTCGAGCTTGGTGACTTCAACACAACTCTCAGTGGTGGCTGGGATTACTCGCGTAAGGGTCGCGACTTCACACAGGTCCGGCTTGGACTCGGCACGACTTCGCTCGCAGGTGGTGCCGGTCCGTTGTCCGGCACACCGGGCCAGGTGTTCACCGACGCGAATCTGTTGAACGCAAGCAATGGCTTCGAGTTGACGCTGGGTGGTCTCGGCACCGAGAGCTATCTCGCGGGTCAGACTGTCGATGCCGTGTTCGGCAAGTTCGACATCACCCACACATCGAACTGGCGCCTTTCGGGTGGCCTGCGCTGGGAACAGTTTCAGCAGCTGTCGGTGCCCATCGATCCGTTGCAGTTCGACCCGCGTATCGGCCAGATCGCCACCAATGTCCCGTTGGACTCGCTGGTGTTCAGCGAAGACGAGCTGTATCCGTCGCTCGCCGCCACCTACAGCCTGCCCGGTTTCTGGGCCGAGGACTTTCAGCTGCGCTTCAGCTGGAGCCGCACGGCGGGCCGTCCGGATCTGCGCGAGATCTCCGAGTCAACGTACATCGATCCACTGACTGAAGCGCGCGTGCGCGGCAACTCAGGACTCGAGACCGCCAGGATCAACAACTACGATGCGCGCGCAGAGTGGTTCTTCGACAACCGTGACAACTTCACAGTGTCGCTGTTCTACAAAGACATAGAAGCGCCGATCGAGACCGTGCAGCGCGCAGGTTCCGATCAGAATCTTGCGCTGGGTTTCATCAATGCAGAGACCGGCTATGTCTACGGCCTTGAGTTGGAATGGCTCAAGGGCTTCGATTTTCTGGACGGTTGGTTGTGGAGCGGCAACTATGGCGCGTCCATGTTTCTTTCGGGCAATCTGACATTGAGTGACTCCGAGATTGAGATCGGTCAGCAGGCGCTCGATCTCACCAACGATCGACGCCGGCTGACGCAACACTCCCGTTATGTGGTGAACCTGCAGCTGGGATTCGACTCACCCGATGGCGCGCACAGTGCGTCGCTGGTCTACAACGTGTTTGGTGAGCGGCTGTACTTCGCTGGCAGAAATGGTGGCCCCGACGCGTTCGAACAACCGTTCAACTCGTTGGATCTGGTGTATGGCTGGTACCCGACGGATCACCTCAAGCTGCAGTTGAAGATCAAGAATCTGCTCGACGGCAACGTGGAAGTTGAGCGCGGTGGCGTGGTGACGCTTGAGCAGAGCATCGGGCGCTCGGGGAGTGTGCAGTTGAGTTGGGAAATGTAGGCGGCTGCGCAACACCTGTTGCGTGCAGCGGCAATAGTCTGCAGCCAGGTGAAGCGGCTGTAGATGGCGCTTCACTGCCTTGGGGCTCGCCCTGTCCTACTTCGGCGCATCCGCCCAGAACGGTTCGCGCAGGCGCTTCTTGTTGATCTTGCCTGCGGCGGTTCTGCCGAGATCATCGACGAACCTGGCTTCCTTCGGGCACTTGAAGTGTGACAAGCGCTCACGCGTCCAGCTGATCAGTTCAGCCGCGGTCACAGTGGAACCGGGCCGCCTGATCACGAGCGCAATCATGCGTTCGCCCATTTCTGCATCAGGAATGCCGATGCACGCCAGATCGATGACGTCCGGGTGATCGATCATGACCTGCTCGACTTCTGCGGGGTACAGGTTGGCACCGCCCGACACCACCATGTCGGAGAAGCGGTCGGTGATGAACACGAACCCTTCGTCGTTGACGTAGCCAACTTCACCCAGCGTGAAAACGCCGGGCCGAAGGTGCGCCGCAAGGGATTTCGATGCATCGTTGTGATAGACGATGCCGCGGCCAGTGGTATCGCGGAAGTACAAACGCCCTTCCTTGTTCGGCGGCAGGTCGTGGCCAACGTCGTCAACGACGACTGGCTCGAACGGCGGCACGCATTTCCCAACTGAGCCCGGAAAACGCAGCCAGTCTTCGCTGTTGATGGCGCAGGTACTCCCGACTTCGGTCGCGCCGTAGGCTTCCATCAATACCGGGCCGAACCACTCGATCATGCGGTGTTTCACGTCGACCGGGCATTTCGCGCCGGTGTGCGATACCACGCGCAAACTCGACAGGTCGTACATGTTCTTGACCTCATCGGGCAGTTGCAGCAGCCGCACGAAGTGCGTGGGCACCATCACCATGGTTGCACAGTGATAGTCATTGATCGCGCGCAGCATGGCCTCTGCATCGAAGCGCGGCAGAATCACCAGCGGTGCGCCGCCGACGATGGAACGCGAGCCCGACAGCGGCCCGGTGTGATACAGCGGGCCGACAATGAGATGCACCCCAAGAGAAGCGTTGGGCGACTGCGCCAGACGCTCGACGTGCTCGGCGATGGTGTTGCCCGCCGCGAACATGGTCGGTGGCAGTTCCGTGCCCTTCGGGCGGCCGGTGGTGCCGGAGGTGTACAGCAGGTTCGGACGCGGTGGATGGTCTTCCTTTGCGGGCGTATTGGGCGCGCTGGCGAGGAACCGCTCCCAGGGCTCGACACCTTCGATGCCTTCGCAGCGCCAACCCACGACGCGCGGCACGCCGGCCTGACGGGCGGCGAGCACACCGGCCGCTGCGTTCTCTGGCCCCACGAACAGCACGCGCGCACCCGAGTCCTGCAGGATGTAGGCAGTTTCATCGGCTGTCAGGTGAAAGTTCACGGGCACCGTGGAGCAACCGGACACGAGCCCGCCGATGTGTGCCAGCACCACCTCGACGCCGTTTTCCGAGAACACGGCAACGCGACGATTCGGGCCAAGATCGCTGGCCATCAATGCGTTGGCGACGCGATTCAGGCGGTCGTCCACGTCGGCCCAGGTGAATGCGTTGCGCGGGTCGCGCAGCGCAATTTGAGTGGGGCGTTCGTTCGCGAGGCGGGCGGAGAAGCTCGGCACAACAAGGTCCTCTGTATTTGAGGTGGACTGGGATGAGTTGTAAAAAAGTTGGACTGGCGTGCGTGCGCCGAGCGATCGCTCAAGCGCGATCGAACGTCATATGCAGATTGTTCAGCCCCATCAACAGAAAGCTCGGGTCGTTGGTAGGCTCCGGCTGGTGCGGGTCCAGCTTGAAGTGCTTCATGCGGGCAATGATGGCGGCGAATGCACTGATCATTTCCTGCCGCGCCAGCGGCGCGCCCACACACGCATGCACGCCAGTGCCGAAGGCAAGCTGGCGATTGGCGTTTGCGCGGCACACATCCAGACGATCTGGCTCCGGGAACACAGCTTCATCGCGATTGGCCGCGCCGTAACGCAACATGATGATGCTGCCCTTGGGCAGGTCGACGCCGCCCAGCTGCGTGTCGTTTGTCGCGATGCGCATCAGGCCCTGAACAGGTGCTTCGAGGCGCAGGGTTTCTTCGACGAAGTTGGCAATCAGCCCTGGATCATCGCGCAGCAATTGCAATTGTTCCGGATGCTCAATGAGCAGCCGCATGCCCGCGCCAAGTGCGCTCGTGGTGGTCTCGTGACCCGCCACGAGAAACTGCTGCAGGATCGACAGGATCTCGCCATCGCGCAGCGGCCGTTCTCCTTCGTACATGGACTGCACGAGAATGGTCAGCATGTCTTCGCGTGGTTCTCGTCGGCGCTCTTCGCACTTCGCCAGAAAGTACTTCTGCAGGTCGTGGTTCAGTTGCACGCGCTCAAGCGCACGCGCAGGCGTGGGCGGGATCATGCTCAACACTTCAGCCGCCGCGTTGGCGGCGCGATTGAAGAAGTCCGCATCTTCGTCCGGCACGCCGAGCTGTTCGCGGATGATGAGCAGCGGCAATGGCTCGGCGAACTGCTCCATGAACTCCACGTGGCCCGTGTCGATGAAGCTGTCGATGAGCTTGGCCACGATGCCGTCGATGTATGGCACCAGTGTTTTCACGCGTGATGCAGCGAAAACCTTGTTGACCAGCGTGCGGTGCTTCGCGTGCTCCGGCGGATCAACAGACAGCAGGGTCTGCTCCAGCGGCACATCGGATTTCAGAATGGCGTGAATCTGCTGCATGACAACGTCATCAGGATTCGTCATCTGCGCAGGCGGTGCACCTGCGGCGACGGCGCTCGACCACAGCGCAGTGTTCTTCACCACTTCGCGTATCAGCTCGTAGGTCGACACGAGGTACATGCCGAACCCGGGAATGAGGTAGACGGGCGCTTCTGCACGCAGCCGTTCGTAGAACGGGTAGGGGCATTTCAGCGTCTCAGGCTCGAAGAGATTGAATTCGGACAGTGGCTTCATCTGGGTTCGCACCATGTTGGCAGGCGCGGAACATAGCCTCTTGCCGAGACAAAAGGCAGATGCCCGTGCGGCGCACGCAGCACGCTCGGAAAAGCCTGCGCGTGGCGCAATGGCTTTCTGCTTTTTTGTGCCAGCTGCGCTGGTGCAGATTGGGCGTGCTCGATGGCTGAGTGTCAGCACTTCAGCACTTCAGAACTTCAGCGATCCAGCAACCAGCAACCAGCAACCAGCAAAGAGGCGGACAGGATCATGCACGTCAACATCAGTACCACTATCAGTGCTCGGGGCTTCACAACGACTGCCGCGCTCAAGGACTACATAGGCCGGCGCCTGAATTTCGCGTTTGATCGATTTGCACCACGCATTCGCCGTGTTCAGGTGCGGCTGTCCGACATCAACGGCCCTCGCGGTGGCAGCGACAAACGTTGCCAGTTGGTGGTTGCGATGGGTGACCTGCCGGCCATCGTCGTTGAAGACACCAGCTCAGACCTGTACATGGCGATCGACCGGAGCATTGGCCGCGCCGTACACGCCGTCGGTCGTAACGTTGTTCGTCGACGTGAGCGAGGGCGATCGCGCGGGCAGTCTGAGCAGGGCCAGTCCATGCGGCGCGAGCCTGCGCAGGAGGCGTTTGTGAGCGGGCGCTTGGGTTCGGCGGACGAAGCGCTTCTGGCGCGGACGGGCTGACGCCGGATCCCCGCGCGCCGAGCCTTGCTCGGCCGGCGCCGGGGCAACTGCGCCACGTACCGGCCGCGCGTGCGGCATGGTCATGGCAATAGGGCTTCCGCTACCATCGGCGCTCCAAGTGGCGGGGGCCAGGTACGTACGCAAAACGGCGCGCGTGCATCCTCCAATTTTTCAGGAGAGATCAGATGCGCGATGTAGTAATCGTTGACAGTGTTCGGACCGGCCTCGCGAAATCCATGCGCGGCAGCTTCAACCTGACTCGTTCGGACGACATGCTGGCCCATTGCATCGATGCGCTGCTCGAGCGCAATCCGCAGTTGGACCCGAATCTGGTGGAAGACGTCGTGGTCGGCGCTGCCAGCCACACGGGTGAGCAGGATGGCAACCTCGCGCGTCTCGCCGTTGTCCTGTCGAAGCTACCCATCACCACGGGCGGCATGACCATCAACCGGTTCTGCTCGTCGGGCCTGCAGTCCATTGCGCTCGCGGCCAACCAGATCGCCTCGGGTCAGTCCGAAATCGCGATTGCTGGTGGGGTTGATTCGATTTCGATGCGCACGCGCCAGACACCGGGCAAGTCGGCGCAGAACAAGCGTCTGCTCGAGGAGAAGCCGGAGATTTTCATGGCCATGGGCAACACGGCAGAAGTCGTGGCGCGTCGCTATCAGGTCACCCGCGAAGCCCAGGACGCGTTTGCGCTGCAAAGCCAGCAGCGCTACGCAGCGGCGGTCAAGAGAGGCGCAATTGCAGCCGAAATCGTGCCGATGACCGTGACCATGAAAAAGGTCGACAAGGAAGGCAACGAGAGCTTTGCGGAAGTGACGGTGGATCGCGACGAGTGCAACCGCGCCGACACCACGCTGGAAGGCCTCGCCAAGCTGCCGCCGGCGTTTGAAGAAGGCGGCACGGTGACGGCTGGCAATGCATCGCAGCTGTCGGACGGCGCATCCATGACGCTGGTCATGAGCGCGGAGCGCGCAGCTCAACTGGGCCTCAAGCCGATCGGCATCTTCCGTGGCTTTGCGGTGGCGGGCTGCGAGCCGGACGAAATGGGCATTGGCCCGGTGTTCGCAATTCCGCGGCTGTTGAAGAACGCGGGCCTTTCGATCGACGACATCGACCTGTGGGAACTGAACGAAGCGTTTGCTTCGCAGTGCCTCTACTCGCGTGATGCCCTGCAGATCGATCCGGCCAAGTACAACGTCAACGGTGGCGCCATCGCGATCGGTCACCCCTTCGGTATGACCGGCTCGCGTTTGACCGGCGCCGTGCTGCGCGAACTGAAGCGCCGCAACAAGAAGTTCGGCGTGGTGACCATGTGCATCGGTGGCGGCCAGGGCGCTGCAGGACTGTTCGAAGCGGTCTGACAGCGGCGCTGTCCGATAAGCAGCAGAAAAGGGCGATCTTCGGATCGCCCTT
>CAMAVY010000137.1 GCA_945861675.1 Klebsiella pneumoniae | reverse complement strand
TTTCAATCTGTCCGACGAACAGCGCCTGCTTGCCGAAAGCGTTGAGCGCTTCATCCAGAACGACTACGGCTTTGCCGCCCGCCAGAAGATCATCGCCAGCAGCACCGGCATGGACAGCGCGCACTGGAAGACCTTTGCTGAACTCGGCTGGCTGGGTGTGCCGTTTGCCGAGGAAGACGGTGGATTTGGCGGTGGCCCGATCGAAATCACCGTACTCCTGGAGCGCTTCGGCCGTGGGCTCGTGGTCGAGCCGTTCATCACCGGCGTGCTGCTGGCGGGCCGCAGCATTGCGCTGGCCGGTGATCGTGCGCAGAAAGAGCGCTGGCTGTCGCCCATCATCGATGGCACGCAGGTCGCAGCATTTGCGGGCACGGAGCCAAGCAGCCGCTTCGACGTGACGGATGTCTCGACCACGGCAACAGCGGATGGCAGTGGCTGGGTACTCAATGGCCACAAAGCCGTGGTCGTGCACGCGGCCAACGCAGACTTCCTGATCGTGACTGCACGCACCAGTGGTGCGCGCCGCGATCGCAACGGTGTGAGCTTGTTTGTCGTGCCGTCGGACACGGCGGGCATCACGCGCCGTGACTACGCAACGGTCGATGAGCTGCGTGCTTCTGAAGTGCAGTTCACCAACGTGCGCGTGGGTGCCGATGCATTGCTTGGCGCGGCCGGCGCTGCAGCCGCCGTGCTCGAACAGGTGGTCGACGAAGCCACACTCGCGGTCGGTGCCGAAGCCGTGGGCATGATGGAAGTGCTGTACAAGAGTACGGTGGATTACACCAAGCAGCGGCAGCAGTTCGGTCAGCCGATCAGCCAGTTCCAGGTGCTGCAGCACCGCATGGTCGACATGTTCATGGAGGCGGAGCTATCGAAGTCGCTGATGTTCATGGCCGCCATGCGACTTGCCGAGGGCTACAACGACACTGCGCGTCGCGCGATTTCTGCATTCAAAGTGCAGGTCGGCAAGTCCGGGCGGTTCGTCGCGCAGAACGCGGTGCAATTGCACGGCGGCATGGGCATGACCGAAGAACTGGCGATTGGCCACTACTTCAAGCGCATGACGATCATCGACGCATGGTTCGGCAACACCGACTTCCATTTGCGCCGCTTCGGCAGCCTGGCCGCGTAACGAACGAGTGATCTGACTGGGGGGCGTTCGATGACCAGATGGGACAAGGATGCAGGGGACGGCAACGCCCCGGCGTGGTTCTGGCAGGCAGTGGAGACCGAGGCTGAACAACGCATGGTCGAAGTGGAAGAGTGCGATGTGGCCTACCAGCTGTGGGATGGCGCAAGCGCGAAACCGCCACTGCTGCTGATTCATGGCATGAACGCGCATTCGCACTGGTGGGACTTCATTGCGCCGCAGTTGCTGGACGAGTATCGCGTCGCAGCCATGGACCTGACCGGCATGGGCGACTCGGACTATCGCTACGAGTACGACGCCGACACCTTCGCCAAGGAAATCGTGGCGGTGCTTGACCACGCGGGCTTCGGCAACGAGGCCATTGTGGTTGCCCACAGCTTCGGTGGCGGCATGGCCACCAAGGCTGCGAACCTGTATCCCGAGCGTTTCAAGGGGCTGATCCTGGTCGATTCAGGATTGCGCCATCCGGACGAGCCGGTACCGGATCGACCCTTGATGGGCGGTGGGCGCGCCAAGCTTTATCCGGATCGCGAGACCGGCCTGCAGCGCTTTCGCCTGCAGCCGCCGCAGACCTGCGAAAACACCTACATCGTGGACTACATCGCGCGGCACTCACTGATGCCCGAGGACGGCGGCTGGGCGTGGAAGTTCGATCCGGACATGCTGGGCTCGATCAAGCGCGCAGAGCGGGTGCCGGAGGACTACACGAATCTCAAGCTGCCGTTCGGCATCATCTACGGTGCATTGAGCGAGCTGTTCAAGCCGCGCAGCGCACAGTACATGCGCGAACTGATCGGGCACGACTTTCCTGCGGTTGCGATTCCCGACGCACAGCACCATGTTTTCCTCGATCAGCCGCTTGCGTTTGTGCAGGCGTTGAAGGAGATGCTGCACGCGCTGCGCGCAAAGTGACATGCCCAAAGTGACATGCCTTAAGTGACATGCCTTAAGTGACATGTAAGAGGGCATGATCCGGCGCACGCGAGAACTCAAGGGGAGGGGCTGCGATGAGCGAGTCGAAGGTTGGCGCAACAGAGCAACCGACCTTGAGCGGTCCTGCGCTTACGAACTGGCAGGTGGCGTCCTACGGTGCGCCCGCCACGCCGTTGGCGCTGGCCGGGTTACCGCTTGCGCTGTATCTGCCTGCGCTTTACGCGGGCAGCTTCGGGTTGTCGTTGGCAACGGTCGGCCTGTTGTTGATGCTGGTGCGTTGGACCGACGTGATCACCGATCCGATCATCGGCGTGTGGTCGGATCGCGTTCGTACGCGCTTCGGCCGACGCAAGCCGTTCGTGCTGGTGGGCACGCCGATCTTCATGGCGGCCATCTGGTTTCTGTTTGTGCCGCCGTTCGAGTTCACCGAGATTACGCTGTTAGGCGTGTCGATGAGCACGGGATACCTGTGGCTCACGCTTATGGTCTTCACGGTTTACCTGGGTTCGACCATTCTCGAGTTGCCCTATGCGGCTTGGGGCGCAGAACTGGCGACCAACTATCACGAGCGCTCGCGCATCATGAGCTGGCGCGAAGCGTTGGTGGTCGGCGGTTCGTTGATGTCGGCGTTTACGCCGGCGGTCATTCTTGTGTTTGGCTACGACAAACCAACCGATGCAGTGCTGTTCCTGGCGATTGCCATGTGCATCATCATGCCGGTGGTCATCGGCAATCTGCTGATCAGTGTGCCCGAACGTCCTCCTGTTGAGCGGCGCACGAGTAACCTGCCGCTGCGCGAGATGGTGCGGTTCGTGACGGCCAATCGTCCCTACGTGATGCTGGTCATCATCTTCGCGTTCTCGGCGATCGGCACGGCGATGACGAATACGCTGAGCCTGTTCTTCGTCACGCATGTGTTGCTGGCGGGCAAACTGTACGGGCTGTATCTGGCGCCCTATTTCGTCTGTCAGATCGCTGCATTGCCGCTGTGGATGCGGCTGTCGCGACGCATCGGCAAGCACCGCGCCACGATGGTCGCGATTGGCTGGTATGCGCTGTGGTCGTGCTTCATTCCATTGGTCGCGATTGCGCCTGAGGCATGGTTCGCCGGGTTCGAGATTCCGCGACTCGCGGCGTTGCTGTCGGCCGAACTGGGCGCCAGTGCGGCAACCTACTTCCACGAGATTCCGACCGGAAAATTCCTGTTCTTCATCATTATCATGTGTCTGAAGGGGTCGTCGATCGGTGCGCTGGGTGCGTTGCCCTCGGCCATGCTCGCAGACGTTGTGGACCTGGACTCGGCGCAGACCGGCAAGCAGCAGGCAGGCACCTATTTCTCGATCTGGTCGATGGTGCGCAAGAGCGCGCTGGCGATCGGCATCTTTGTCGGCACGGGGCTGGCCGCCTGGTTCGGTTTCGATCCGCGCGCAAACCCGATGGATACGACCAACACCGCGACGTCACTGCTGATGCTGGCGATTCTTTACTCCATCGTGCCGGCGCTGTTCAAGTTCGTGGCAATGCCGTTCCTGTGGAACTACCAGCTGACCGAAGATCGGGTGCGCGAAGTGCAGGCTGAAATTGCCAGCAAGGCGCAAGCCGCGCGTGATGCTCAGAACGTTGGCGGTGGTCAGGCGGGCGTTGGTGGCGGTGTTGTCGCGCCCGCAGTGTGATTGCTGCTGTAGCTTTTGAGCCGCAGTGCGCGCCATGCTCAGCGCGTCAGCTGCTCCGCATGGCCTGCACTTCGTAGGGCACGCCGATTGCCAGGCGATCCTGTATGGCCTGCGCTTCGGTGCGCGCGTCCGCATCGTTCGCAAGCTCCGCGCGCGCACACTGCACCAGCAGCACGTCGTAGGGCATGTGCATTGCGCGCGCGAGTTTCAGGCTGTTCTGCCAGTGTCGATGCGCTGCGGCGTGTTTGCCGGCGTACCACGCCAGCTTGCCATGCAACCAGGCGATCTTCGGTCGCGCGACAGGATAGGCGCGTGCGCATTTGCCGACGAACGCGACAGCGGTGTCGCGCCACTGCTGCACCTGCGCGTTGCCCGGCAGGCGACGCGCCACTTCGATGGCGCCTTCGCTGATCATCTGTGCCGATGGCAGATTGCGGTACTGACTGGGTAGACCCAGCCGGGTGATGACCTGCAAGCCCTGCTCGACAAACGCCAGGGCGTCGGGCAACCGCTGCTGGCGCATCCGAAGTTGTGCCAGTAGCCCTAGCCCTTCGAGCCGCGTGATGTCATCGCCGAAGCCTGTTTCGTTGGCCAGAAAGCCGCGGTATTCCTCCAGCGCCTTCGTCAATGCCGGTTCGCGCTGCTGATGGTGCAGCACCGTGCACAGCAACGAGTGGCCCCAGCCCTGCACCTGCAGCGATTCGTGGCGCAGCCCTGCTTCCATCAGTTGCGTGTAGAGCGCTTGCGCCGGTGCATCGAAGCGGCTGTACAGCGTTTGAATGAGCTGATAGTTGCCGGCCGCCTCTTCCCAGCCGCGGTGGTCGCCCAGCTGCCGATAGATCCTCAGGGCCGTTTCCGAGCACTGCTCGGCCGTTTGCCACTGGCCGCGCCCAGCCGCGAGGACAGACTGTGCGACGTTGGCCCAGGCGCGTATGACCATCGTGTCCTGTTGCCCGAGTGCGTGCAGTGCACGCTGCGCGTAACTGTCGGCGAGTGCACGCAGTGGCACGGCCTCAAGTGCAACGGCGAGGCTCATGTATCCGCGGATGAGTCCCTGCGAAAGCTCGCCACCGCGTTCGGAGAGGTTGATGGCGCACAGTGTGCTGAGCAGGATGTTGGCGACGTCGTTGTCGAAGAAAAAGATCAGGAACAGTTCTTCGGACAACGTGCTGGCCATGATCAGGCGACGCTGTTCGTCGGGACCTGTGGGCGGCGCAGGTGAGCGCACACGACGATGCCAGAGCTGGCGCGAGAGGTTTTTCAGCACACCCGCAACAATCTGCGGCGTTGCCGTTGGAAATGGCTCACCGAGAATGTTCAGCGCGGCGTAGAAGGCCTGTTTGGCGTCCTGCAACCGGCCGAACGATTTCAGTGCCTTCGCTCGCAGATGCAGCAGGTGCGCTGCGTGCAGCGGCGCGATGGGTACCTCGGGATGGCTGCGGCGCAGTTCGTCCAACTGGTCCAGAAACGCCAGCGCCTCTGTGTTTGCGTTGGCGTTGACGGCGCGCTCTGCAGCCAGATCCAGATAGTCGATGGCCTTGGCTGCCGCGCCGGCCTGGTTCCAGTGATGTGCAAGCAATGGGTAGTAGAGCGTCAGCTCGCTTGCGTAGTGCTGCTCGAGCCACTCTGCGATGCGCAGGTGCAGCTCGCTGCGCTGTTCACGCAGCATCAGGTCATAGGCAACCTGTTGCGTGATGATGTGTTTGAAGAGATAGGCAGTGTTGGGCGCGGCCGCGTCGACCGGCGCGATGTCGAGTTGCTGCAGTGCGCCCAGATGCGCGGGCAGCGAGGCGCGATCCAGCACTACCGGATACACGTCGTGCAGCAGCTCGAACTGGAAGAGGCGGCCGATCACGCTGGCCACCTTCACCGTCAATTGTTCTGCAGGCTGCAGGCGGTCGATGCGCGAGGTGATCAGCCGTTCAATGGTTGCGGGTACGTCGGCGTGGGTCAGCGCGCTCTGATCGCGTAACCGGCATTGGCCGTTGTCGACGATCAGATGGCCGCCATCGCGCAGCGCGTAGCCGATTTCTTCCGCGTAGAACGGGTGCCCCTCGGCGCGATCGCGGATCAGCGCCGCGACCGGCTCGGGCAGGCTGGTGACGCGCAGCCGCCGTGCGACCAGTTCAACGGTTTCGTCCGGCGCCATGCGCTCGAGCAGGATGTGTGTGCAGCCTGGCGTCGAAAGGAGCGCGCGCAGTTCGGCCGGTGTGGCGAGTGCCAGCGGCCGCGTCATCACTACGAGCAGCAGCGGCGTGACCGACTGGCTGACGGCCGCCAGCAGTGACCAGGACGCCGAATCCATCCAGTGTGCGTCGTCGAAGATGATCAGCAGGGGCCGCCGCGCGGCCGAGTAGTTCAGCAGCTGCACGACGAGCTGATGCAGGTTGTTGGCACGTACCTCGCCACGCATTTCGCGCGTCAGGCTGGTCTCGGGGAGATCCAGCGTGAGCACCGCATTGAGCAGCGGCAGCAGGTGCAGGGCAGCGCTGTCGCCGGCCAGCGCGGCGCTGAGGTGTTGCGCGCGCTCGGACGACGGTGTCTCACCGAGGTTGAGCAACTGCAGCAGCACGTCCTGCCAGGCCAGGTAACTGGTGCTGCGTTCGATGGCATCGGCCGCGCCGCGCAGGATGCGCACAGGTGCATGGCGGGCAATCTCTTCGAATGCCGCCAGCAGGCGCGACTTGCCGATGCCTGCTTCGCCCTGAATCACCACGGCACCATTGCTGGCCTGTTGGCAGAGCCGGGTCAAGGCGGCCTGCAGCTGCGCCAGCTCGACGCGCCGGCCGATCATCTGCGATGTACCGCCGCGATCGCGCCGCTCTTCGCGGCGTTCGTCGCGACGTTTGCCGTCGCGCGGGACGAAGACCTGCACGGGCGCCGCTTTGCCTTTCACCTTCAGCATGCCGCCATTGCTGTAGTCGACCTGGTCGACCGACCGCTCGTGGGTCTCGGCATCCGCAAAGATGCCGCCGGCTGCGTGCTGCATGAGGCGAGCGGCAAGGTTCACCTTGTCGCCCATGATGGTGTACTCCATGCGCACATCGCTGCCGACCGCGCCGCAGTACACACGCCCGGTCGTAATGCCGATGCTGCAGCGAAGGCCCAGCCGCTGCAGCACGCGGTGCATGGCCATTGCAGCCAACGCGCCACGCGCCGGATCGTCCTCGTGAGAGAAGGGCGGCATGCCAAGCGCTGCGATCAGCGTCACGCCCTTGTCGTCGACCGACAGCTTGTTGATGCTGCCTTCGAACGGGAAGTACAGCGCCTGCTGCAGGCTGCGCATGGCCTCCTGCGCGACCTGCAGCGGTGTGTCGTAACGAATGTCCGGCAGGTTGAGAAACAGAATGGTGAGATTGCGCAACTCGCCAAGATAGTCAGTCTGGCCGGCCATGATGCGGCGCGTGATCGCTGCGGGCAGATAGCCGCGCACGGCCTCTTCAAGCGCTGCAGGCAGCATCGGCGCCGGTTGCGCGATGGTCAGCACTGCGTTGTCGATGCGCTCAAGCCGGTGTACGTCGTCGCGCGCCGTACCGCGCCTGCCCGGGCTGAACGACTGGTTCTGGATGAGTACCCAGGCTTGCGCCGACACGAGGACGTCGCCGGGCTCGGCGAGATCGCCGGCATGGCCCACCTGGTGCATGGGTTCGCCGGCGATGGCGAATTCCCAGCGATTGAATTCGCCACCGACGTGCAGCACCGCCAACGTGCCCGCACCGACCGCGACCTTCAACGAGAGTGCGTGGCCGCCTTCGGTGACATAGCCGCTGACGGCCTGCTGCATGGCTACGCCACAGGCGGCAGCCAGCACCGTGGCGCGCTGCAGACTCTCTGCTGCGTCGGCGGCGGGCCACAGCACCGTCATGGCGTCGCCGGCGAACTTCACGATGTCGCCCTGGTGCGAGGCTGCGGTGTCGATCAGCCTGCCGAAGTAGTCATTCAATACCCGGGTAAGCGACTCGGCGCCGTTCTGTGCTTCGCGGGCCCCATGGCCTTCGCGGGCAAACTGGCTTTCGCGGGCGAAGAGTTCTGTCAGCGGCGTGAAGCCCGCGATGTCAGCGAACAACACGGCGCATTCCATGCGTTCAAGCGATGGCCCCTCGGGTCGGCCGGCTGACTGCAGGCGATTCAGAATAAGTGCGGGGACGTACTTTCGATATTGCGCGAGCAGGGAGACGTTGCGTGCGTCCTGCACGTTGCGTGCGCCGGGCGCAGTGTCTTGGTGTGTCCGTTCTTCCACGGCAGATCCCCCATGGCGTTTGTGCCATGGCGATCCAGCGCGTGGCACGTGCTTTCCTGGCGTCCTCTTGCTTTTGGCCTTACGACGACAGCGCTGAGTGCCTTACGAGGACCGCCAGTTGGCTACGCGGGTTATCTCACAGATCGCTTCTTCCTGAGTGCTGCTCAGCGAAACGCACTCAATCCGCATGCGGCGCGAGTGCGGTGTAATCGATTCAATCCCAGCTGAGTGCGCCGCCGGTCTGATATTCGGTGACCCGGGTTTCGAAGAAGTTCTTCTCCTTCTTCAGGTCCATGATCTCCGACATCCAGGGGAACGGATTGGACACGCCCTTGAACTGCTCCGGCAGACCAAGCTGCGACAAACGACGGTTGGCGATGAACTGCAGATACTCTTCCATCATGGCCGCGTTCATGCCGAGTACGCCGCGCGGCATCGTGTCACGTGCATATTCGATTTCCAGCTGCGTGCCTTCGAGCAGCATCTGCACGGCTTGTTCACGCATGGCGTCGTCCCACAGTTGCGGGTTCTCCAGCTTGATCTGATTGATCATGTCGATGCCGAAGTTCAGGTGCATGGACTCATCCCGCAGGATGTACTGAAACTGCTCGGACGTGCCGGTCATCTTGTTGCGACGACCCATCGACAGAATCTGAGTGAAGCCGCAGTAGAAGAACATGCCTTCCATGACGCAGTAGAACGCAATGAGATTGCGCAGCAGCGTCTTGTCGCTTTCCACAGTGCCGGTATTGAAGGTCGGGTCGGAGAGTTCTTTCGTGTACTTCAGTGCCCACGACGCTTTGCGCGCGACGCTCGGCACCTCGTGATACATGTTGAAGATCTCGCCTTCGTCCATGCCCAGTGATTCGATGCAGTACTGGTATGCGTGGGTATGAATGGCCTCTTCGAAGGCCTGCCGCAACAGGTACTGCCGGCATTCCGGGTTGGTGATGAGGCGATAGATACCGAGCACCAGATTGTTGGCGACCAGTGAATCCGCTGTGGAGAAGAAACCCAGGTTGCGTTTGACGAGCAGTTGTTCGTCTGCCGACAGTTCGCCCTCACGTTTCCACACTGCGATATCCGCAGTCATGTTCACTTCCTGCGGCATCCAGTGGTTGGCGCAACCATCCAGATACTTCTGCCATGCCCACTCGTATTTGAACGGCACCAGCTGATTCAGATCGGCGCGGCAATTGATCATGCGCTTCTGATCGACGGTCACGCGCGTGGCGGACTCCTGCAGTTCGAGTTCGCCCGCGCCTGCATCAAGCGCGTGCACCGCGCGCTGTGCGCGTTCGATGTTCTCGCTGGGCGCAGCAACACTTGTCGTCGCGGGGCTGGTGGCAGGCGCGTCGTTGGCGGTGGGTGTCGCGGTGCGCTGCGACACTGCAGGCTCCTGCAGTGGCCCGCCGGCAAGCGCATCGACTACTGCCTGCAAACGCGGTGCGCCGGGAATGTCCAGGTCGGCGGTCTGCCAGTTCATCTGCGCGGCTGCAGTGGCCTGCGTAATGGCAGGCGCGGCGCTCGACGCCGTGTACTGATCCGCAGTCGTGCCCGCCGCATCTGCTAGCGCCGGATTGATCATCGATGCGGGCAACGCTGTCTTCTGCGTGCCGCCGGCTGCTGCCGCGTTGTCATCGCGATAGAAGTCATCCCAAGAGACTGCCATGTATACGTCCTCCTTCCGGTCCACCGCCGCGGTGCTGGCAGAGCCTGCCTGCACTCACTCGGCGTCTTGTCATGTTCTTGTTGCGGTAGCTGCTGCCTTTGCTTTTTTTTCGGCGGCCAGTTGCCAGTCGCCTACTGCTGCTGACCTGCTGCCAGCGTCGGGCAACGCCCGCAGGCGCTGAAAAAAACCTGGTGCATCGTTGTGGTCGCGGCCGAGTTCGCGCGCCGGGCCGGCGCGTGAACTGGCCCAGCGCACGACTACTGACATGCCTCGCAGTCTGGATCGTCGATCGAACACGCCAACGGCACGGCGGCGGGGTCGCTTGACCAGGCGTCGTTGTTGATAGCGTCGTCGTTGAGCGTTGACGTGAATGCGGATGCAGCCGGCGGTGCCGTTCTGATCGGCGATGCTGCCGCATTCGACCCCGCCGCATTCGCCCCCACCGCGTTCGATACAGCATTCAGCGTGCCGCGATCGAGCGTCGACTTTTCCGCGCTGGTGGCGGCCAGGGCACGCAGGTAATAGGTGGTCTTCAGACCACGCAACCAGGCCATGCGATAAACAACGTCCAGCTTGCGCCCTGAGGCTTCTGCCAGATACAGATTCAACGACTGACTCTGGTCGATCCACTTCTGCCGGCGCGATCCCGCGTCCACCAGCCAGCGCGGTTCCACCTCGAATGCCGTTGCATAAAGCGCCTTGAGATCGGCAGGCACCCGATCGATCTGCCTGACCGAGCCGTCGTAGTACTTGAGATCGTTGACCATCACCTTGTCCCACAGTCCACGCGCCTTGAGGTCGTGCACCAGGAATGGATTGACCACTGTGAACTCCCCCGAGAGGTTCGATTTCACATAGAGGTTCTGATAGGTCGGCTCGATCGATTGCGACACACCCGTGATGTTGGCAATGGTGGCCGTCGGTGCGATGGCCATGACGTTGGAGTTACGCATGCCCTGAATCTTCACCTTGCGGCGCAGGTTGTCCCACTCCAGCGAGCTGCTTTCGTCCACCTCAAGGTATTGGGCACCACGCTCACGGGACAGAATGCGCAACGAATCCAAAGGCAGGATGCCGCGGCTCCAGAGCGAACCTTCGAAGCTCTCGTAGCTGCCGCGCTCGCGGGCCAGATCGGACGACGCTTCGATGGCGAAGTAGCTCACCGCTTCCATCGAGCTGTCGGCGAACTGCACAGCGGCATCGGAGGCGTAGGCCATGCGCTGGATGTACAGCGCATCCTGAAAGCCCATGATGCCGAGACCCACCGGTCGATGGCGCAGGTTCGATGTACGTGCCGCCGGCACGGAGTAGTAGTTGATGTCGATGACGTTATCGAGCATGCGCACGGCTGTACGCACCGTACGGCGCAGCTTCTCGAGATCGAGCCCTTCAGCGGTGACGTGCTTTGCGAGGTTGATCGAACCGAGGTTGCACACGGCGATTTCATCGCGGGAGGTGTTCAGCGTGATCTCTGTGCAGAGATTCGATGAGTGCACCACGCCAACATGCTGCTGCGGTGAACGCAGGTTGCATGCGTCTTTGAACGTGATCCATGGATGGCCCGTTTCATAGAGCATCGACAACATCTTGCGCCACAGCTGTTGTGCCGGCAGACGCTTGAACAGCGTCAGGCGGCCGTCGCGCGTCATCTGCTCATGCTCTTCATAGCGCTGCGCGAACGCGATGCCGACCAGATCGTGCAGGTCGGGCACTTCGTTCGGTGAGAAGAGCGTCCACTCAGCATCTTCACACACGCGTTTCATGAACAGGTCAGGCACCCAGTTGGCCGTGTTCATGTCGTGCGTACGGCGACGGTCGTCGCCGGTGTTCTTGCGCAGTTCGAGGAACTCTTCGATATCGAGGTGCCAGGTTTCCAGATAGGCGCATACGGCGCCTTTACGCTTGCCACCCTGATTCACGGCGACCGCCGTGTCGTTCACGACCTTCAGGAACGGCACAACGCCCTGGCTCTTGCCGTTCGTCCCTTTGATGTACGCGCCCAGTGCACGCACGGGTGTCCAGTCGTTGCCCAGTCCGCCAGCCCACTTGGAGAGCATGGCGTTGTCGTGGATTGCGCCGTAGATGCCGTCGAGATCGTCGGCCACGGTCGTCAGGAAGCAGGAAGAGAGCTGTGCACGCAGACTGCCCGCGTTGAACAGCGTGGGCGTTGACGACATGTAGTCGAATGACGACAGCAGATCATAGAACTCGATCGCACGTGCTTCGCGGTCGTCTTCGTCCAGCGCCAGGCCCATGGCCACGCGCATGAAGAACGCCTGCGGCAATTCGAAACGCACTTCATTGCAGTGCAGGAAATAGCGGTCGTACAGCGTCTGCAGGCCGAGATACGTGAACTGCAGATCGCGGTCCGGCTTGATGGCTGCGCAGATGCGCGCCAGATCGTAGCGCCGCATCGCTGGCGACAGCAGTTCGAGTTCAATACCGCGCTTGATGTACGCCGCAAATGCCGCGGGGTAGAGCGAGCGCATGTCGTGCTGGCTCGCGCGGAAGTCGCCTTCCGGCAGGCTGGGGACTGCTACACCGAGGAATGTCAGGCTCTCGCGCCGGAGTTCGTCCATCAGCAGGCGGGCGGTCGCGAACGTGTAGTTCGGCTCTTCCTCGACCAGTGTGCGGGCCGTGATTAACAACGATGTGCCCACATCCTTCAGCGCAATGCCGTCGTACATGTTGCGCAATGCGTCGGCCAGAATGCGTTCGCTGTCGGTGCCGTCCAGTCCCTCGCAGGCCTCGGTCACACTCTGGCGCGTACGGGCAATGTCCAGTGGTGCCTGGCTGCCGTCATCCAGCGTGACGTTGAGCAGCGGCACGGCAACCTGCTCACCCGCGTGGCTGCGCTCGGCGCGGATCCGCGTCCGTTCCTCGCGGTACAGCACGTAGGCGCGCGCCACTTTGTGTTCGCCGCTGCGCATCAGGGACAACTCGACCTGATCCTGCACATCTTCGATATGCAGGGTTCCGCCGGAAGGCAGACGACGGCGGAAGGTGTCGGTGATTTGCGCTTCCAGGCGATTGACCAGATCGCGGATGCGCGACGACGCAGCCGCGGTGCCACCTTCGACAGCCAGGAAGGCCTTGGTGATGGCAACGGAAATGTTGGTGGGCTCGTAGATCACCACGGTGCCGTTGCGCTTGATGATGCGCAGCTGGCCGGGCGCCGTCAGCGACAACTGCGCGCTGCTGTTTGATGTAACGGCGCTGGACCGCTGATGGGGGCTTTCAGCCTGCTTCTGGCTATCACCTTGTTTTTGGCTGTCAGCTTGTTTTTGGCTGTCAGCTTGTTTTTGGCTGTCAGCAGAGGTGCTGCTGCCGGATGTGCCTGCGGAACCGGTCCTGTCCTGCGACTCGACTTGCATGGGTTGTAACTCGCGCTTGCGGCGGGTGCCCTCGGGCCGGGCACCACTAGCCCTAGTGGATGTTCTTA
>CAMAVY010000136.1 GCA_945861675.1 Klebsiella pneumoniae | reverse complement strand
CCCCTGGGACGAAACTATTATGGCACTACATTCCGACTTCGCCGGCGGACGCTAGCAAAAACAAAGGCTTGCCGTCAGCACGGCCCGGAAAGCCACGGCAACGTGACAAACTCGGGCTAGGCGACTGAGAGTACCCGTCGGCGCAGGCGACTGAGACTAGATGATGGGGCCGGTAGCGTCATTGCGGTGATTGCGGCTGCAGGGGAGTGCGGTGCGAGGCAAACAGCGCATACCAGCGCACATGAGCAGGGGCGCATGTGCCTGCGCGTCGGTAGACTCCGGCGCTCACCATTCCCCGCGTCATCTGAAGGAAAACCTATGCCCCGTGCCCGCAATGGCGCCATTGAGCTCGAGTACGACACCTTTGGTCGCAGGACCGATCGCCCGCTGCTGCTGGTGATGGGACTCGGCGCGCAGATGATCGTGTGGCGTGAAGGGTTCTGTGAGCAGCTGGCAGAGGCCGGTCACTACGTGGTGCGGTTCGACAACCGTGACGTGGGCTTGTCGACCAAACTCGATGAGCATGGTGTGCCTTCAATGCTGGAGCTTGCCGCTGCATTGATGCGTGGCGAGCGACCACAAGTGCCCTACACCCTCGATGACATGGCCGACGATGCCATCGCTGTGCTGGATGCAGAAGGCATCGGCCGCGCACACGTCTGCGGCGCATCGTTGGGTGGCATGGTCGTGCAGGCGATGGCCATTCGTCACCCGGCGCGCTTGATGTCGATGACCTCGATCATGTCTACGACGGGCAACCCCGAATTGCCGCGGGCCACGCCGGAAGCAATGGCCGTACTGACTGCGCCGCCTGCCACGACGCGCGAAGAGTCGATTGAGCGCTCGGTGCGGTCGAGCCGTGTCATTGGCAGCCAGACGCACATTGCAGACCCTGATGAAGTGCGCGCCTTTGCGGCACAGGCCTACGACCGCTCGTTTTATCCGGTCGGCGTGGCGCGGCAGATGGCTGCAGCAACGGCACATGGCAATCGCCGCGCGGCGCTCGAGTCCGTGCAACTGCCCACGCTGGTGCTGCATGGGCGCGAAGACCCGTTGATTCCGGTGAGTAGTGGCATCGATACCTGGCAAGCCATTGCGGGCGCCGATCTGCTCGTGCTTGCCGGCATGGGCCACGACATGCCGAAACCGCTGTGGCCGCGCATTACGCGCGCCATTTCTGACCTGACGAACGGGGCTGAACTGACAGCGCGCGCCAGCTGAGCGGCGATGCGCGCGACACTGAACTTGAGGAACATGCAATGAGCGAAGCACAGACAACATCAGCAGAGTCCGATGCAGCCACGGCTGCGGCGTCGGCGCCAGCAAGCACGCGCATCGGCGATCTTGAGATCAACGGCCAGTGGCAGCCGCACTTCAAGCCCGTGCTTGAAGCGTTCGCCAGCAATTTCGCTGAGCGCGGCGATGTCGGCGCGTCGTTCGCCGTGGTGCACAAGGGCGAGCTGGTGGTCGACATCTGGGGTGGCCACACCGATGTTGCACGCACGAAGCCCTGGCAGGAAAACACGCTCATCAATGTGTTCTCCACGACCAAGACCATGACGTTTCTGGCCGCGCTGGTGCTGGCCGATCGCGGCATCCTGGATCTGCATGCGCCGGTGGCAAAGTACTGGCCGGAGTTTGCGCAGGCCGGCAAGGCCGATGTGCGCGTCAGTCATCTGCTGGCGCATTCGGCAGGGTTGCCTGGTCTGGATGTGCTGGTCGAACCTGCTGATCTTTACGACTGGCACCGCATGACTGATCTGTTGGCAGCGCAGGCGCCGTGGTGGGAGCCGGGCACTGCCAGCGGCTATCACGCGATCACACAGGGCTATCTGATTGGTGAAGTCATCCGGCGCGTGACCGGCCGCAGTTTCGGACTGTGGCTGCGTGACGAGATCACTGGCCCCATCGGCGCCGATTTCCACGTGGGCGTGTCTGCCGAGAACGATTCGCGTGTTGCGTTGCTGATTCCACCGGCAACGGGCGGGCTGCCTGATGGTGGTGATCCGAACTCAATTGCGGCGCGTACCTTCCGCAGCCCGGCGCTGTCGGCAGTGCAGTCGCACGAAGTGAACTGGCGCCGAGCAGAGATACCTGCGGCAGGCGGGCACGGCAACGCGCGCTCGGTTGTGCTCACGCAGTCCGCGCTGGTTGGCGGTGGGCTGATCGGCAAGAACCGGCGCCGGTTGATCTCCGACGGTGGTGCACGGCGCGCGCTTGAGCCGCAGGTTTCCGGCGTAGACCTGGTGTTGGGCGTGCCCATCACGTTCGGCATGGGCTATGGCCTTGTCAGTCCAGAATTGCCGATGAGCCCCAACAAGAACGTGGTGTTCTGGGGTGGCTGGGGTGGTTCCACCATCGTCATCGACTTCGATGCGCAGCTGGCGTTCAGCTATGTCATGAACCGCATGGAACCCGGCGCGCTGGGTGATCCACGCGGACTCGCGCTTGGCAATGCCGTGTATGCGTCGCTTGCGTAGATGAGCCTGGCCGAGACGGCTCGCCGCCTGGCGCCGCAGTTTGCGGAGCAGGTGACGCAAGACAGGCAACTACGCCGATTGAGTGATGCCAGCTGGTCGCTGCTGCTGGATAACGGCCTTCTGCGTGCGCTTCAGCCTGCTCGTTGGGGTGGCGCTGAAGTCGCCATGGTCGAGTTCATCGACATGGTGATGGAGGTTGCCAAGGCGTCGCCCGCGGCCGGTTGGGTGGCGGGCGTGGTTGGCGTGCATCCATGGCAACTCGGTCTGTTCGATGACGCGGCGCAAGCCGACATGTGGGCAGGCCACGCTACCTGGATGCACTCCTCCTCCTACAACCCTACGGGTCGTGCCGAACCGGTTGAAGGGGGCTATCGCGTCTCTGGTCGTTGGTCGTTTTCGTCGGGCTGCGATCACTGTCAGGCCGTGAATCTCGGGGCAATTGCAGGGGTTCAGGAGCTTGGCGAAGGCCGCTCGGCGCCTGATTTCCGTTCCTTTCTGTTGCTGCGCGAGCAGTACGGCATCGACGACAACTGGCATGTCGGTGGTCTGCAGGGCACCGGCAGCAAAGACATCGTGGTGGAAGACGCATTCGTGCCCAACTACCGCACACAGTCGCATCTGGACTACGCGCTGGGGCGCCCGCTTCCAGGCCGGGGTGTCAATTCCAGCCCGCTATACGGCATGCCATTTTCCGTGGTGTTCAACATGGCGTTAGCGGCTTCTGTGCTTGGGTCGGCCCGCGGTTTCATCGATGGCTGGATTGAGACCAACGGCCCGCGCCGTATTGGTCCGGGTGGCGCCATTGCAGCCGACGATCCGCTGGTGCAGCGGCGCATCGCCGAGGCGCAGTGGAATCTCGATGCCGCGACGCTGCACCTGCGTTCCGACGCCCGCACCTTGTGGGATGTCGCAGCTGCAGGCGAGCAGAGCTCGGAGCTTATGCGTGCGCAGATGCGTTGGAACATGAACCGCGGCTGCGAATTGGTCAGCGACTCTGTAATGGACCTGTTTCGCACCGGCAGTGGCCGCGCGCTGTATCTGGAACATCCACTGCAGGCGCGTTTTCAAGATGTGCAGGCAGCGCTTGCACACTCGTATCTGTTGACTGACCCCTTGGCAAAACAGTTGGGTGGGCGTCTGCTCGGCACCAGCACACCGGAGACAGTGATGTGATTACAGGTCTGAGCTACATCGGATTCGCGTCGCCAGCCTATGCAGAGTGGCTTGGCTTCGGGCCAGAAGTGCTCGGGCTTGAACTTGCTGATCGCGGTCCAGATGGCTCGGTGCGGTTGCGCGTTGACGATGCGGCGCACCGCATCTGCGTGCACCCGGGCGAGCGCAATGAGCTTGCGTATCTCGGCTGGTCCGTTGCAGGGCCAGCGCAGCTTGAGGCACAGCAGTCGTGGATCGAACAACAGGGCTATGAGGTTCAAAGCGCCGATGCGGCGCTGTGCGGTGCGCGCGCAGTCATGGCGATGTTCTCGTTCGCCGACCTGTTCGGCCTGCGCCATGAAGTGAGCTGGGGATTGCAGACGCGGCCCTCGTCGTTCCGTGCCGGGCGCGCCGTGTCAGGCTTCGTGACCGGTGCGGGTGGTTTGGGGCACGTGGTGCTGCTGGTTCCCGACGCGGTGGCAGCCGAACGCTTCTACCTGGACGTGCTTGGTTTTCGCCTGTCAGACCGCATCGAAGGCGGCGGCATGAGCCTGCGCTTTCTGCACTGCAATGCGCGGCATCACACGCTTGCGTTGGCGCAAACACGTGGTGTGGTCGGGCTGCACCACCTGATGCTGGAAGTGCAGTCCATCGATGATGTGGGCACAGCGCTGGACCTGTGCAAGCAACGCGGCATTCCACTTGCGATGGAGATGGGTCGGCACACCAACGACCTCATGACCTCGTTCTACTTGCGCACACCGTCGGGTTTTGAAATCGAGTACGGCTACGGCGGCCGCCTCATCGACGACGAGTCGAAATGGGAAGTGGTGTCGTACTCCAGTGGCAGCATCTGGGGCCACGCGCGATCGGCCGACGCGCCAATGCCCGGCATGCTGCGGCCGTACGTAGCGCGCTAGCGCCATCGCCGCACGCGTGCGTACCGGGTAGCGCGGCGTGCCCCAACCATCGACTGCGGCCCGTTTCGCGTAGCCAGACGGGTGCTGAAAGTTGCGCCCAACCCGTCACCCACGTACGTTGCCCGCCCCTCGCGTGTGCCGAACTGTCCTGCCAGGACCACGTTCCCCGCACACCGGCCTGTTATTCGGCGGCGCCCGCTGCCACCCAACCTGGAGCAACACAATGACGAATCAAGTTCCCGCAACCGGTCTGCAGTTGCGCACACTGGTCAAGAAAGACGGCACCCTCGAACTGTCGCTGGTCAGCGTGCCCACGCCGGCACCGAAGCCCGATGAAGTCATCGTGCGTGTCGATGCATCGCCCATCAATCCGTCTGATCTCGGCCTGCTGTTCGGCAGTGCTGACATGGCAACCGCAAAAGCATCCGGCACTGCGGCGAACCCGGTCATCACAGCCAACATTTCGCCTGAGGTGATGCGCGCCATGGCAGGTCGGCTGGATGAGTCGCTGCCCTGCGGCAATGAAGGTGCGGGCGTGGTCGTGGCCACGGGCGACTCGGCTGAAGCGAAAGCCTTGCTGGGCAAGACTGTCGCGGTACTGGGTGGTGCCATGTATGCGCAGTACCGCGTCATGCGCGCGTCGCAGTGCCTGTTGTTGCCGGCTGGCACGACGGCGGAGCAAGGCGCGTCCTGCTTCGTCAATCCGCTGACGGCAATCGGCATGGTGGAAACCATGCGTCTGGAAGGGCACACGGCACTGGTGCACACCGCTGCTGCGTCGAACCTGGGCCAGATGCTGGTGAAGCTGTGCAACAAAGACAGCGTTGAACTGGTGAACATCGTGCGCAAGCAGGAACAGGTGGACCTGCTGAAATCCATCGGCGCGAAGTGGGTGTGCAACATGACTTCGCCCACATTCATGAACGATCTGATCGAAGCACTGGTTGCAACCGGTGCCACGATTGCGTTCGATGCAATTGGCGGCGGCAAGCAAGGCGGCCAGATTCTTAGCGCAATGGAAGTCGCGGCAAACCGCACAGCGAAGGAGTACAGCCGCTACGGTTCAACCGTACACAAGCAGGTGTACATCTATGGTGGGCTTGATCGCTCGCCTACCGAGTTCAATCGTGCGTTCGGCATGATGTGGGGCCTGGGCGGCTGGTTGCTTACGCCGTTCCTGCAGAAGATCGGGCCTGCTGCCGCGCAGAAGTTGCGTGAGCGGGTGGCGGCGGAGATCACCACGACGTTTGCCAGCCACTACACCGCGCGTGTTTCGCTCAGCGAAGCACTCAGCCTGCAAGCCATCGCTGTGTATGGCAAGCAGGCAACCGGCGAGAAGTACCTGGTGGAACCGAATCGCGCTTAAGCGTCTTCGTCCTAACGCGGAAGCGCCAGCGGTCTCCCTGGCGCGAGCATATGCGCGTGAAACCGCTCGCCCATGCGGATGTAGCCCGCAGCATTCGGATGCAGCAGGTCCGGTAGATCGTCGATGTCCGTTTCGTTGAACAGCGCAAGCCCGCTGAGGTAGTGCAGGTTGATGTCGCCGCGATCCACCCAGGTCCTGGCGACTGCTTCCAGAATGGTGCGCATCTGTGCGAGCCCCAGACCGCCGGCGCTGCTTTCGGTTTCGCGGGGTGGCGAAATGATGGGCGATACCAGTGCGATGGGCACACGCGGATGTTTCTCGCGAATGATGGCCAGCATGGCGTGCACCGAGTCGGTAAAGGTGCGCTCCTTCAGCATGCCGTTGTCCGACACATTGATGCCGAGCTTCAGCACGATGGCGTTGGCCGACTGGTCGCGGATGATGCGCGCGGCCAACCCTGACAGAAGGCACGACCCGGCCCAGCCGAGATTGAGATGGCGCACGCCGGCAATGCGGGCGGCGACTGCGGGCCACGCGTCGGACGGACCTGCGGCCTCCGCACAATGCGTGATCGAGCTGCCGTGGAAGACGATGCGTTGACGAACATCGGGCCAGGGCCGGATGCCGGCGCCGTCGTCGATGCGCAGGTCTGTAATGCGCACGCTGGCGAATTGCGGTAGCCACAATTCAATCTGCTTGTCGTTGCCGGGCAGATTCGCAAACACCACCTGCGCAGCATCATCGCCCTCGGCTGCACCAGTATCGATGGACATGACCGCACCACCGGTTGCGCGCTGGCGTGCCATACGTTGACCATCGACAAACAGATCGTAGAAGGCGGAACGCGTGTCCGATGTACCGGACACCCGACGTTCACTCAGGCGGAGCTCAATGCGCGTGCTGTTCGTGCGCAGGCGCAGGCGCGCGCCGCCGGGCATGCTGGCCACGAAGCGCGTGAAGGGGTCGTACAACGTCAGCTCTTCGATGGGTACGCGGATGGGTTGTAATGCGCCGGGGAGTTTGCGCACGGCCACCATGCCTTCCAGCAATGGCACAACTTTGTCGAGGCCGATCGATTGCATGTGTGAGTCTCGTTGGTCGATGCTGGGCGCATCTTACGGGGCCGTTGCAGTCGTGCGATCACAACATCTGTTTGTATATGGATCTCTTTGCGCGCCCGAGGTCATGGCGGCCGTCACGGGGTTGCGGATGCGCGCAGTGCCTGCGCGATTGACGAATCATCAGGTGCTGGCGCTGCGCGGTCAGGTCTATCCGGGTTTGTTGCGGGCAGCGGGGCAGCACGCCCGCGGGCGCGTTTATCGCTGTGTACCGCTCTGGGCATTGCGCCGTCTGGATGCCTTTGAAGGCGCGTGGTACGAACGTGTGCGGGTGCGCGTCCACGCGACGGCAAGCGAACAGGAAATCCATGCGCATGCCTATCGTCTGCACCCCGCGGCTGCGGCGCGCGCCAGCGACACAGCTTGGGTGCTCGAACAGTTCATGCACACGCAGTGTCGGCGCTTTGCGCGGGTGTGGCGCGATCGTCGCCGTAGAAGACACTGATCGACTGTCTGTCAGTGCTATTCCGGCAATGTCCGGGCGCGATATCCCGGGCTCGACAGGTGCAGCACACGATCGAGAAAGTTGCGCACGCCCGCCTTGCCTGGTGGCACAAGATGCGTGAAGCCCTGACTGTCGAGCAGAAGATTCGCGAAGCCGTGCACCAGTGTCCACGCCAGCGTGATCTTCTCGTTCAGCAGCGAGCCGTCGCCACCTTCGTCTGCATCGATCCGCTCAACGCATTCGCGTAGATGTGTGTACGTGCGTCCGCCGGCGGCCAGCAGCCGCGGTGTGGGTAGCAGTCGTTCGTTCATGAACATCAGGCGAAAACGGGCAGGTTGTGCAATCGCGAAATCCACGTAGGCGAGTCCTGTTGCGATCAGTTGCTCGATCGGCGCAGGGCTGGCTGCAAGTCGTTCAGCGCGCATGCGCTCATCCAACTGTTCGTAACCGATGGCCGTGAGTTCTGCGAGCAGCCCGCGGACATCGCCGAAGTGGTGTGCCGGCGCACCGTGTGAGACGCCTGCTCGTCTGGCGCACTCTCGCAGCGTGAGGCCATCCACGCCCTTCTCGAGCAGCACGGCTTCGGCTGCGTTGAGCAATGCCTGGCGCAGGTCGCCGTGGTGATAGCTGTGTTTCTCGACAGCAGCCGATTCCTTCGTTCGCATGGGCGCTGCTTTTTTCTGGCTGGACATGGGCGGCTCGAAAAGCAAAGTCGGCAAAGGTTATCTTGACGGCGTCTAGATAGGCCAGCTATGTTTCGCGGCGTCATCTAGTCGATGTCTAAATTGCCGCTGCATAGGAGCTCCCATGCCACTTGAGTCCGTCTTTTCATTGGCCAGCAGCGTGGTGCTGCTGGGTTGGCTCGCCCTGGCCGCTGTGCCTTATCGCTTTCCGCTGGCCAGGTTGGTCGCCGTGGTCATCGCGCTGGCACTGTCCACCCTGTATGCCGCGCTGATGGGCGCGTTCTGGGGCGAAGGCAAGGGTGGCTTTGGCAGCCTGGCCGATGTGTCCGCGTTGTTTGCACATCCCGCGCTGCTGCTCGGCGGTTGGGTGCACTACCTGGCGTTCGACCTGCTGGTCGGCACATGGGAGCGCGAGGAAGCGGCCGCCATCGGACTGTCGCGCTGGCTGCTGCTGCCATGTCTCGGGCTGACCTTCATGTTTGGCCCAGTGGGTTGGCTGCTGTTCATGGCAATGCGTTTCGTGCGCAAGGCAACGTCGCGTCAACTTGAACCGGTCGCCGGTACTTGAGTACTCGATTCCTGTTTACCCGATCGCCTGCCTACCTCATCGATTGAAAGCGAGAGCAACTTCATGAACACGCTTGTCAGCAATTCCGCGGCGTTGATCAGTCGTTCGACGGCGCGACCAGACGCGGCGCTTCCTGTACGTGCCGGCATACCGCTGCTGTCCGAACTCTGGCTTCGACAACCTGCGCTCACCAGTTTTGCCATCGTGTTGCTGCTGGCCATGCTGCCCACACTGCTTGCAATGCAGTTCGACACTCGCACGCTCAACGGCATCAGCGTGTGGGTGAAGCCGACCAAGTTTCTGTTTTCACTTGCCGTGTACTACGCAACGCTGGCCTGGCTGTTCGGCTACTTGCCGCAGCAGGCGCAGCGCACGCGCGCCGGACGTTTCGTCATCTGGGGCAGCATCGGCGTGGGTCTGTTCGAAATGCTCTGGTTGATTGCGGCCGCGGTAACCGGTGTGGCTGCACACTTCAATCGCGAGGGGCTGGTGTGGATTGTTGCGTACAGCGTGGCGGGCGCGGGTGCCACGACCTTGCTGGTAGCGATGCTGATGCAGGGACAGATGATTGCTCGAGATGTGGCTGCGGGCGCGCGGCAGGCGATTACGCCCGCGTTTCGCGCAGCGTTGGTGTATGGCGTGTGGGTCGCATTCGTCGGCACGTTGATCACCGCATTCACGCTGTCGGCGGGCACTGCCCATTGGGTCGGCGGCACACAGTCTGATGCGCCCGGCCTTGCGCTGTTGGGTTGGTCGCGCGATGGCGGCGATCTGCGGGTCGCGCACTTCTGGGCATTGCACGCGCAGCAGCTGCTACCGGCTGCGTTCTGGCTGCTTGCTGAAAAATTGCGACTCGTGAGCGGCGTGTTTGCAGTGCGCGTGCTGGCCGCACTGTACGTTGGCTTCATTGCGTTCACGTTTGTACAGGCGTTGTTGGGGCTACCCTTCCTGGGCTGACCGCGAGCGGCGGCAGTGTTGGGTAGTTCAGGGTCTTGGGCGTGCATGTGCGGCTGTCTGCGCGGCTGCTGCTTCTGCCGGCGCTTGCACACGCGATCGCGGGCTGTGGTTCGGACACAGGAATCCATTCAGCATTGGCGCCCGGCAGTCGCATCGTCGCATTTGGCGACAGCCTGACTTACGGCACGGGCGCAGAGCATCAACCGGCATTGGTCATTCTCATCCACGGTGAGAATGACACCTTGCGGCGGGTTGCGCAGACGGCGACCGCGCACAACATCGAGCAGATGGTGGACATGGCGCGTGCACATGGCGCGGCGGTTGTGATGTTTGCTGTGCCCGGTGCCACCATCACGCTGAGCCCGCCCGACTACTACGAAGAGATCGCTGAACGCAGGGGTGTGCCGATTGACCTCGACACGCTGCCGACGCTGCGCAGCGTCTGCTCAGTGCGAGTGGGTCGCTGCCGCCCGCAGAGCGTGAGTGAGCGGCGTGATTGCGATGCGCGCTTGGCAATCTGCCGCAACGGGCAGCAGCAGTGTGAACGTGGCGCCGTCGCCGCTTGTGTGCATCGTGATGTGGCCGCCATGTGCATGCACGATGCCATGCGCCACCGATAGGCCAAGACCTGGGCCTTTGCCCACGTCCTTGCTCGTGAAGAACGGCTCGAAGAGTTTTGCCAGGCTGCCTTCTGCTACGCCCGGACCTGAGTCACGCACTGAAAGTTGCAGATAGGTGCCTGAGAACGTGCGCTGACAGGACGCGCATCGCTGCGAGTTGAGTCTGACTGCGTCTGCAGTGAGTTCAATGTGGCCCGCACAGAATTTCTGCGCGCGCGATTCACTCACACGCGATTGAATGGCATCCCGCGCGTTCATAACAATGTTCGTCAGCGCTTGCGTGATGTGCGCAGCGTCGATGTTCGTGCTGGGCAGCGGCTCGCCGCGCTGCACATCGAATTCGATGGCAGCAGGAAGAACCGAACGCAATTGCGGCACGATCTCGTCCAGCAGGCGCGCTGGGTTGGTGGGTCGCGACTGAATGCTGCCGCCACCACCACTGCTATCGCTAGAGCGGCGTCCGTACAGGAGCAGCTGTTGAACAAGGCTGCGTGCGCGTTCGCTGGCGCGCATGACTTCGGCAACGTAGCGTTGCGCGGTGGCAGGTTCTGCCGTGTCGCGTCCCACCTCGCGGGCCGCGTCGTGCAGCACGCGCGCGAGCAGGTCTGTGTAGCCCATGATCGACGCGAGAATGTTGTTGAACTCGTGCGCGATGCCGCCAGTCAGTTGATCAACGGCTTCCGCCTGCTGAATGCGTTGCGCCTGCAATGCCAGCTGGGCATCGTTGCGGCTGGTCTGAAGCAGCGCTGCGGCACGTGAGAGCTCGTCGTTGCGGGCGATCAGATCGTCGTTCAGTTCACTGAGCGCGGCGTTGGTGAGCGTCAGCTCCGCGTTGCGCCCGTGCAGCTCCATGCTCAGACGCTCAAGCGTTGTCTGCGAGTCGTCGAGTTCGCCCACGATGTAGGCGATGGCGCGTTGGCTGTCGGCCAGCTCTGTCCGGAGCAGCGCAGTGCGCGGCGGCGTATCGCGCGGCTGCCTATCGCGTAGTGGCGGCGACTGCGCCACGAGCGAAGCTGTCGCGACGGGCGTTGCACAATCGGGTTCGAACGAGAGGTAGCTGAAGCGTTGCTCGCTGTTGTTCGCACTGCTTTGCTGCACGCGCAGACACATGCGCAGGCGCGTGCCATCCGGGCGTGTGACCAGCGTGCTGCCGTCAGCCCGGCCGCGACCACACAGCCGCAGGAAGTGCGGCAGCAGGTCGGGCGCAGGCAGGACTTCCATGCGCTCACCGCGGTGCCAATGCTTGCGGCGCAGATAGTCGGTGGTGTCGGCGCCGACGGTCGCGTGCATTTCGAGTTCATTGCTCAGCACGATCGTTGGCGGGGCGTAGGCCGCAAGCAATGCATCGGACCAATCGTTGCTCGGCGTTTGCGCTGCCGGCGGTCGCGGCCCAACGCGCCTGCGACGTTGTTTCAATGCCGGATTCAATCGCCCTGCGGGTTGCTCGTTGTAGTTGCCAGGGAATGGCAACGCGAACTGGCTGGGCTGCTGCCCTGGTGTGTGCAAGGCAGGCGGTAGCAGCCCCGGCACCTGCAGCCTCCGCGCTTGGATTGCTGCCAGATGCGAGCCCGCAACAGGCAAGCCCGCGGCCTGCGCCATCTGGGCAAGCGTCGATGTCTGACGATCGGTAATGCGTCGACCGTAGGGTCGGCGGGTCACATTGGTGGGGGATGGGGCGGCGGATGGCCGCTTGGACTTGATTGCTGCCATGGGCTGCAACTCGGTGTTTACCTGTAGGTGCGTCGTGTGCGTCTCTTTGCGCTCGCCTGGCGCGGGCCTGGGTTACCAATGGGCCCGGCCTGCCAGCGTGCTTGAAGCCGCACGTCGAATGGCAACTTGTGCCTGCACAAGTCATAGCAGGCAATTGCGATTGGTCAAATAACTGTCAATGAGGCGCGCGAAAGGTGACGGAAGAACGTCGCACAGTGCGGCGCTCACGCCTGCTTCTTGGGGTTCGTGAAGCGGTTGCGCTGGCTCTCGCCCGCGCGTGGCTCGAGGCACTCGAAGTCCTTTTCGATCAGGATGCTCAATGTGCCCGGTGGCGCGGCGATCTGGCCGCGCACGGATACCTCCGTGTCGTCGCTTGCCCAGTGTCTGGCGGTCGCCAACGGCATGCACACGCGGACCATCCCATCTGAGAATGTCGCAGCGAGCTCATTGCCCTGGGCCTCGAGCCGCCAGTGCAGTGCGCGACCGTCCGGGAAATGTGCCACTGATGTCGCGGACTCCCCGCGCCCGAGTGCGTCGACCTCTTCGCGATCGAGACGAAGCCGCAGGGAGTCGGAGTCGAATCTGAGTTTCATCTCTTCCTTTTGGAACGGGGCCGTTGGAACGGGCCCTATGGAATGGGGCCGCACGCTAACACTGTGCCGTGCGACCGCCTGAGTGTGGCGATCCGTGAATACGCTAAAGCACTGGCGTCAGTGGTGGCAAACCTTTGCCGCTGTGAGTGATCATTCCGGTTTGCTCGACCATCTGGAGAACACCATGCGGGATGTATACATCGTAGAAGCGGCGCGTAGCGCCATCGGCAAACGCGGTAAAGGTCTGGCTGGGCTTATGCCTGCTGATCTGTTGGGCGCAGTGCAGGTGGCCGCGCTCAAACGTTCAGGCGTGCCCGCTGAAGCGGTGGGGCAGTTGATTGGCGGCTGCGTGTCGCAGATCAACCAGCAGGCGTTCAACGTCGCGCGCGTTGCGTGGCTCTCGATGGGTCTACCGCTGGAAGTCGCAGCCACAACTATCGATGCGCAGTGTGGTTCGTCGCAGCAGGCCACGTCGCTGGGTGCCGCGATGATCGGCAGTGGCATGGAAGAAATCGTGATGAGCTGCGGCATCGAGATGATGAGCCGCGTGCCGCTGGG
>CAMAVY010000135.1 GCA_945861675.1 Klebsiella pneumoniae | reverse complement strand
ATCTTCGCGAGCTTCGTGGTGCCATTGGGTTTGCGCATCAGCAGGGGCTTCCCTGGTTCACGCTGGGCGGTGGCAGCAACCTCATCCTGCCGGCGCAGTTCGAGGGGTTGGTGGTTCGCGTTGCGTTGCGCGGTGTCAGGCTCGTTGAGGAAGATGCGCAGTCGGTATTGCTGGAAGTTGCGGCAGGGGAGAACTGGCATGACCTCGTTCGCCGCAGTCTTGGCATGGGCCTGTCGGGTCTCGAGGCGATGGCCCTCATCCCCGGCACAGTCGGCGCGGCGCCTGTGCAGAACATCGGCGCCTACGGTGGTGAGCTGTCAGACGTTGTGGAGCGTGTCGAGGTACTGCTCACCGACTCATCTGAGGTGCAGACCTTCGCCGGCAATGCGTGTGGATTCGCCTATCGCGATAGCGGCTTCAAGGCGGCGGGTGAAGCGCGGCTGATCACTTCGGTGCAACTGCGACTTCGACGGCACTCGGCGCCACGGGCGAAGTATCCCGAGGTGCAGAAGGAACTACAGCGAATGGGTTTTGCCCAGCCGACGGCGACTCAATACGCAGAGGCTGTCATCTCTGTGCGCCGGCGCAAACTGCCCGACCCGCTGCAGCACGGGAATGTCGGCAGCTTCTTCAAGAATCCCGTGCTTGATCTGAACGGCGCAGAGGCACTGTTCGAGCGCCACCCCAGCCTGCGTGAACTTGCTCGGCGTCAGTCTGCAGGCGGGGAATCCGCAGCCGGGCGTGCAGCATCGTCGGTTGCGACGCATTACAAGCTGCCTGCGGCCGCCTTGATAGAACGCGCGGGATGGAAGGGGCGTATCGATGGCCGCGTAGAAGCGTGGCGACGGCAGCCGCTCGTGTTGGTGAATCGCGGCGGAGCGAGCCGCGCGGACGTGCTTGCGACTGCCAGCCGCATTGCTGACGATGTCCGCCATCTGTTCGCCGTGCAGCTGCACGCCGAGCCGCGATTGGTTTTTCCTGGAGAGGCCGCAGCGAACCTTTCGAATTGACCAGGCACCTTCGCGCAATCAGACGCGTCACCTTGAGGTAACGCGTCTGATCGTTCTAGTCGCGCTTCAATTGCGATTGGATCACTCGGTGGTGCGCTCCGTGCCGGATGCCGCGGTTGCTACGTCGGTTGCAGGCGATGCCGTGGCGGTTTCGCTGGCTGCGATCTCGACGGCTGCGCTGTTGGCGGCTGCCCCGTCGATGTCTGCGCTGTGCTCCATGGGCTCGGCGGCCATCTGCGGTACTTCGGCCACGACGGCCGGTGTTGCGGCAGGCGCGGGTACGGGCGCTGGTGCAGCTGGCTGCGCCGCCGCCGGTGCGGCGTGCGCTGGCGCAGCACCGCCCTGCAGTTGCGCCAGGCGTTGCTGCCTGCGCAATTCACGGGGATCGTTGGCAGCGCGGTGCCGAGGCGCCAGCTGTCGTGCACGTGGTTCGATCTTGAACTCGATGATCTCAACCTGCGGGTTCGGCTCCGGAGGTCGCGGTGCGCGTTGCACCGGCGGCGCGCTGATTGCCGTTGCGCCGGAACTCGCATTTGCAGCTTCTGCGTTCACGACGCTCTGCGGCGCTGTTGCATCGCCACCTGCAGATGGCTCGCCGCTCTGTGCTGCAGCAGCATCTGTTGCGCCGGGTGCGCTGGCAGCAGCGGTCTCAGCAAGCGCTTCGGCGATCTCCGCCTCATTCCCACGTGGTCCGCGGTGGCGTCGTGGTCGGCGTCGACTGCGGCCGATTTCCTGTTCGGAACGGGCAAAAGTGCCGAGGTCAACGGCCTCCCGGATTTCCCGGCGGGCGATGACGTTGTCGTCATGATCGTCGTCGTCCTCGACATCGCGTTGCTGCCGGGCGAGTGGACCGGCGTCAGCCTGCCCGTCCGCGCTGCCGCGCCCTCCGCGTCCACCGCGTTTTTCGTCCGGTCGCCCATCGCTCGAATCTCGCGCTGGCCGTTGATCGGCGCGCGCATCCTGTGTAGACGCGCTACGCGCTTCTTGTCCCGACGCGCTACGCGCTGGGGGGCCGGGCTCCCGCTGAGCGTCTTGCGGGCGAGCTGTGCGGCCCTGGTCGTCTTGACCGGAGCGGCGTTCTCCGCGGCCACCAGTGCGCGGTTCAGCGCTGCGGCTATCAGCACGCCCTTCGGTGCGGGCACCGGCTTCGCCACGCGCTTCAGGTTGGCCTTCGACTCCTGCTTCACCTCGGCCTTCGCCTCTTGCTTCCCCGCGGCCTTCCCCTCTGCGGCGTCGGCGTCTTCGACCGCGTTCCTCGCCGCCACTGCGAGCTGTCTGCTCCGTTCCATCCAGGGCTGGCGATAACGGGTCTGCGCTGCGCGCAGGCATGCCAGCGCTCGGCTGCTGCGCGGGTGCGCTGGAGCGCGCAGGGGCTGCCGGTTGCTGCTGTGGCAGCGCGGTGGTTTCAGGGCCACCGAACAGAGATCGCACCAGCCGCGAAAGAAAACCGGATGGCGCGGGCGCAGCCGGTTGACTCTGCACTGGTGCAGGCGCGCGCGCGGGCTCGGGTGCCGGGATCGCAGCCGCCGCCGATGCTTCTTCTGCTGCGGCTGCCTGCCGCGCAGCAAGCGGCGGTGGCGCGGTCGGAATGATGGCCTTGACCACAGCTTCTGGCAGCGGCTTCACGGGTCGTGCTTCGAGCGTGGGCTCGGGCTGATCCTCGGTGAACTGTTCCGCCAGTTCGTGGCTTGCAACGTCTGCTTCGGCGGCGGCCTGGTCTTCGCGTATGCGTTGCACTTCGAAGTGGGGCGTTTCCAACGCCGCAGTGGGAATGACCACCAGCCGCGTGCGTGTGCGCTTCTCAATCGCTGTGAGTTCTGCGCGCTTCTCATTCAGCAGAAAACTGCCCATGGCGACTGGCACGATCGCACGCACGATGGCACTGCGATCCTTCTGTGCTTCTTCTTCCATGATGCGCAGCACCGAAAGCGCAAGCGAACGCACATCGCGTATTCGACCCTGTCCGTGACAGCGCGGGCACGGCAGCGTGGTCGTTTCTTCCAACGACGGACGCATGCGCTGGCGCGACATCTCAAGCAGTCCGAAACGTGAGATGCGGCCGAGCTGAATGCGCGCCCGATCGCTTTCCAGCACTTCGCGAATCTTGTTTTCAACCGCCTTCTGGTTGCGCGCGGCAGACATGTCGATGAAATCGATCACGATCAGGCCACCCATATCGCGCAGACGCAGCTGCCGGGCGATTTCCTCTGCAGCCTCAAGGTTGGTATTGAGCGCTGTTTCCTCGATATCGGCGCCTTTCGTGGCGCGCGCCGAGTTGATGTCGATGGATACCAGCGCCTCGGTCGGGTCGATCACGATCGCACCGCCGGATGGCAATCGAACCTCGCGTTGGAACGCGGACTCGATCTGGCTTTCGATCTGATAGCGGTTGAAAAGCGGAATAGGGTCGTGGTACAGCTTCAGTTTGCTGCGCAGCTGCGGCATCACCGAGTCCATGAACGCGGCTGCTTCGTTGAACGCTTCCTGGGTATCGATGAGCACTTCGCCGATGTCGTTGCGAAGATAATCGCGCAATGAACGCTGGACCAGGTTGTTCTCCTGCCACAGCAACGCTGGCGCTGAGACGCTTTCCGCAGCCTGCTGAATGGCTTCCCAGGTCTTCATGCGGTGGTCGAGATCCCACTGCAGGTCTTCGCTGCTGCGGCCTACACCTGCCGTGCGCACGATGACGCCCATGCCCGGCGCAATGTTCAGCGACGACAGCGCATCACGCAGCTCGTCGCGTTCATCGCCTTCAATGCGCCGCGAAATACCGCCAGCCCGCGGATTGTTCGGCATGAGGACAAGATAGCTGCCGGCCAGACTCAGAAAAGTTGTGAGTGCCGCGCCCTTTGTGCCGCGTTCTTCCTTGTCGACCTGGACGATGAGCTCCTGGCCCTCGTGCACAAGATCCTGAATCTGTTGCCGTCCGCCCTCGGATTTGGGCTTGAAGTACTGGCGGGAGATTTCCTTGAGCGGCAGAAAACCGTGGCGTTCGGAGCCGAACTCGACAAAAGCTGCTTCCAGGCTGGGTTCAACCCGGGTGATGCGCGCCTTATAGATGTTGGCTTTGGTTTGTTCGCGTGTTCTGTTTTCGATGTCCAGGTCGAATAGGCGTTGGCCATCGACCAGCGCCACACGCAGCTCTTCCGGCTGAGTGGCGTTGATAAGCATTCTCTTCATGTCTGAATCCTGTGCGCGGGCGCCCCAGCTGACTCAGTACTTCTCGAGCAGTTCGCAAGGGATCGATGGGCAGGGTCCGCACCGCACCGCTCATTGCGCGATTGCGCGCATGAGTCCGCAGTGGGAACGCAACGCCAGGGGCGCATTGCCTCATCGGTCGAATTTGAACGCCGTGGCTGATCGAGGCACGTCGGGCATGTGTGGCCCGGATTCCTGGATCTGACGGTCGCGGCTGCACACGGGAATTCGTGGCGCGTCGGAATGACGCACCAAGCCCGGGTTTTTGCACCAGCGAACCGCCGACAAGCAGCACGGCTGCGAGAAAAAGACTGATCAGTGTGAGCAGGGTTGGCATACTCATTACATCCGCCCATCCGCACAGCGAGCGGCGGCGTAACGCGTGTCCGTTTTATGGTTATTGGGAAAGTTCTAAAAGCCGATCTACGGCGCTGGGCGATCAGAGATCGGCGACCAGCAGTGCTCACGGCGGCTGGACTATAGCAGCAAGTCTGTGGCCGTCCCAAACCGGACGAACATCCTGCCTGCAGGCTGTCGGTAAAGCAGGCTCGTCCTGCCTGCGAAGCGGACCGAGCATCTGCAGACCGGCGCGCCACTCGCAGTCCTCAATTCAAGCCACGGGGCGGCGATCGCCCTGCGCGTGTTCCAGCCTGAGGTGACGTTTTGCAGCCTGCACGAATTCTGACCGCCGAAGATGAGGATGCTGGTCAACGCATTGACAACTTCCTGACGCGCCACCTCAAGGGCGTGCCGCGCTCGCGCATCTATCAGATGCTGCGACGCGGCGAGGTGCGTATCAACGGCGGGCGGGCGAAGCCGACAACGCGCCTTTCGGCCGGCGATGGCGTGCGTATTCCACCTGTGCATCTGGCGACGCCAGAGCGACCTGCGAGTGGCAGCGTTCGGCTCGCCGCAACGCTGGAGGCGGCGGTGTTGTACGAGGATGACGGTCTGCTGATCCTGAACAAACCCGCGGGCATTGCGGTACACGGGGGCAGCGGCGTTGCATCGGCCGTTGTGGAAACGATGCGCGAGCATCGGTCGGCGCCAGGGTTTGAGCTCGTTCATCGGCTGGACCGGGATACCTCGGGTTGTCTGGCCCTTGCCAAGCGTCGCGCCTCGTTGCGCTTAGCACAGGACATGCTGCGCGAACGGGAAGCCACCAAGCGCTACGTCGCTGTGGTGCACGGAGTTTGGCAGCGTGGAACCATCAGCATCGACCTGCCACTGTTGCGTACCCAGCGTGGCAACGAACGCGTGGTCCGCGTCAATGCTGAAGGCGTGCCGGCCACGACGATCGTCGAGAAGGTGATCCGTGGTGATGGATGGACCGCGCTTGGCTTGCGGTTGGTGACCGGCAGGACGCATCAGATCCGTGTACATCTGGCCTATCTGGGGCATCCGATACTGGGCGACGACAAGTACGGTGCACCTGAGCGGGATGCTGTGCGCTGGGAGGCTGGTTGGGCAGCCCGGCTATATCTACACGCGTTCAGCCTCCAACTGGGGCACGTCTCAGTGCAGGCGCCGCTGCCGGATGCTTTTGCCGCACTTGGGCTCAGCCTTGAGCGGCTTGGGTGAACAGCCGTGAGCGGCTGAGGTGAACAGCCTTGAGCGGCTGAGGTAAACAGCCTTGAGCGGCTGAGGTAAACAGCCTTGAGCGGCTTGGGCGATCAACGCTTTGGCTCAGCAAACAGCGGTACGCCAACCGCCTGCAGCACCTGCGACAGCCGAAGCAGCGGGAGCCCAATCAGTGCCGTCGGATCATCACCTCGCATCCACTCGCATAGCGCGATCCCCGCTGCTTCAGACTTGAACGAGCCGGCGCAATCGAACGGCTGGTCGTAACGCAGGTAAGCATCAATCAGCCGCGTGTCGAGTTGCTTGAAACGGACCTCGAAGGGCACGACGAAGGTGTATTCGCGCCCGCCTGGACAGCACAGATGAAGCCCGGTCAGGAATTGACACGTCGTGCCGCTCAGCCGCACCAGCTGCGCGCGGGCGTTGTCCAGATTTCCAGGCTTGTCGAGCACCTGGCCGCCGCAGGTCGCGACCTGATCTGAGCCAATGACAACAGCGCCTGGATAATCGTTCGCCACGGCATGCGCCTTCGCCGCACTCAGCCGGCGGCAGAGGTCAACGGGGCGCTCGCCTGCGGCTGGTGTCTCATCGACGCGCGGCGCAACGGGCGTAAATGCGACACCCAGGCGACGCAGTAGGGCGGCTCGGTAGCTGGACGTTGAGGCCAGAATCAAATTCAACCTGGCGGCCCTCGTATGTTCAAACGACTTGCGATTGGAGCACGCCAGTAACGTGTCGAGTGCTTCGGCACTTGGCTTTACTTACGCAGCGGCTTTTGACAGTGGGGGGGGTGCATCCCTACCATTGCCGCCCCATGTCGACCGGTGCTTCCAAAGAGGCTGTCCGTCCGTACGAACTTGGTGCTCGGGAAGCGGTGCTGAAAGCCCAAATTCCGCTCGAAAGTTTCGAAAGACTGGCGGCACTACTGCTGAACGGTGATGGCGAGCTTGCCGTCGTGGCGCAGTTCGCGCTCGATGAGCACCGTAGATGCAGGATCGGTGGAGAAATCTCCGGCACGGTTCGCCTGAATTGTCAGGGATGTGCCGAAGACATGGATTACGAGCTGAGGCACGAAATCGTGACAATGCTCGTGCGAAGCGACGACGAAGCCAAGGCGCTCATGCCTGCAACGGACGTCCTGGTCGTGGCCGACGATGAGATCAGTCTGGTCGAGATACTGGAAGACGAGCTCATATTGAATCTGCCGGAAGTGGTGTGTGGTCGTTTCGATACATGCCCGAATCGGCCGCGTCTGCAGTACGGCGCAACAGAGGAGCTTTCCGAGTCGCCGTTCAGTGGGCTCAGCGATTTAATGAAGGCCGGTCCTAATCGGCCGGTCCCTACGCGACGCGACTGACGCGGTGCGATCACGAAAATGATTGGAGATTTGCAATGGCCGTCCAACAAGGCAAAACGACCCGCTCACGACGCGGCATGCGACGCTCGCACGATGCGCTGGGCACGCCGGCGCTGTCTGTGGATGGCACGACAGGCGAAACACATCGCCGTCACCACGTGACCAAAGACGGTTTCTATCGTGGCCGCAAAGTGAACGAGAAAACGGCCGACTGAACCAACCGATTCGCTGAGTCCGGTGCTTTCCATCAGCCGGACTCGCATTGGAGATAGTGTTCTGCGTTTGTCCAGGCAGCGCTGCGAGCGACGTGTCGCTCGTGGCTTCCGATATTCAGGGCAGTCGTTTTCAGAATGATCCGCATTGGGGTGGGGCAATCTTGGAGTGCTGTCAGTGACTCATCTCGCGCTCGTTTTTCCGGGGCAAGGTTCCCAGGAAATCGGCATGCTTGCCGATCTCGCTGCGGTGCATCCGGTCATACAGCAGACCTTTGCCGAGGCAAGCGGTGTCCTGGGTTATGACCTGTGGGCGCTTGCTCAGAGTGGCCCCGAGAGCGAGCTGAACAAAACCGCAGTCACGCAGCCCGCTGTGTTGACGGCGAGTGTCGCTACCTATCGGGTGTGGCGCAGTCAGACCGGGGCGCGTGTGTCGTCTATGGCGGGGCACAGTCTTGGCGAATACACCGCGTTGGTGTGCAGCGAAGCCATGGCATTCACCGATGCGGTCCGCCTCGTGAAGCTTCGCGGCGAGGCGATGCAGCGGGCAGTGCCAGAGGGGGCTGGTGCCGTTGCGGCGGTACTCGGGATCGATGACAGCGAGGTCGAGCGGTGCTGTGCCGAGGCCGCAGCGCTTGGGGTCGTTTCCTGCGCCAACTACAACTCGCCCGGTCAGGTTGTCATTGCCGGCACAAGTGCCGCCGTAGATCGTGCGATTGAACTGTGCAAAGCGGCTGGCGCAAAGCGCGCCATGCGCGTCGCCGTCAGCGTGCCGGTGCACTGCGCGTTGATGAAACCGGCCGCATTGGAGATGACCGGCGCACTTCGCGACGTTCTGTTGCAGATGCCCGCTGTGCCGGTGGTGCAGAACGTCGACGCAGCAACGTCACCGGACCTCGACACGATTCGTCGCAAACTGATTGAGCAGATTCATCAGCCGGTGCAGTGGACCGGCTGCGTTGAAGCGCTGCGCGCGCTCGGCGTGCAACGCATGATCGAGTGCGGTCCGGGTCGCGTGCTGGCCGGCCTGGTCAAGCGCATCGACAAATCACTGACCGTTGAGAGCGCTGGCAGCGTTGCCGGCTTGGCCGCCGCAGTAGCGTTTGCGGACGCCTGACCAGATGACTGCTACAGCAGCAGCCGATCTGGATCCGTCATCGGTACGTGTCGCGCTCGTCACGGGTGCTTCCCGAGGCATTGGTGCGGCGATTGCCGATCGTCTGGCCCGGAACGGCTTCCGGGTCGTTGGCACCGCAACGTCGCAAACCGGTGCCAGCGCCATCAGCGAGCGCTTGGAACAATTGAGCCCCGGCAGTCGCGGCATCGAAATGCGCGTCGACCACGATGCCTCTGTGACTGCGGCCCTGGCCAGCATCAGTGCAAGCGAAGGTGCGCCCCTGATACTTGTGAATAACGCTGGCGTGACCCGCGACAACCTGATCGTGCGTATGAAACCTGCGGAGTGGAGCGAGGTTATGCAGACCAATCTCACCGCGCTGTTTCGAACCTGTTCGCCGCTGGTGCGTGGCATGATGCGCGCGCGTTGGGGCCGCATCGTCAATATCGGATCCGTTGTCGCCGGAATGGGTAATGCCGGGCAGACCAACTATGCCGCGGCGAAAGCAGGCATCGAAGGTTTTTCGAGAGCGCTGGCGAGGGAAGTAGCGTCGCGCAACATCACGGTGAATGTTGTCGCGCCAGGCTTCATCGCAACAGACATGACAGCAGCGCTGAACGATGCGCAACAAGAGTCGATGCTTGCGAACATCCCGATGGGCCGTTTGGGTAGCGTCGATGACGTCGCGACGTTGGTCGCGTTTCTCTGCAGTGATGCGGCTGGCTACATCACTGGCGAGACAATTCATGTCAATGGGGGCATGTACATGAGTTGAAGGGGCATCATCCCCACCAGCCGGCCGGATCGGCCGTGCGAATGCGGCAGAAGTTGGTGAATGTGCTGCCTTCTCCGTTAACTTGCCTTGAACCACTTAATTGTTTAACCGAAACTAGGCGCCGCCGCGCAGTGCCTGACTTCCTACGGGAGCCTTCAGAAAGATGAGTAGTGTCGAAGAACGCGTCAAAAAACTGATCTGCGAACAACTTGGCGTCAAGGAAGAAGACGTGAAGGAAGACGCATCTTTCGTTGAGGACCTCGGTGCCGACTCGCTCGATACCGTCGAGCTCGTGATGGCACTTGAAGAGGAATTCGAAACCGAAATCCCCGACGAAGAAGCCGAGAAAATCACGACTGTCCGAGAAGCGATCGACTACATCAAGAAGCATCAATAGCGTCATCTACCTGGGCGCACGTCTGAGCACGCGCAGACCCAACGTAGAGACCACGCGGGTGCTTTTTCTTCAATTCCCTGGGGCCGTGTTTGAGTCGGAGGCATGTATGGGCGTGCCAGACTGGAATGCTGCCCAACGGAACATGCCTGTGCTGACTTCAGCGGGAGACTGCCATGTCCGGCCGTAGGGTAGTGGTGACGGGGCTCGGCGCTTTGACGCCAATCGGGCACACGGTTGCCGATTTCTGGGCCGGGCTGCTTGCAGGCCGCAGCGGTGCTGCCGCGATCGATCAATTCGATACCACAGGGTTCAGCGTGACGTTTGGCTCAAGCGTCCGCGGTTTCGACGTGTCGCCGTTCATGGAAATGAAGGAGGCGCGCCGGGTCGATCAGTTCATTCAGTACGGCATGTCGGCCGCAATGCAGGCAGTGCAGGATGCTGGGCTCGATTCCGCCCAGCTCGATCTGGATCGCGTGGGCGTTGCATTGGGTTCGGGCATCGGCGGCATCATCACGATTGAACAGACCTACGCGACCCTTGAGAAGAGCGGCCCGCGGCGAGTGTCGCCGTTCTTCGTGCCCGGCAGTGTCATCAACATGATCTCCGGCAACCTGTCGATCAAGTATGGCTTCCGAGGCCCGAACATTGCCGTTGTTACGGCCTGCACAACGGGCACCCACAACATTGGGCTCGCCGGCCGCATGATTCGCTACGGTGATGCTGATGTCATGGTTGCCGGGGGGGCCGAAATGGCGACCTCGCCGACCACGATGGCCGCGTTTGCCTCGATGAAAGCGCTGTCTTCGCGCAACGACGCGCCGCAGCAGGCCAGTCGCCCTTGGGATCGTGATCGCGACGGATTTGTGCTGGGCGATGGCGCTGGCGCAATCATTCTCGAAGAGTACGAACACGCGCGAAAACGCGGCGCGAACATCTACTGCGAACTCGTGGGATTTGGCATGAGCGGCGACGCCCATCACATCACTGCGCCGCCGGAAGATGGCGCAGGCGCCGTACGGTCGATGCGAAATGCATTGAGCGACGCCGGCATGAACGCAGACGAGGTTCAGTACGTAAATGCCCACGGCACCTCGACGCCGGTGGGAGACCTGGCCGAGACAAAGGCCATCAAGACCGTGTTTGGCAACGATACGCGCGTCGCCATCAGCTCCACAAAATCGATGGTTGGCCATCTGCTTGGTGCTGCCGGTGCAGTGGAAGCGGTGGCCGCGATACTGTCACTCCGTGATCAGGCCGTGCACGCCACGATCAATCTCGACAACCCGGGTGAGGGGTGTGATCTCGACTACGTGCCGCATACGGCGCGCAACATGCCGGTGAACGCCGCGCTGTCGAACTCGTTCGGATTTGGCGGGACCAACGGGACACTGATCTTCCGGCGCGTGTGAACACGGGAACATTCCGCGAAGCCTCGCGGGGAACACGGTTCACTGTGCGCGTACCAGGACGGGTGCCAAGCTCTCAGGCCCCGGCGCACACGCCGTATTTGACGTCAGGAAACATGCAGAAGGTGCTCTGTCCGTGAATGTGCGGCGACATTGGCTCACGCTTATCGCTGCACTCGTGCTGATGTTGCCGATCGTCGGCTGGGGCTGCCTGCAGTTGCCGCTGGCAAAGTTGTCGCCTGGGTCGCTCGAACTTCCGGTGGGCTCGTCTGCGGTCCAGCTTGGCAAACTCTTGCGTGACGAACACGGCATGACGTTGCCCGTGTGGGCTTTCCGTTGGTTGGCGCGCATCAATGACAGCGCTGCGCGACTTCAGGCAGGCGAGTACGCGTTGGGTGACGCCGAGACCGTAGGCAGCCTGCTGCAGCGTATCGTTGCTGGCGACGTCGTCCGCCGCCGCGTCGCGCTCATAGAAGGTTGGACATTCCGCGAGGTCCAGGCAGCCTTGAACCGGAGCGACCGACTGCGGCACGAACTCAAGGGCCTGGGCCAGGACCAGATTCGCGGGCGGCTCGGAATTGCGCGGCCGAGTCTTGAGGGTCTGTTTCTGGCCGATACCTACGAATACGTGGCCGGGATGTCTGACGTGGATATCCTCAAGCTCGCGCATCAACGCATGGAGGCTGTGTTGTCTGAGGCCTGGTCGAAACGCGCGCCGGATCTGCCTTATGTCGCGCCGTATGAAGCGCTGATCATGGCATCGCTCGTGGAGAAGGAGACCGGCCGCGCTGATGAGCGTGACGACATCGCCGCCGTGTTCGTGCGGCGATTGCGTCTCGGCATGCGTCTACAAACGGATCCCACAGTGATCTATGCACTGGGTGAGCAGTTCGACGGCAACATCAGAAAGGCGGATCTGGCGCTCGACAGTCCTTACAACACATACGTATACGCGGGGCTGCCACCCACGCCGATCGCACTCTGCGGCGCCGACGCGTTGCATGCGAGCCTGCATCCTGCACAGTCGGATGCGCTCTACTTCGTTGCACGTGGCGACGGCTCGAGCGAATTCAGCAACGATCTTGGCGCACACGAGCGCGCCGTGGATCGTTACCAGCGCGGGCATTAGCGGACCGATGCCAGACGCACAAACAGCCAGCGCAACCGGGCGGTCCGGGAAATTCATCACCTTTGAAGGCATCGATGGTGCCGGCAAATCAACAAACCTGACGGCGGCGGCCGATTTCCTGCGCGCTGCGGGCCTGGATGTGGTGGTCACACGTGAACCCGGGGGTACGCCGCTCGCGGAAGCAATTCGCAAGCTGCTGCTGACCACCAGCACGGAACCGTTGGACGCACGCGCCGAACTGCTCCTGATGTTTGCGGCGCGGGCGCAGCATCTTGCGATCGTCGTCAGGCCAGCGTTGCAACAGGGCAAGTGGGTGTTGTGCGATCGATTCACCGATGCAACTTATGCCTACCAGGGCGCAGGTCGAGCACTTCCTGTCGCTTGGATCAAAGCTGTCGCAGACATTGTGCATCCCGATCTCGCCCCGGATCTGACACTGTTCTATGACCTTGCACCGAATGCGGCATCGGCCCGCCAGGCAGGTCGCGAGCTGGATCGTATCGAGCAGGAATCACGCGCGTTTTTCGAACGCGTGCGCGCGGCCTATCTGGCCAGTGCGATCAGCGAACCCCGCAGGGTGCGCGTGGTGAATGCGGGGCGGCCACTTGCGTCAGTGATTGCCGACACCTGCGCCCACGTCGCAGGGTTACGTTCATGACCGCCGGACTGGCCTGGTCGACGGGTGCGGATGTTCCGTTGCCTTGGTTGCAGGTGCACCAGCACACATTGCGCAGCTGGCGCGATCAGAACCGTTTGCCGCATGCCTTGCTGGTTCACGGCCCGGTGGGCTGGGGAAAGAAGCGTCTGGTGCGGCATTGGATTGCCGAACTGCTCGACCAGCCCGGTGAGACCGATGAACAAAGCTATGCGCATCCAGACCTGCGCTGGGTAGGGGTCGACACTGAGTCCGCTGCACGGCAGATCAAGATCGATCAGATTCGCGAGCTGGCTGACTTCGTCATCGGCACCAGCCTCGGCCTACGCAAGATTGTTGTGCTGGAAGACGCCGAACGGATGAACGGCAATGCTGCGAATGCGTTGCTGAAAACCCTTGAGGAGCCCGCGGGCAACGCACACATTC
>CAMAVY010000134.1 GCA_945861675.1 Klebsiella pneumoniae | reverse complement strand
ACCGGCTCCCAGCTCGGCAGGCGCGACGGTGGCAACAACCGCACCGCGTCGACTGCCGACGCTTGCGGCGCTGCCGAATCGCCGCCACCCGGGAACGCCACCAGCAAAGCGCCGTCCGGCTGCCGCACCACCACGCCAACGTCGCCGTTGAACAACCCGCTGCGCGGTTCATTGCGTGTGATGAGCAATGGCAGACCCGCGTACAGCTGTGCCTGCGGCGCTTCGCGAAAGGGCCGCGCTTCACCCAACGCGGCCGCCACCGCGCGATTGAACTCAAGCACGCCGTCGCGCCCCTCGCGCACTGCACACAACAAGCGAAAGCTGCTCAGCAGTGCAAGCGCGCCCAGCGCATCACCTGCCTGCGCGCGCTGCAGCATCGGACGGTAGTGCGTACAAGCCAACGCCACGATTGCCTGCTGATCCGGCACGCGCTGTTGCACCGGTGCATGGTCACCTGCCGCGCTATGGTCGCCTGCCACGGCTTCTGCTGACGCGCAAGCTGCAAACACCGCCTGCAACCCCGACACATCGCCCGTGTTGATGGCAGCTGCGAGCTGCGCAATTGCACCGCCCGCCTGAAATCGATGACTGAACCGCAGCCATGCAAGACAGTCCGCCATGGGCGGTACATGTTCGGCGGCCAACGGTGCGAGCGCCTGCCCGGTCAGTGCACTGAGCGATGCTGCAGCATCGGCTGAAAAGCGCGCGCGCTCGTAGTGTGTGCTGAGCCCCGCGCACAGATCACCCAGCACCATGCCCGCATCCACGCTGGACAGCTGATCCTTGTCGCCCACCAGCAGCAGGCGCGCATTGGCAGGCAGTGCTGACAGTGCCGCACGCGCCAGCCGCAGATCGAGCATCGATGCTTCGTCGATCACCAGCACGTCGAACGGCAGCAGATTCGCCGCGTGATGGTTGAAGCGATTCTGCAATGGCGAGAAACGCAGCAGCCGGTGCAACGTCATGCCGTGCTCAGGCACGCGATCGAGCGCCCGCGCAGCCGCAGGGCCAAGCGTGCGTTGCAGTTCGGCCTTGGCCAAGCGCACCGCTTCGCCAAGACGCGCCGCAGCCTTGCCGGTTGGCGCAGCCAGCGCAATGCGCAGGTCGGGTTGCTGCTGGGCAAGCAACACCAACGCACGCGTGACCGTTGTCGTCTTGCCCGTGCCGGGTCCGCCCGTGATCACCGTGAGCCCACGCGTCAGCACCATGGCCGCCGCAACACGCTGCCAGTTCACGTCCTCGAAAGGCGTAGACGGGAAGAACGCTTCCAATGCTGCGCGCATATCGTTCTGCCCAGCCGCCACTGGCGATACGCCAGACCACTGTGCGGGCCCAGTCGTCCATGTAAGAGGCGCCCGTGCATTCGTCGCTCGTGCAATCAAAGCAGCGGCGACGGATCGCTCATGCTCAAACTGCCGCGTGAGGTACACGCGCGTGCCGAACAACACCAGTGGCCTGCCCATCGCTTCTGCGGCGCCGGCCGACCCTATATCCACACAATGAACGGCATGCGTGCGCCGCATGGCGTCCAACAGTTTCTCTGCAGCGGGATAAATGGCGGAACTGCCCAGTTCCAGGGGGTCCTCTTCCTGCAGCCGCGCGACATCCACAAACACATCCTGCCGACCACTTCGCGCGCATACCACAGCCGCCACAAACGTCAGCAGATCAATCGCTTCGCAATCGGGTGCCGCCAGACCACTGTGTCGGCGCACGAGTTCGGCAAAGGCAACATCGAACTGGCTCAACTTCCCGGCTTCAAGTAGCGGCGGCAACTGCAGCGGTGCAAGCACAGGCGCGTGCGCCAGCGAAACGGACGGGCCGGCACTGTCGGGCAGTGTGTTCATGCGGAAGCACCGTTGAACACAGCATCCAGCTCGTCGAGCACAGCGGCCCTGGGCGCGTGGTGGTAGATTCCGGCAGCGGGTGCATCGACGCCGCGAATGAACCAGTACAACGCCTCCGGCAGCGCCGTTACGCCGCGCACGCGCAGCCAGCGCCGCAGCGCGACGGCATAGATCAACAGCTGCAGATCGTAACGATGCGTGCGCATCACCTCGGCAAGCTGGGCCGGCGCGTAGTCAGCCTCGTCGGGCCCGAGATAGTTCGACTTGTAGTCGAGAATGAAATAGCGCCCATTGCACTCGAACACCGCGTCCATGAAGCCGCGCAACATGCCACGCAGGTGATCCGGTCGCAGCGCGCCGCTGGCATAGCCGTGCCGCCGCAGCACCCGCAACAGCAGCTCGCTGCGGTTCGCGCTGTCGGCGCGTCGATACGGATCATCAGCTGCGCCAATCAGCGGCAGCGAAAACTCCACCTCGACATGCAGACGCAACGTGCTCAAGCATGCTGCACCGCCAGCATCGCCAGCACCGAGTACTGCCGGCAAGATCGGTGCCTGCCAAACCGCATCGATCCACACAGCCAGTGCAGGTATGTCGATCTCTACACGGCCCAGCCCGTGGCTACGCAATGCAGACTCGATCAATGACAGGTGATTGGCCTGCGTGCGCGCCGCGTCCAGTGGAAGGCGCTCGACACCCCACTGCTCCAACAGTTTGTGCAGCAACGTGCCCGCCACAGGCCCACGCGGAAAGCGGTACTGAACAGCAGCATCGCCGCTGGGCAAGCTCGGCGCCTCTGCCTCGCGTTCGTCGGCGAGCCCAGGCTGGCTGTCGCTCACGCCCTGCACAATCGATGAGTAACTCGTCACACGCCAATCATCACGCACGCGGCCCGGGAAGGTCCGGACGCGCAACGTGGCCGGCGCAATCACACCGTTGTCCGCGCCGACAGGTGCACCGACCACCGGAGCTGCGGCGCGCAGCACCGACGCAGGTTCCAGCACCTGCACGGCGATCGCCGATTCGTCGAGCTGAAGGCGGCTGAGTGCCTGCACGATCTCCCCGCTGGTCAGTGAATGGGGGGACAGCGGATCAGTGGTTTGCGTGTCGTTCGCGCCTGCATTGACGGCGCCGAACAGAAGGTGGCCCAGCGCGGTGTCGGGCAGCGCAAGCGCGCCGCTGCTGGCGTGCGGTACGAAACTGCTGATGCCCACGAAGCATGCGCGTCGCGCGCGGGTCAGCCCCACGTAGAGCATGCGCAACTCCTCCGCCAGCTGTTCACGCCGTGCCAATGCTTCACGCTTGCCATCCTGCCGGCCTGGCTCACGATCAAGATCCAGATACGCCTGAAAGCCCGTTTCAGGCGCGCCCCGTTCCTCGTGCACAACCCTGATGCCACGATTGCTTGCGGTCCAGAGCGTCGGCAGAAACACCACGCCGTATTCAAGCCCCTTCGCACCGTGCAGCGTCAGAATGCTGATCAGCCCTTCGTCGCTGTCGAGGCGCAGCAGGCGGTTTTCGTCCTGATCATTGCGCGCTTCCGCGATGCGTACCTCAAGCCAGTTGAGCACCTGCAGCACACTGCTCGACCTGCGCCACTCGAGTTCGAGCAACTCGCACACATGACGCAAGTCGGTCAGCCGCCGCCGGCCATCCGGCAATGCACGCAGCCGTGCGCCGACATGGCGCTGGCGCATCCACTGCCGCAGCCAGGCCAGTACACCCTGGCTGTGCAATGCCGGCAATACGTTGCGATAGTCATCGCTCATGCGCTGCCAGTCGGGCGAATCCAGTGGATGCGCACGCAACTCAACGGGTGTCACGCCACCGATAACGGTCAGCATGAAACCGCGCAGCAGACCCTCGTCCTCCGGTGCCGTGGCCGCACGCAGCAACAGCCGCAACTCGCGCGCGCTGTCGGACGCGAACACGCTGTCGCGACTGCGGAAGGCTGCATCCAGTCCGTACTGCTGCAACGCATCACGCACGCGGCGCCCTTCCCACCAGCTGCGCACGAGCACGGCAACATCGCGACCCTGCAGGCGCTTGCCGTCGATGCAGGTCTCATCGACCTGCAGCAACCTATGAATCTGCCACGCCGCCGCACGCGCCATCCGATTCACGGCCAGCGTTCTCGACGGCGCTTTCTCGTCCGGCGCCGGATCGGGCCAGACCTGAAACGTCAGCGCCGGCATCGGCTGTTCATTGCGGGTGATGCGCGCATCGCGCACTGCGCTCTCGACCGGGCGATAGTCGATGTGCTGCACGGCAAAGCCATCCACGTCGCGATAGATGCGATTGAGCGCACGCACCAGCGCCGGGCTGGCGCGAAAGCTGCGCGTCAGTTCGTGCTTGTCCATATCGGTGACGCTGCCGGCAGCGTGCAGATAGCTGTACACATCGGCGCCGCGAAAGCCGTAGATCGACTGCTTGGGGTCGCCGATGAGGATGCAGGCCGGCACAACCTTGCTCGCCGTGCGAGCACCGGTAGTACTACTGGACTGCGGATAGATGCGTTCCAGAATCGCCCACTGCACGCTGTCGGTGTCCTGGAACTCATCGACCATCGCAATCGGATAGCGCTCGCGCAACGAAGCGGCAAAACGCTCGCCCCGCGCGCCCTGCAGCGCGCCCAGCATGTTGCGCAGCAGATCGTCGGCCGAGATAAAACCCTGTTCGAGTTTGTCGAGGCGCAGGCGATCGCGCCCACGGTCGATGGCCTGCGCCAGGCTCGCAACGCGCACGCGCTCGATCACCGCGTGCGCCGCCTCAGCGAGGGAGCGCAGCTCGGCAACCGAATCACGCTGTGCGAACTTCGACGCCTGCTTGCCTCGGCCCTTCAACAATTTTGGCGCACAGAACTTCCGCAGCAGTGCCAACAGTGAAACCGCAGACGGGCCGTACGGCGGCGCCGCGCCGGACATCCAGTGCCGGATGGCCGCTACCTGCGCTGGACCACCAAGCTGATCCGCGGCTGTCGACACGCCCATGGCCTGCAACGTATCCGGGAGCTGCGTCGCCTCTGCAAACGCGCGCAGCGCTGTCTGGCTGTCTACGAGCTCCGCCACGCACGCCGCCAGCCCGCCTTCGGGTACGCCGCGCAACAGCACATCGTCGCGCCGCAGCACGGGCGCGACGGCGCGCTGCAGTTCGTCCGGCGACTTCCACATCTCCAGCAACACCGCAGCAACCAGTGGGTGTTCATGTCGCACCAATGCCCGCCAGGCGTCCATGCAGGCAATGCGCAGCTGCGCTGAATCGTCGACGTTGAACACCTGCGCAAACGGCACGCCACTGGCAAACGCGCCGTCGCTCAATGCGCGCATGCAGAAGCCATGCAATGTGTGGATTGCTGCGGTGTCCGCCAGCGTTACGGCGTTGCGCAGCAATCGTTCTGCCGCAGCGTGGTCCGACAGCTGCGGCAGGAGCGCGGCGACGAAATCATCGGGCTCGTGGGGAAGACCCGCCAACGCCAGACGCGCCGTCTGCAGGCGACCGCGCACACGCTCACGCAAGCTGTCCGTGGCCGCGTCGGTGAACGTCATCACCAGTACGCGATCGATGGGCAGCGGCGCCGCAATGCCAACACCCAGCAGCGCACGCAGATGCAACGCAGTGATCGAGTAGGTCTTGCCGGTGCCCGCAGAGGCTTCGATCAAGCGCCGGCCATGCAATGGAAAGCTGAGCAGCTCGAGCTCGCTCATGCAGGCCTCGTCACGCTGCTGGCCCGGCCCGCAGCGGTGCCCGCTTCCGTTCCAGGATCACCGCCATCGTCATCTTCCTCGGCCTTGCCTGCGCGCCCACGCCGCGCCGGCAATACGTCATTCAACAGGCCATACACAGCCTCTGCGCATTGCTGCCAACCATCGGGCGGGGTCTCCATGTCGCCCCACAGCAGGCTCACATCCTCCTGATACCGCTCGTTGCGCGACTGCTCGCCTGCGTAGTTCAACGCTTCCTGTTCAGCGCCCCACGCGCCATGCGCGGCGTCGAGACTGCCGCTCGTCATCCATTTCTGCGCGGTGTCTACCAACAACGGCACGGGCGCTTGCTGCGCTTGAGCACACAAACGCGCGATGGCCACCAGCCGGTCCTGCGCCGCCTCGGCTGGCACGCTGCGCAAGCGCAGTGGCTTGGTGTTCTCATCGACCACCCTCGACGCAGGCCACTCGCCCGCGACTGCGCGGGCGTCTTCTGCTTCTGCCGATGCGCACAACAACAACTGTGCAAGATAGGCGTCTGAGATATCGCGCGGCTTGTGTTTGCCGACCCGCACATGCAGATAGCCGTCCGCGCCGATGCGGTCCAGTTCACCTTCGATATGCACACCGGGCAAACGCAGATCGATCTGCTTCGATGCAGTCACTGAACTGACGTCATCTGCATGCAGCTCTGCAATCTGACGCACCGCCAGGCGCAGTGCGACCAGGCGCTGGCGCCCGACAAAGCCTGGCGGCAGAACGCCGCGCGCGCTGACATGCTCGGACCAGGCATCCAGCGTTCCCGCACGCAGCGCATCCAGCGCTTCAGCCTTGAGGTTGTATGTGTCCAGGCCGTCCAGGCGCACGGGCTCCTCGTCCTCGAGGCCTTCAAGCGCTTCAGGCAAACGAACGTCCAGGCACTGCTGCAGACACCAGCGTGCCGGACGGCGCATGAAGGCGCGCAACTGTGCCGGACTGAAACGAAGCTCAGGCTGTTCGCCGGCCGCCAAAGGCGGGTGATGGGCCGCCACGCGATCGAACGACGGACCGGACTGCGGCGGTGGCAGCGACGTCCACAGATCCTCATAGGTCACCAGATTGACGTCGTCGTACTGCGCCGAGAACGGCTGCAACGGATAGCGGCGCACAAGCCTGTCGACGTTACGAAAGCGGGCTTGCAGCACTTCCAGCAATTCACTGACGACCACCGATGGGTTGCGCGGGCTAGCACTGCGATCGTCCTCGCCCACGTAGCTCACGTGCAGTTGCTCGCGCGCCGAAAGCACGGCATCGAGGAACAACTGTCGGTCTTCATCGCGGCGCACACGATCGCCCTTGCGCGGCACGCGCGCCATCAGATCAAACCCCACCGCGGTGCTCTGACGCGGGAAGTCGCGTTCGTTCATGCCCAGCAGATGCACCTGGCGAAACGGCAAGGAGCGCATGGGCAGCAACGTGCAGACGGTCAGTGCTCCCGAGCGATAGCGCGGTGATTCGGCCGGCAGCGCCAACGCGCCTTCCAGATGTTCGCGCAACACCGCCGCCGACAGCAGCACATCGGCGCCCGCCGCGCCCGCGTCGACGACCAGTCGTCGCAGCACGTCGCGCAAGCCGCGGAAGGCAAGGAACGCGCGACGATCGTCGGCGTCTGGCGCAAACAACGCGTCGACCCAGCCTTCAATACGTCGCTGCCACTGTAGGGCGGTCGCAGGAATGCACAGCGCTTCGCTGATCATTTGCAACGTCTGCTGCAAGCGCAGCAGACCATCGAGCGTGCGCGCTGAACTTCCTTCAACCCCATCCAGCGCCGCGACGCCATCGAACAACGGCGCGCCATCGGGCACCGCATAACCCAACAACAAGCGCTCGATACCGAACGCCCAGGTGTTCGGCTGCTGCGCTCCGGCCGCCGCAGTGGCGGAGGGGTGCATGGCACCTGCCTCTATCGGCAGACCTCGACGCGTCCAGTCACGCGCATCACGCCCCCAGCGCACGCCGGCCTCGAGCAACCAATGGCGCACCTGCAGCAACCTGTCTTCGGTCAGCTCGAAACGTTCCTGAATGGCTGGGATATCGAGCAACGCCAGCACTTCGCTGAGCGTCCAGCGGCTGCTGTCCAAGCGCAGCACCTGATGCAGCGCCGCAAGGATCGGCGCCGCGCCTTCGTCCAGACGATCAGCGATAGCGACGGGGATGCGCCGTGCCGCGGGCACACTGCCGAACACCGCTTCGAGCACAGGTGCATAGCGTTCCAGATCCGGCACCATCACAACGATATGGCGCGGTTCCAGCGTGGCGTCGGCGGCAAAGGCGGCAAGCAGACGATCGTGCAGCACTTCTACTTCGCGCAGCACGCTATGGCACACATGCACGCCGATGCTGTTGTCGACGTCCTGTATCTGCGGCCGCGCTTCCCGTGCGCCCGGCGCCACGAGCGACAGCACATCGCTCTGCAGTTGCGCCAGCACCGTGTCGCCAACAGGCTCAACAAAACGCTCGTGCATCTCCGCATCTTTGCCCAGTGCATCGACCAGCTCGTTGAACAGATCGACGCCGTCGCGATTCATGCGCCCGCAGCTTGCGAGCAGCGGATGGCCGCTTTCGAAGTAGTGCTCAGACGCACGTTCAGTGGGTCGCTTGCTGCCACGCCAGGCCAACGCACGCGGGCCGACGATGTCTGCCCAGTACATCTGACAGGCGTTGGGCAGATACACGTCGACGTCCACGTGCATACCCAGGGCGCCAAACAGCAGCGTCAGATCCGGCGGCAGTGCCGGCACGGCGAACAGACTCAATCGTCCTGGCAGCGCAACGCCGACGATCTGCTCATGCTGAACAGCTGTGGGTTCAGGCACATGCTCTACCAGTTTCCCGAGCACCTCTTCGAAGACTTCCGCGCGATGGCGGCTGTGCCCGATATCCGCCACCAGTGCGTGCCACAACGGCTGTTGCCAGGGCTCCGAAGCGAACAGTGTCGCCTCATGCGGATGCCGCGGCGGCGCGCCCGAAAAACTCCTGATCCAGTCGCTGCGATACACCAGGTACTGATCGAACAGCACTGCGAGCCGCGTGGCCAGCTGGTAGCGCTTGCGTGCAGCGCGGTCAGCGTCGGCATCCTCCAGATACGCCTGCAATGGCGCGTAGACCGCGGCCTGCAACGTTGGCAACAACCGGAACAGGCGCCAGCGCAGTCGGTCGAGACTGTAGTCCGACTCCTTGGGCAAGCTGGGATCGAATGCGCGGAACAGTGTCCAGGCAAACGTGGATGGCAACTGAATGTCGAACTGCGCTGCAATACCGAGCCGTTCCGCCATCGACTGCTGCAGCCACTGGCCCGTGCCGAGGCTCGGCACGATCACAGTGAGCGGCTCAAGCGGGTCTGCGACCGCGCTGTTGAAACGGTCAACGAACTCGTCGGCCAATGCCTCGAGCTGGTTCGAGGTGAATACACGCAGCATCAGAGTGGCCGCCCGATCGAGATGAAGAAGATGTCGCCACCACCCTCGGTCACGCCATAGCCAAAGTACAGCGGCCCGACCGGCAGGTCCGTGCCTGCCCAGATGCTCGCAGACAAACGCAATTCAGCGAAGTCGAAGCGTTCGTCTTCGAACACATCGCCATAGCCCAGCGAGACGCCGGCATAGGTTTGCAGCACCGGCGTATTCAACGCGCGGTATGCGGTGATCCCCATCAGCATGGCCTGCTGACCGGTCAGCTCGTTGCGCGAGATGCCGGACAACCGCAGCACGCCGCCGAGGCGCGGACGGCGATGCAGTGGCGCAATACCTCGAAAGGTGCGCTGATAGGTTGCGCGACCTGCAAGACGCCAGCTGCCCAACTGCAGCGCACCCAATGCGTCTGCTTCGACCTGATCGAAGTGATCGTCGGCGCCGAACAGCCCGCGGCCGCTGACCTCCTGCAATGACACGCGCATGCCACTGGATGGAAAGAAGCGGTCGTCCAGATCGTCGTAGGTGAAGCCGCCGAACCACTCACCGATGTTGCGATCATCTGCGCGCGGCAGAATGGTGCCCACACGGGCATGCGCTTCGATCTGCCCTGCACGCACGCCTGCCTCGAGCCGCGCCTGCGAGCCGAACTCGTAACCGCCGCGCAGCTCGCCGTAGATCTCCGCCAGGTCGACATCGGCAAGCTGGTCGCCGCGCTTGCTGAACAGGCCCTGCGTGCGATTGCTGTACAGCAGCCGAGGCTGCACGAACCAGCCATCGCGGCGCCCGAGCGGCTGATACAACTCGGTGTAAATGAGGCGTTGCTCGCCCAGCTGCAGGTAGCTGCGCCACTCGCCACCGTTGCGCGAATAGTTGTCGCGCTGGTAGTCGATACCCACGCTTACACCCGCCGACCCACCCAGATCACCTTCGGCAAGCACGCGCAGATTGAGATAGTCCGGGCCCCACGCGCGCTCATCGACATAGATGTCGACGCCGCGAACTGCATCGGACTGCGCGTCGACCGCCGGCTCGTAGCGCAGGCTCTCGAACATCTCCGTGCCATAGGCCAGCGCCAGATGCTGCTGCATCAATGCTGGCGTGAGCGGCTCACCGATCAGTTTGTCCAGACGCATCTGCCGGCGCAGCACGGCGTTGGTGACGTTGGAGCGGTTGTGCAACCGGTAAAACGCAATCGTGGGCGGTGCAGGCAGTTGTGGGCGCTGCGCCCGTAGCAACGCCGCGTAGTCTTCCGTCGGCAGTTGCAAGCGCGTCAGTTGCTCCCGCACGCGCACAGTGGCCTCGGCGCCGCGCGGCATCATGGCCAGCATGCTGCTGAAATCGGTGTTGCCGAACTCGGACAGCTCAGGCGTGATCAGGACGTCGCGCTCACCCAGACTCTGCAGCTGCACTGCGGTGTTCCGCCTTGTCAGGATGTTGGTGAGTTGCTCGGTCACATCCACGGCAGACTTTATTTTCTCCTGCGGCAACAGCGGCTCGCTGACATCCACAGCGATCACGGCGCGTGCACCCATCGTCCGCACCGCATCCACCGGCAGGTTGTTGGCGACGCCGCCATCCACAAACAGACGACCGTCAATCTCAACGGGCGCGAAGACACCGGGCACGGCCATGCTGGCCCGCAGCACCTGCGCAAGATCACCGTGACTGAAGACCACGGCTTCGCCAGTGCCGATGTCGGTGGCGACGATGCGCAGCGGCACCGGGAACTGATCGAAGTCGCGTTCACCGGGAAACCGCGCCGCGATCCGCGCCAGCACGCCACTGATGTTGTGGCCCGTGATGACCCCACCGCGCAGCTTGAACACGCCATTGCTGAAACCGACGCCGGGATGGATCAGCGCCAGCTCATCGTCGAGCTTGCGTCTGAAACTGATGTCGCCGCGGGTGATGCGATCGGAAAACACCTGGTCCCAATCGATGCTTGCTGCAAAAGCCTCGATCTCGTCCGGGCTTGCGCCGGTAGCGTAGAGCGCAGCAACGATTGCGCCGACACTGGTACCCGCAATGCAGTTGACCGGCACGTGCGCCCGCTCAAGCTCGCGCAACACACCGATGTGTGCGCCGCCGCGCGCACCGCCGCCCGCAAGCACCACGCCGACTTCGCAGTCCGCTGCCTGCGCCTGCGCGCACACCAATCCAGCAATGAGCGCTGACGCGCGGCGCAGCCGAACCAGCGTACGTGCGCAAGCGCCGGCGTGGTCTGCCACTGCTCGAGAGAACGTGCCGAACACAACGCGGCCTGACGCGAGCATGGCGTTGACGAGCTACTCCAGGAAAACGCGCAGGCTTTCACCGCGCTCACGCAGCGTCGACAGGGCCTGTCGCTCGAGCTCACGCAGCCGCGACGGCGACAGGTTCAACACCGTGCGCAGCATCTCCGTGCTGTGCTCTGCACGGGCGCCGACTCCGAAACGCAGTCGCAGCAACTGCGCCTGTTCGCTTGGCAACGACTGCAGCAGGCCGTCTAGAGCTGCGGCCATTTCGGCACGCTCCCGATCGACGTCGCCGCCTTCAACATCGCCTGCAATGTGCGCGTGCCAGCTTTCGTCGCCATCGTCGTGCCGCGCAACATCGAGCGACATGGCTTCCGCATAGAGCGCCCGAAGCGTGTTCAGCCGCGCCATGCTCAGCCCCGACAGCCGCACCAGTTCGTTGTTGCGCGGTTCACGTCCATGCGCATGCACGAAGGTCTCGGTCGTGCGGTACAGCAACCGGGCTTCTTCCTGCACGTGCGCCGGCACGCGCACAACGCGTCCCTGTTCAAGCTGCGCACGCTGCAATGACTGCCGCACCCACCAGGTCGCGTAGGTCGAAAAACGATAGCCGAGGTCAGGATCGAACTTGTCGATGGCGCGCAGCAGGCCAACGTTGCCTTCCTGAATCAGATCCGCGAGCGGTATGCCGGGACGCTCGTACTTGCGCGCCATGGCGATGACCAGCCGCAGATTGTGCCGGGCCAGCTCGTCGCGCAGACCGCGATAGGTCCGATCCGTTTCATGGAAGCGCCGGTAGCCATCGCGCAGCAACCCGATGTTCATACCGGTGCTGCGCACGATGGCTGACAGCGGCGCAAGCACCGGTGCAAGCTCGAGGCGCAGCACACCATGGGCATCCGCGCTGATCACCCGCGCACGTGCCGCACTTGCCAGCCAACGCGTATCCAGCAGGTCCGCAGGCAGACGCATCGCGTAGTAGCGGTGCGGCATGCCCGCAGCAAACAGACACAGCTGCCGGACCGCGCGTTCAATAGACTGCGTCCGCCGAAACAGGTGCTGCCATTCCGCCACGAACGGTTGCAGCTTCGCTTCGCGCCACGGCAAGGTGGCCGCTTCAGCATGGGCAACCGGCAGTGGATCTTTCGCGGATGGCGCACCTGCTTGTGTACGGGCAACCGGTTGCGCCTGGTCATCGGCTTGCGCTGCCCGCAAACGCGCGAAGCATGCACGCGCTGCCTTATCGGACTCGAGCACGCTGTCAACTTCGCCACGCAGCAGTTCGGTCGGCACCTTCGACCAGCGGAACAAGCAGAGCGCACGCTTGATGCGGGCTTCGCGCATGCTGCGCGACAGCTCCTGCTCTTCGCGGGCCACCAGCAGCCGGTGATCGCCAGCCTCGCGCAGGTAGGCGTCGATCGCGTCACGTGGGCTGCGGGCCACTCTGACACCGGGCAGCTGCACGGAAAAATCACCCGGATTCGTCATTGTGCTGCGTGAACCCGAGTCCGCTGCTGCGCCGGTATCCGGGTCGCCAGCGTCCGGGTGTATGTCTTCATCAATTTCGCGCAACGCAGTCTGTCCTGGAGTTGTGTTGTGGAGAACTTTCTTGGAATCGTGCTGCGGGGCTGTGTAGCCGAGCCATGTCTCGGCGCTGTGGCAATCGCGATGCAGCGCGATCCTGGTGCAGCAATCGCATGACGGATGAGACCACGCGACCCTCACACAGTGTCGGGCGTGAACACGATCGTCAATGCGAAATCACAAGACTTAAGGTCGCACTGCACGACGTGCACAGCCACGTGCACAGCCACACGCACAGCAACGCGCACAGCGACATGCGCTACGGCAGGCACAGCACAGCGCGCTGCGAGGAAGGCGGCACGGGATCAGCGCGGGAGGCGCACAGGCTGAAGCTTGCGAACAGCGGCGGTTTTCAAGATAGTTGTCGCCTCGAAGGGTGAATCAAGCTGCGGCTTTGTTGGGTTCTGCCTCCTTGAGTTTTGAGTGATCAGGGTTGAGGTGAACGGCATCGATGAAGCGCCAGTTGCGGGTCTGCTGTGACCAGCGTGTT